>NZ_JBFUPN010000021.1:0-159429 GCF_041355315.1 Mucilaginibacter sp. RCC_168
TTTTGTTCGTCGGTTTTACTTGCCAGGTAATTGGCCCTGTAACCCTGCGCAAAACTGATACCGGCTGTTTTGCCAAATCTTGATTTTATGCCCTCCAGGGCGGTAACCTCATATTTGGCCTTTACTCCCGCGCCATACCCTCCCAGGGCAAATGTGCGTACCGCATTATCCCCGATTACTGCAATGCGTTTGATTGCGCTTGTTTTTAATGGCAATAAATGATTGTCGTTTTTTAGCAGAACAATGGATTCTGATGCGATATCATAAGCGGCTTTCGCATGTTCTGGCGTAGCTATTGATCCTTTAGGATGATCAGCACTCATGGAGGTATGGTACATGAGCCATAAAATCCTGCGCACTTTATCGTCAATCGTTTTTTCAGAAACCTGGCCCGCTTTTACAGCGGCAAGCAATGGCTGGGCAAAGTACCACCGGTCATACGGCCCGCTTGATCCCATTTCAATGTCAAGCCCGTTATTGGCCGCAGCAACTGTATGGTGTGTCCCGGCCCAGTCTGACATGACCACCCCTTTAAAACCCCATTCCTTTTTCAGCACTTTATTTAATAAAAAATCATTCTCGGAACACCAGTAACCATTCACCTTATTGTAGGCCGACATAACCGTGTAAGCATTCCCTTGCTGTACGGCTGCCTTAAAGGCCGGGAGATAGATCTCGCGCAAAGCCCTTTCATCAACCATCGTGTTTACGCTGTCGCGGTTAAGCTCCTGGTTATTGGCGGCAAAATGTTTTATGCAAGCTGCTACATGCTGGCTTTGGATCCCTTTGACAGATTGAACAGCCAACTGGCTGTTCAGATAAGGGTCTTCGGAATAATATTCATAGGTACGGCCGCAAAGCGGCATCCTGCAAATATTGAATGCAGGTGCAAGCATGACCATCTTTTTCCGGGCATTCGCCTCCTCCCCTATTACTACGCCATACCGGTTGGCCATTACCGGGTTCCAGGTGGCGGCTATTGCCGAACCATTTGGCAGGAACATGGCAGAATCGGTTGTCCAGTTAGCCGAGGCCCAATCAAACCGCTTTATCTCTTCGCGTACACCCAATGGCCCGTCATCGCAGGTGAGCTCCGGAATACCTAAACGTGGTACGCCCCCTGAAGAAAACAAAGCGTTGCCATGCAGCATCCCTATTTTTTCTTCCAGCGTCATTTTCCTGATGATCCTGTTGATCTTCGCGGTAAGCGCCACCTCGCTTTTGCTTTGTGCCGAAACTCCGCCAGCCACCAAAAACACCATTATACAGGCAATCGTATATTTCATAATTATTTATTCCTTTAGGTTATAACACATGTTTAAGTAGCATGTAGTTGAAATCTTATTTTGAAAGGTAACGCATCCCATAATGTTCTAAACACTTTTGAGTTAACTTCTTAATAAGAACTAAGCCATCGTTACACATTTTTTTCGACTCAGACGTTAAGATAGGGTTACTGAAGATAATAGGGTGCTCTTTAAGCAAAATACCAATCGTATCAAAATTCTCTATCAAAGCTTTAATTTCACTTTCATTTAATTCTGGCGCTTTTGAAATAATTTGATTTTCCATATCCCCTTTTTTAACCAGGTATCATTTGCCTCGGCAATCGTCATGCGTTCAAATAGATCACTGTTGATTTCTTTCAGCTTACTTTAATATTACACTTTGTGCAAAGGTTCATTGCCTGATGTTGAAAATAATTTACAGATTTTTCGTATCATATTTTAGTTAACGCCTGAGTTAAGATCCCGACGTTGAAAACAGAATTGTGGTAGTTAAAAAATGCCGGAACCTCTCGGTAAAGGCCCCTGGCATTCACTTATAAATAAACAACTAAACTCTCTCTTATTTAATTTTCATTACTTCTGATCTTTTATCGTAAAACTTAGCGTATTTTTAAAGTTTAGCTCGCCAGAAACGTACTGTCTTATCTGTTCACAGTACCGCTTCCAGTGAAAGCTTTAATCCAACATTACTGTTTATATCCTGCTTTTAATGGCATCCATCATACGCTGATCAAGCACTTTGCCTGGCTCTCAAAAGAAAGGCGTAACGGTTTCACCGAATCGGCAGCAACAGCCCTCTTTGATCGAACATCTGCTTATAAATAGCATCAATAAACCAGCAACCGGACTAATAAAATTTCCATTCATCAAACAAAAAACCCTCTCCATTAAATACAAAATAGATATTCCTTACTCCTTTATCTATGTTCAGTCCTATTTGCTTTGAGAGCGTAGTCCATTCCTTCGCATCACATACAAGAGAAACAAGAGCCGGGCCTTTAAGATTATTTACATAAACATCAATTGTACCTTTTCCTTTCACACGGGCTTCGAATTTGGCAGGAATCTGTTTGCTAAAATCGGCTCCCCGGACCATGAGACATTGTTTATCTATTTGTCCTTTGGCAACCATATTACCCACAACACCAACAGTATCGAACTGGACGTGCCCCGAAGTGCCTGCGGTGGTTTCAGCTTGCTGCAGAACGAACGGATTTAATAGATTAGTTTGTGACGGACCTTTAAAAGTTGCGTTGATCATGGGTATATTCACGCCACCCCCTTCATCCACCGGTGCTTCTTCGATACCCACATTACGAAAACCACCCTTAGTGTTAAAATAATCCTGTAAATACATGGCATGGTAAGCAAGATAATATTTCCCTTTAAACTTGAACAAGTGACTGTGATTGTTTGTCAAAGGTCCCACGTTAACGTCGCCGGTATTCTTAAAGTAATTATCGCGATACGTCCAACTATTCGGATCTAATGGTGTTTTACTCGTCATATAAGATATGTTGCATGCGGTTGGTTTAGCAATATTGCTATAAGGCCATTCAGTGCGTTCATCCCAACTCGTACAATAGCTATAAACCCAGGTTCCATTGATAAAATTAAGGTCGCTGGCCTCATTAAAATAAGGAGCGGGTATTTTAGAAATACTGCTGGCCAAACTGATCATATCTGGTCCTAATTTGACGATTCTGGCATTATCCGGCATATATTTTGTTTTAGGCTTTCCGGCTCCAAAAACCAGCCAGCCTGTACCTTGGTTGTCAATCATAGCCCCGGGATCGAATGGAACATCGACATCAACACCGGGAACAGAATGGTCGACTATGTTCTTTCCTAATGGGTCTTTCCAGGGGCCAACGGGAGAGGTGGAAGTAAGCACGGCTGAGCCAGCACCGCTATTGGAGTAATACAAATAGAAGTGCGTCTTACCATCTGCTTCCAGTCTGGATGTAATGGAAGGCGCCCAGGACGTAAAAGTCCATGGCGCCAGCTTTGCTGTATTTATGAGGCCATGATAAGTCCAATTGACCATATCATCGGAAGACATCATGACCAGTGTACGGATATACTCGTAACTATTTTTCCCATCCTTTCCTACCTTCTCATACTGTTGTTGGTCATTCGTGGCATACACATAAATTCTTCCATTGTATTCTATAGCTGTTGGGTCGGCCGTAAACATAAAATCTAATAAAGGATTCCCATTATTGGTGAGAAGTTTCGGCGAAACTTTTGCGAATTTTGCTTCCAGATCTTCATTATCCGGCTGTGAAACTTGAATTTGCTTTATATCACCATTAGAAGCGTTGATAGTCACTATCGCCTCGCGGCCAGCCCCCGTGTTGTTAGCGTTCGCGGTTAACTTAAGCGTAACATTTCCCGGGCCTCCCGATGACTGACTTATGGTGAACCATGGAGATAAGATGTTGGCCGCCGCTGTCCAATTACCATTTGTAGTAATGGAAAGATCAGAACTACTTCCTTTCGCCTCAAAAACAACTTGCAAAGAAGAAACAGTGAGTTGAGGCTCCATCGCTTTCTTTTTACAGGAAAAAGAAAGCGATGGGACCAAGAATAGTAAGACTAAAAATATACCTTTTTTCATATTTATTATATTGTTCATTTTTGTTAGGAGCTGTTTAAATTTGATTTGTTAAGAATGCTGTGAATGGTTTTGACAGGTAGATAAGCAAAGTTTCTCAGCTCTTATTGCATAAAATCACATCTTACAGACCTTAAAATGCTGCCAAATCCTATCATAATACTTTTCAAATTACCTTTTTTAAGCAGTTTCTTAGTTTGATTTATCTTTTCACAATCAATATCAATTATATACGTTAAGCTAAATTTTTTAAAGTTAGCTCACCGGAAAACGGTACTGTATAGCCCATTCACAGTACCGCTGTTCCAGTAAAAGCTTTTAATCCACCATTACTGTTTATATCCTGCTTTAATGGCATCCATCATACGCTGGTCCTTTACCACATTATTAGATCTGTCTAACATAAAACCTATCTCCCACCAGAATGGATGAAGGCCATTCGCAACAGCCGTTTTGGTCGCAAAAGTTGTCCAATAATCCACAGACTTGTTGTGCATATCCAGATCCTTAGGAAGATAATTGCTATTGGTGGCGGCAGTCCTCCTCCAGACGGCATATTCACCCAGCATCACAGGGATACCTTTATCAACAAACTTCTGTTTCATCTTTTGTAATTCAGAAGTGATCGCATCCTCTTCTCCATAGGTTGCATTGCGGTCTGGCTCAATAGTCGAATGATACCCAGCCCCCCAGTAGTAAACCATTTTGCCCCAACTTGCATCTCCATCCGTTAGTATCGTAAATGCAGCAGGCGTGTAGTCATGTACCTCCACCATCAACTTGTTAGGGATCTTATCTGTCGGAAGCGTATTCATCAAGTCATTAGTTTTATTAGGGTCGGTGTGAGGCCCCTGCACAACCAGCACCCGGTAACTGTTCCTGCCTCCGGTAGAGCGAACTGCATTAATAAATGTCTGGTGGTAACCATTGAGTATGGCCATCTGCTCGGCATTATCCGCTGCAGGTTCATTCGCGCCGGCAAATATAAGGTGCTCATCAAAATCGCGCATGGTTGTAGCAATCTGCTCCCAAATCGCCTTTTGCATCGCATTAACGGAATCTTTCTTTAACGCATTGACATTATTTTCCAGCCAACCATTATCCCCGTGAGCATTAAGTATCACATATACATCATTAGCAACACACCATCCAACCACTTCTTTCACCCGCGCAAGCCAGGCCGGGTCAATTGTTGCCTTTTTCCGATCGCTTAAATGACTCCAAACCCAGTTACAGGGAATCCGTACAGCATTGAAACCTAAACTTTTTACAAATTTCACATACGATTCGGTCATTTTACTACTCTGCCAATCACCTTCGTTTGGAGACTCCATGGTATTACCAAAATTTAGCCCCATCTGCATTTTTGCTGCCAGTTGCACGGCGGTACTGGTCATTCCGGTCATATCTGGCGCTATAGGGAATGTATTATAACCTGGGTATAAGGTGGGGGCCTGAGAAACTATCACCCTTCTTGCCTGCCCGTTGGAAGAACTTATGAATAAAATACCAGAGCGGGATGCCGTTGTAGCATTTTGTGATAATGTTGTTAAATGAATAACAGTGTTGCCGCTTTGGCCTGATGTTGTACTTAATTGCAACCACGAAAAAGCTGGGTTGTCGACGCTCCAATCGGCATTAACTGCAACGGTTATGTCCTGGCTTCCACCATCTCCTGTAAAATTTATTGTAGACGCACTAACTGTTAGTTGCGGGTCAAGAGTTTTCGCCTTTTTGCATGCGAATAAAGATATACCTGTAATAAGCGATATCAATATTGTAAAAGAATACTTAATTTTCATTTTGTCTTAATTTTTATTTAAAAGAGCCCTCTGAACCATACTGTTCAGAGGATTTTTTCTTCAGCCACAATATCATTTTTTATTTATATCCTGCAATAATGGCATTTACCATGCGCCGGCTATTAGCCACATTATTTTTTCTGTCAAAACCATTACTGCCCCCCACCAGAATGGTAAAATACCATTCGCTCTCATAGTTTTGGTCGTATAAGTTAGCCAGTAATCCACAGACCTGTTGTGCATCAGCGTATCCTTAGGATTACCCCGTGTTGGTTTCGGGAGTCCGTCTCCAGGTTCCATATTCACCCAGCACCACAGGGATACCTTAATCAACAAACTTCTGTTTTATTCTTTTGAAATTCAGAATCGATCACATCCTCTTCTCCAAAGGTGGCGTTGCGGTCCGGCTCAATAGTAATGTGTCTGCCCTGCATATAAAAAATTCAATGATTTATTTTTAACCAACTTAAATGATTTTGAGTAATTTGATTTTACTCCTTCAATCTAAACTATATACAATCCTGATTTCAGTCGCCAGGCTTACTGCTTTCCAGTAATTATAAAATTATCAAACATTATAGCATTAGCATTCACAGTATTAGGATTCATTCTGAGGCTTATTGTTTTATAATTCCCTAAAGGCAAAGCAACCGATTTTGTTTCTTTAGACCACTTTCCACCACTAGCAACTGTAGGTAGAGTTACCCAAGAAGCACCGCCATCAATACTTGCTTCAATTTTTGGTACTATAGCATCTCCTGCATCTTCAACAACAAATTCATAAGACAGGTTTAAATTTGTAAAACCGGCCACATTGATATTAGGTATGGTAACAGCAGCACCTTTGGATTCTATTTTCAATAGAAATCCGTCACCCCACCCTTGACGCAAATTTATATTGGCATTGTCAGCGGTTTTTAAATCGACTCCACCATTCCATTTTCCTGTCTTTGTAGATGGTGCAAATGAATACATATAGCCATCACTAACGGCGGTAACATTTGATTCAAAATTTTCGGCATACAGAGTTTGCTGTGCTTTGGCTAACATCCCTGTTGTTAGAGCCAAAAATAATAGTATGATTTTTTTCATGTTACTTGAGTTTTAAATATTAATAATTGTTCATTATTTGTTTGAAAAAATTGGTACAATAATTTTAGGTAATAGCATTAAGGGCTTCTGCCAGAGCTTTGTGCTTTTAAGGCTATTCTCATTTAGTCTCAAATTTTTATTAGTTAAAAGCCCCGCAGTCATATGCTGCCACGGGGCTTTAGCTTATTTAATTTTTATAACTCTCAAGTTATCAACAGCGCCATAAAAGCCGGTTGCTGTATTGAAAGCGCCATAGTTATGTAACCATATAAAGCACGTACCATTTCCTGAACTATCCAGTATATCAGAAAATTGTGTCATTGCAACACCTTTGCCATCGCCCAGATCAAGATCTGTTTTACGGAACTCCGTAAAAGGAACCGTCAGCGTCATCCAACCTTTTGTAGTGTAGGCTACGGTAGCAGTAGTCCCGGATCTTTTCCATGGTTCCCAACGATAAATAAATGTAGTTTTGCCGTTAACTTTAATATTAAGTGCACCTCCATTCCATGCTTTCGGAATACTTATTTCAAATTTTAATGCATAATTCTGAATAGAATCGCCCAAATTAGCTTGTGGAATCCATTGCTCCTTATCAAAGGCAAGTTGATAATCAGGCGGCCAACCATCACCATAGCCTTCTCCCGGCTCCAGAATATTGGTTTTTAGCACAGCAAAATTTGAAGTATTTCCGGGAAAATCAGGATTGTATGGCAGCCACGATTGAGCATTAGCAGGGTTGCCAGTACTTTGGGTTCCCCCATCCCAGCCTATCATACCCCACTTATCATTTTCTATATTGGCAATTATACCACTTACAAGATCGTGCACTTTGTACACGGTAGTACCTGTGCCAAAATCTGTAGTAACAGATACCGGCCCGCTTTGCGTTAGCGTTGGCAAAACGAACCCAACATAACTCCCATCTTTTGATGATTTATAAGAAGTAACTGGCGTACCGGCAAAAGTTAGCGTTTGAATATCTTTAAGATAGCTGCCATAAATATAAACCGAATCACCCGGGTTGGCATTTTCATTGGAAATACCTGCTATGACCGGGGTCGCGTTTATTTTAAAATTCACCGTACCGATTTTGGTGGTTACCAATACCCGATCATTGGTCGTTGCAGCCGGCATCAAAAATCCGATAGAAGTCCCGTTAGTATCTAATTTAAACGACGGGATTGCTGTACCCCTATATGAAAAGCTTCGAACGAAAAACAGATTTGCGCCATTAACAAAAACAGAATCACCCGGGTTGGCATATATATTTGAAATTGTCCAAACAGCAGGTGCTGCCGGGCCTAATTTAAAAGAAAACGTTGTTGAGCCGGCTGTTGTTTTATAGTCTACAGTATATAGCTTAGCAGTATCAATTTTTGCAAACTGTATGTTAGGTATTTGCACAACAGCACTACCAGGCGCAAATAAAGCATTGTTAAAAGATGCTGGAACCCCGTCAAAATTGATTTGAGTTGCATTTTGCAAATTTTGCCCGGTTATTACCACCCACTGGCCCTTTGCCTCGGCTCTATTTAAAACCGTGTCATTTGGTGAGGCTACATAACTTTTAATAGACGTAATAACCGGAGGAGCACTGCTGCCGACATCTGCATTCTTTTTACAAGCCGGCAGTAAGGCCACTATCATAAAGACAAGTGACAAAAAATACAAGCTTAAGTATGATTTCTTTTTCATAACAAAATATTTTAAATGTTTTAATTAATAATAGGGTACCGGCGGCTGTGCCAATTTAGGGTCGGTGGTCAACTCTGATGATGGAATTGGCAACGTAAATGAAGCGATAGTTGCCGGAAGTGTAACTGGCGGAGCAATAGTATCCCTTCTGGCTATCTTCGTTTTAGGATCATAAGTAAACGAAATCCGACCGTGATTAAGATCCTGATCATTAAGAAATTTCACCGCATTAGTTGGATCGTAATAAGAATACCTAACCAGGTCTATCCAGTATTGTCCTTCAAAAGCAAGTTCAACCCTTCTTTCCGTGCGTAGTAAAGTTGGGGTTATTGCAGTCACAATATCCACGCCGGCCCTTGCGCGCACAGCATTGAAATACTTTAGAGCATCACCATTACTTGTAGTACCATCGTTACCCAAAATAGCTTCGGCATATACCAAATACACATCGGCCAACCTAAGAATTGCATTATGTTCGGGAGATGACCAGGAATCCATTGTTGGTAAGTTGTTATCTTTTTCGGTGCCAATAATGTGTTTTTTCAGGCCTGGAGATTTAGCCGTATAACCACCACCTGCTTGATTCAATTCGGGATAAAAATCTCCGGTAAGCATAATAGTGGCTTTACGCCTTACCGTATCCTTACCCGAATACATCTGGTATAAATCATAGCTTGGCGCTAAGCTCTCCCATCCGCCTTGTTGTTGAGGAGTAACTTTACCATCTGGCGCAAAATATTGTTGCAGGGCATTACCAATACCATAACCCACGCCTCCGGCCCACTGGAGCGCGAACAATGATTCAGGGCTATCGTTGTTTTGCACCTTGAAAAGATCATAATAGCTGGGAAACAACGACAAGTTGCTATTTTTACACACATTGCCCGCATATTTTTTGGCACTGTCCAACAAGGCCTGGTCGCGGCTGCCACTTTTGCCTAAACCTGCCATCGTTAAATATACTTTGCCCAGCATTCCCTGCGCCGACCAGGTAGTTACCCGGCCTTTTTCATCTGTTTTGGGAAGATATTGCGTTGCGTAAGTCAGGTCTTTAGTAACAAATTTATACACATCCGAAACAATATTACGAGGAAGCAGCGGGTCTTTTAACAGTTTGCTGTTGTCTTCAATAATTGGCACAGCCCCCCAATACACCGCCAGGTGATAATAAGCCACGGCACGAATAAATTTTGCCTCAGCTATGGCAGCATTTTTGTCTGTTGCCGAAATGGATGAAGATGCCTGTTGCTGTATGGCACTGATAACCGTATTACATTGCGCTATAACATTATACAACCCAACCCAACCATTTGTCACAAGGCCATTTTGGGCGGTAATAGTTCGTGTAAAAAGCTGTACCAAATCGCCATTATACGGAAAGCTGGCGGTACCGGCCAATACGTCGCCAAGTGGTATGTAGCCCTGAGTGTTCCATTGAAACCACTCTGAACCGGCGTACAGGCTTGCCGTAGCCAGCCGTAATTCGGAAGTGGTTTTGTAAAAAGTATTAGCACTGATCTGCGAGTTGGACGGACGGTCCAAAAAACTCTTTTTACATCCGGCTATTGCGGCAACACATAGCAGGATGGTGATAATTTTGTGAATTGATTTCATAAACAAATATTTTAAATCGATAATCGTTTTATTATTTCAAGGTTATGTTTGCACCAATAGTAAATACTCTTGGCTGCGGGTAATAACCGCTGTCCCAACCTGCCTGAAGCGGGTTCCACGAACCTATCTCGGGATCCATGCCTTTATATTTTGTAATTATAAATGCGTTGGATACATTGGCATATACCCTGACAGACCGCACAGATATTTTTGATAAAAGGCTTTCTGGCAAGCGGTAACCTAAGGTGATATTTTTGCACCTCAGGAATGAGCCATCCTCGATCATTAAACTATTAGGCCGGTTATTGGTATTGGTATTATCATTTCTCAACCCAAAAACGGTAGTGTTTGGGTTGGTTACATATACATTGTTAACATCGGTTGCAGAGCCTTTGGGATCTACCAGAGCCAATTTGGCATAATTTAGTACCGATGTGAAAAAAGTGGCATGATTTCCCGGATCGGTTTGCTGTATAGCTATTTGATTGAATACTTTGTTGCCATAACTGCCGCTGAAGAAAATATTCAGGTCAAAATTTTTGTAGTTAAATGTATTATTGATACCATACTGGAATTTCGGGATTGGGGAGCCCAAAAAGGTTTGATCTTTTGAGTCGATAACACCGTCGCCGTTCAAATCCTTGAACATACGGTCGCCGTACCAGATACCACCGCCTGCCGAAGAAACCGGATAAGGGTTACCATTGGGATCAGCAGGCCGGGCATGGTTTTGAAAATCACTTGGCTTTGAAAATATCCCATCAAATACATAGCCGTAAAATTCGCCAATAGCTTGGCCCACCACTGTTTTTTCGATTATATCATTAATTGTATAAGATTTCTGGCTTAAGTTAGCCATGTCTCCACCAGCACCTAAACTGGTCACTTTATTTTTATTTCGCGATATGGTAAAAGTAGATTTCCAGCTGAAATTTTTAGAAATAATATTGGTAGAGTTGATTTGGAAGTCGACCCCTTTGTTGCTTAGCGAGCCGACGTTGGCAAAAGGCGCTTGCATGGCCCCCGGCCCCCAACCCGCCACAGTACCAGAGTATTCTGGAAGCGGTACCTGTAATAAAAGGCCGTGTGTTTCGCGGTCATAAACGTCTAATGAAAAGCCTAACCGCCCGTTCCAGAACGATCCATCGATCCCGGCATTATAATAATCAGTTTTTTCCCACTTCACGGCTGCGTTTGCCAAATTGTTTTGAAACTGCGCTGTACCTGACAGGCTGTTAGGCACCGATGTAAGTTGGGTTACAAAAGTATTGCCCGGTATGCCTTGATTATTGGTTAGCCCATAACCAAGCCTCAGCTTCAATTCGTTGATAGATTTTACGCCTTTTAAAAACGCCTCGTTATTAATTTTCCAGGCAAACCCGCCCGAATAGGTAGTAACCCAACGATTATTGGTGGGGAAATTTGAAGAACCATCGTTCCTTACATTGCCGGTGAGCAGGTATCTGTCATCCCAGGAAAAATTGAGACGGCCGAACCAGGATTCCTGTGCATTGCCGCCAGTGGGGGTTGATTGTGAATTATCGCCCGAGTTTGTGGCCGTGCTGGCATCCCCGCCATTAATGGCCTGCACATTGTCTGAAGCAAAATTCCTTCGCGCGCCGTAAAGAGATTCAAAAGTTCTCTCCTGCGATTCATGCCCCGCTAAGGCATCAACATGAAGTTTTTTGAAATTATGGTTATAAGTTAAAAAATTGCGTATTGCTATATAAAAATTTTGGCCGGCATTTGAGGAACCGAAATTACGGCTGATACTACTTTTGCCAAAACTATAAGTTGGTGAATACCTATTTTCCGTATTAAAATCGAAATTACCAGATAGTTCACTTCGCAGGTTTAGATCTTTGGTAAACTGTATTTCGGCGTACACATTGCCGAATATCTGATTATTCTTTCTCTGGTCTTTTACAATTTGGGCTAATGCCACCGGGTTGGCAACAGGTGCTACCCAACCGGCGGGGTCGGTAACGCCGCCATAGGAACCATCAGGATTTTTTACCACAACATCAGGGCTAATGCTTAGTGCGGTGGCAATTACATTACCAGAGGTTGAATTTACACTTTCATTAACATGCGCCAATTGAAGGCTGGTCCCTATTTTTAGCCAATTAGTGGTTTTGTTATCTAAATTCAGCCTTACCGAGTATCTTTTAAAATCAGATCCAATGGCTATCCCTTCCTGGTCAAAATACGAGGTTGATAGTAAATATTGGGTTCTGGCATCTCCGCCGCTTACCGTAAGCGTATGATTCATCATCGGAGCCTTCCGGAATAATTCTTTTTGCCAGTCGGTACCGGTGCCCAGGTATTGAGGGTTGACAAATTGGGGCCTGGTATCAAAGCCCCAGACAATGCCCCGGGCATTAATGATAGTAGCAAACTGCTGCAAATTCACCACAGGCATCCGTTTTAGTATTTCCTGATAACCTGTATAAAAATCATAAGTTATCTGCGGCGCTCCGGCTTTACCCCTTTTTGTAGTGATAACAACCACACCATTGGTTGCCTGCGAACCGTATATGGCTGTTGCCGAAGCATCTTTCAATACATCTATCGATTCTATTTCAGCAGGATTGATAGCATTTAATGGATTAGAACCGCTACCGGGATCGCCAACCGGTGGAATAATGATACCATCTATGACGTACAATGGCGAATTTGAGCCGCTTATTGAAGATACACCACGTATCTGGATAGATACGCCGCCACCGGGCTGACCCGATACCTGCTGGACCACTACACCTGCAACTTTACCCTGCAGGGCCTGATCAAACGTGGTGGGTTGGGTTTTGCGCAATTCGCTACCCGAGATGGAACTTATTGCCCCTGTAAGGTCTTTTCTTGCTCGCTTAGCAAAACCAACAACAACAACCTCGTCTAAGTTGCTGGATGTTGATTTGAGGGTAACATTAATTGCGCCAGCTTGCTTAACAGTTATTTCCCGTGGCGAATAGCCTAAAAAGTTAAAAACGAGCACCTTGCCGGGTTCGGCCGCTATGGAATAACTACCGTCAATACTGGATATAGACCCCAGCACCGTTCCTTTAATTTTAATACTTGCTCCAGGTATTGGCGCACCATCGTCGGCGCTTGTTATTTTGCCCGTAATATTTACGGTTTGCGCATGGGCAGAAAAATAAAGAAACATGCCCGTGATAAATAATGAAATCTGATATTTCACTCTTCTTTGTAAATTTTTATCCATCTTTTAAAAGGATTTTAAGGTTTGATAATTGGTTCATTGGTTTGGTTAGTAATTAATTGGTTTTTATTTCATTCATAATTTATTTTGTTATCATATCTTTTCAGATAGCCTAATACTCAAAACAACCTTTGGAAACTATTTACTGTTAGTTTCTTCACATGAAATGACTGCCCGAACAATCAGTTAAAAAACTTCAGTTGCAGTCAGACACATGTTTATTAATTCAAAAAAGTTAACTGTTGGTCCAATTGGTTATTGGTGGAACATTGTTTAAAAGCAACATCTTTAAACACATTACTTTGAACTTATATTCTGGGGAATGAAACTATGATTGTTAAAAAGAAAGGAATACCGAATTTGATAATGAATACAACCCAAAATGTTAACTACTTTACAATATTCTAAAAATCAACACTTTAAATCGTTAAAAACCACCCCACTTGATGGTTTTTTTAATTTTTCACAAAATTTTGACTTCAGTGACAACAAATCTGGACTAATTGGCTGTCGTAACGCGGACAAGAAGGGGCTGACAATAATTGGTTAAATTTGACTGTTCTTTTCTTCCAGTTTCTGTTGGCGAATTGAACTGACATAGGTGGAAGGAGGGATGTTATACTCATCCTTAAATGCTTTTGTAAAATATTTGGGCGAATTAAAGCCAACTTCGTAGCCAATCTGACTGATTGTCATTTGGCTGGTTTCAAGCAAATACACGGCTTTCTTAAGTCTTATAGAACGGATAAAGTCAACAGGCGACTTTCCCGTAAGCATTAAAACTTTTTTATAAAGCGATACCCGGCTCATATTCATCTTGCGGCTTAATTCATTTACCGAAAGGCTTTCGTTCGTTATATTGAATTCTATATATTCAACAATACACCTTAATAGTTTTTCATCTTCATTTTGTAAAGGAGTTTCCTGCAATTGCACATCTATCTGTTTTTTGTACGTGCGTTTATAGGTGTCTCGAAGGGTTAAGATATTTTTGATTTTTGAAAGCAATATTTCAAAATTAAATGGTTTTGTCATGTAATCATTCGCGCCAATTTCCAGGCCTTTTATCTGGTCTTCGTCACCCGTTAACGCGGTTAACAGTACAACGGGAATGTGCGAGGTACGTTTGTCATTCTTTAGTTTTTTGCACAATTCAATTCCTGTCATTTCAGGCATGCTGATATCACTTACAATAATATCAGGGTGTTGCGATAACGCCTTTTGCCAGCCTTCCCTCCCGTTCGAAGCTTCGATTAAAAAAAATACATCTTTTAAATTGTCTTTCAGGTAAAAGCGAAAGTCATCGTTATCCTCTACTAAAAGAACTACCTGCCTTTTATTTGATAGCGGCTGTTTGACAATAGTTTTACCCTCATTAGGAGTAATTTCGTTTGCGCTATTGTAATCAATGTCATTGTCTGATGGCAGGTCAATATCCCGATTGTTATAGATAACAAACGGTAGTTTAATGATAAAACAACTTCCGTGATCAGGCTCACTCTCAACAGCTATTTCACCTCCGTGCATCTTCACAAACTCATGCGTAATTGCCAGGCCGATGCCGCTGCCCTGATTAATCATTGACTCCGGAATATCGTGTTGAAAAAAGCGTTCGAAAATTTTACCTTGTTTTTCATGCGGAATACCAATACCGGTATCAATCACCTTAATTTCAAGCGGGGCGTCACCTGTTTCGCTATCTACATTAAGCAAAACGCTTACCTGGCCGCCGGGAAGTGTAAATTTAAAGGCATTTGATAGCAGGTTAAACAATATCCTTTCTATCTTATCATGGTCAAAATCAGTAAACAACGAATCAATCGTGGTATCAAAAATAAAATTAATCTCTTTTTGTTCAGCGATATCAGTAAATGAAAGGTATATCTCGTTGATGAACTTCACAATATCTCCGGGCTGGTTATGCAGTTTCAACTCCTGAACTTCCATCTTCCTAAAATCAAGCAACTGGTTTACCATGTTCAACAATCGCCTGGCGTTTTTTCCAATCATGCTCAACTGTTGTTTCTGTTCCTGATCAGCGTGGGTAAGCATTTTTTCGACCGGTGCCATGATCAGCGAAATCGGTGTCCTGAACTCGTGACTTACGTTGGTCAAAAATTTAGTTTTAAGTTGATCAAGATCTTGCATTCGCTTAATCTCCTGCCGCTCTTGTTCAATTATCAATTTTGCTTCCTGTTTTTCTTTCTCTGCTATAAATTTTTCTTTCTCTGCAATGAATTGTCTTCTTATTTTTTGTATTCCGCGCCGGCGTATAAAAAAGAGAATCCCGGTTATCAGCAACACATAAATAACATAAGCTAAAGTAGATTTCCAGAACGGTGGCAATACCTTAATTTTTAATTTTATATAGCTGGGTTTCCATTTTCCCTCCTGGTTGATAGCCCGTACCTTAAAAGTATAATCGCCTCCATCAAGGTTGGTATAGGTTGCTTTCCGGGTAGCGTTGTTTGCAGTAAGCCACCCTTTATCAAAACCCTCCATCATATATTGGTGCGTTATTTTATTGGGGTTAAAGAAATTTAAGCCGGCAAATTCAATGGTGAATACATTTTCGCTGTGGTTCAGCGTTATTTCCTGTGTCGCCGAAATTGCTTTAGATAATACGACATGGCCGTCAACTTCTTCATTGGCTGCTATACTTTTGTTGAATAGCTGAAAATCGGTGAAAATTAATTTAGGCTCATCTATATTCGGATGTATACTCTGTGGGTCGAAAATATTGAAGCCGTGCGAACCGCCAAATACTAATTCCCCTTTACTGGTTTTTAAAGCTGCATTTACCGTGAACTCTCTGCCTTGCAGGCCATCTGTTTCATCAAAGCTTTCAAATTGGAACTTATAAGTGCCATTGCCTGGTGTCAATGTTACCCGGCCCAGCCCTTTTGATGTACTTAGCCACATGGTCCCCCTGTTATCTTCCAATACATTCAAAATCTGGTTGTCGGGCAACCCGTCCTTTTTCTTCAGCGAGATAAAACGATTAGTTTCGGGGTTCAATATGCTCAATCCGTCCCTTGTCGCTATCCACATCAGGCCGCGGCTGTCCTGCGTAATATTATGGATATCATCATTGATCAAACCGTTAGGGTCGTTCTTCTTTTTATTATAATGTATAACGCTACGCCCATTTTTTAATATTTTATCTATCCCAAGGTATCCTCCTACCCAGAGATTACCTTTTGTGTCCTCAAAGAGTGTGGATATATAAGACGACCTTATATCTGTTTGCTTCAAGGGAGGGGAAAATATTTTTTTGTTTCTGTCAAATATTTGCAAACCCGCGGCAAAAGTGCCTATCCATAACCGGTTCGATGAATCTTCCAGAATATTCCATACCCGGTCATCAGCAATGCTCGTGGGCACCTTTTCATTATGTTTGTAATGAATAAATTTTCTTCCGTCAAAATGATCCAGCCCGCCAAAATACGTACCTATCCATAGTTGCTGATCATGATCCATACATAAGCTTACAATAATATCACTGCTGAGGCTATTGGGGTTTCCCGGATCGTGTTTATACTGGGTAAACTTGCCTGTTTTGCGATCAAAATAAATTAAACCGCCTCCATTAGTCCCAATCCATAAATTACCGTTTTTATCCTCAGCAAATTTATTAACATCTTCAAAACTAAGACTCCGGGAATCTGAGGCGAAGTGTCTGTATAACGGGAACCTGATAATATTTTTATGATAATAACTTACCCCCTCTCTAAGCGTGCGAGCCCACATAATGCCTTTATTGTCTTTATAAAGCGCTACAGTGTTCTGTCCCAATGATTTTGCGTCATCTTCCCTATTTAATAAGTAAGTAATTTTTCCGCTTTTTTTATCCAATAAGTTTATGCCGCCATGATCAGTGGAGATCCACATAAGGCCGTCGTCGGCCTGAATAATATTAGTGATGTTGTTTGAGGTAAGCGGTGTTTCTGACGATTCTTTTGTGATGTACCGAAACCGTCCGGTACGACGGCTGTAATAATAAATGCCGGAATCCATATTGGGGTTAAACACCCAGAGATCGCCTTCGCTATCGATGGTTACCGAGTAGTCTCTACCCCTGTTATTGGCAGCTTTTTTAAAAACCTCGGTATGGTACGTAATTGCATTGCGTTTTACATCAAATAGCTCTATTACACCGTCGTCATAAGCAAGCCATATATTGCCGGTTGTATCTTGCACAATGTCTGTAACAAAATTTGAATATAATGACGGGTTGGAAGTATGGTGATGATAATAACGCGTGGCAGTTCTTTTTAGTTCATTATACCTGTAAAGGCCCGAATTAGGGCACAAAAACCAAAAGTCGCCTTTCCCGTTATTAAGTATTTTTCTAATGGACGGAAACCCCGGAAGCTTGAAAGAATAAAGTACTGACGATACATCATTGTTAAACTGCTCCGTTTCGGGGTCATAAAAAGAATATCCAGCAGGGGTTGTTATCCATAATTTTTTGTCGGGCCCTTCCCCAATATTAACTATGTAATCCTCATTAATGGAATTTTCATTATTTACGTCGTGCTTGAATACTTTAAAAGTATAACCGTCATAACGGTTAAGGCCAGAAGCCGTGCCGAACCACATGAAGCCTTTGCGATCTTTAAATATGCAATTAACCTGGTTGTGTGATAGCCCGTTGCTTATATTAAGTCGTGAAAACTGATACTGGCGATTTTGCGCAAAATTGTTTGTGTAAGCAAAAAACAACACTGAAACGACAATATAAACTTTTACACGCATTAAAATTTAGTTGAGATCTTTGAAATTGGGAACCTGGCCTTTAGCAGGCCGGTACACTAAGATAGCATAAAAGTAAAATAAATTCGCAATTAACGAGATAAAATGGCAATTCCTTTATCTGATCACCGAAATATAAATAATCTACCCTGAAATTAATAAGTCGCCAATACTATGGTACTCATGCCCGAACTTACAGTGAAATAAAGCTTGTTACAGGTTGTCATTTAGCAGGCTATCCCGATCATCCGGTTTAAAAAAAAGCGGTGGCACACCCTTAGTCTCCATTTTTTATCCTCTGTATCCTAGCAGTTATTGGATTTGAATTCGTAGTACTGCCTGATTCTTTCATTGTACCCAAATCCTGCCCGCTTTTCTGATGGAATACAGAATTATTCTAAAGTTTTTTCACCTGAGAGGGCGTTAAACCGGTATATGATTTAAATTCCTTAATAAAGTGCGCCTGATCATAATATCCGCATTCAAAAGCTATTGAAGTCAGCGATGCCTGGGATGAGCGTAATAACTCAAGGCTTCTATTAAACCGATGTACAGAAAAAAACTTTTGGGGAGTTATGCCAATCCAATCCATAAAAAGTTTCTGAATATACCGTTCAGAAAAACCATAGTACGCCGACAAGTTTTGTATGTCAAAACTATCTGTATTAGAAACGTAGCTACACAAATGCTCTACTAATTTCAATTGGCGATTATTTTTTTTATTATTAATCAGCCGCTGAATTAAAAATGTTTCCAAAACTGCTACTTTGTGTTCTATGGAGCGTTGTTCCATTAAGCGATTATAAAAATCATCAGATTCTTTGTAGAAAATGTTACAGAGATCAATCGACTCGTTAGTAAAATCAGAAGCCGGATTTGGAAAGAAAAGCGAACTGGCATATGGCTGGAATCGTGTTATAATACACGTATTACCTTTCTTAAGAGCCGCCATGGTAGGAATTGTCCAATGTCCTAAAACTTCCAAATCAGGCACTTTCATTGAATTATTTCCACGGTGTCTGATAGTATCATTAGAGGAAATGTCTATACAGAGCTCTATACAGCCACTCGGATACATAACCTCCATGACATCCGCATCATGACGGCATGTCCAGTAATTCTTTACAAAAGGTTTTAAAATATCTGATGGAAAAAATACCCGATCTCTCATAAATAAAGATAATGATATTATGAAATATATCATTTGTTCGTTCTTTTACAATTTTTCTTGTAATCCGGGTTTTACTTTTGTTAAAAACAACTTAAAATTTATCAATATGGAAAATTGCAAAAAAACGCTGCTGGTTTTCTTCCTGGTATTAGGGCATTTTATTGTAAACGCTCAATCTGATAAGGGAAATACATTTTTAGCGGAAGCTAAAAAAGAAATTGCCGCGAGTAATGCTACCTATTTTATCGCAATTGCAAAAAATGACGGATCTATTCTTAATCATTATGCAGATGATGCTTGCTTGCTGCCACCTAACTCTCCTGTCCTATGTAGCCATGCTGAAATGGCAAAATTTTTTAAGGATGGGTATGAAAAATATGGTCTTAAAGGAGGTAAGTTCATCACCAAAAATATTTACGGAGATGGCCGGGAGTATGTTACCGAAGAGGGACTTTGGCAGTCTTTTGATGCTCATGGAAAAGTATTTGACGATGGCAAATTCTTAGTTCTTTGGAAAAAAACCAAAAATGGCTGGAAAATGTTCCGCGACTCATTCAGCAGTAACCGTACTCAAAAGTAAAACAAAAACTCTCTAACTAAATCTTGCTGTGATGTAATGTTTGTTAGGTTAAATGATTATAAGGGCACTATAGCCATTGCTATAGTGCCCTTATAATTTCTTTTGGATTTACTCATTTGCTTTATCGCCTTCTATTGCCGGTGGGATCAATTCATAAACGATCGGTGTTACAATTCGAGATAACAATGTGGAACTTATCAATCCTCCAATAAGCACTATTGCCAGTGGCGATATTAAAGGATTAGTAGAGATTGCGATTGGAATCAACCCACCTATCGCGGTTAAAGATGTCAATACAATTGGTAAAAACCGGACCTCTCCAGCTTCGCGGATAGCATCTTGCAGGCTCTTACCTTGTTGTCTTAACTGGTTGGTAAAATCTACCAGCAAGATCGTATTCTTCACTTCGATCCCTGCCAGTGCGATTAATCCGATGATAGCTACAAATGACAAAGAATTACCTGTGGCCCAAAGTGCAACTGCTGCTCCTACCACACCTAATGGTATTACAGAAAGGATGATCAATGTACTTTTAAAAGTTTTAAATAACAGAACAAGGACTGCGATAAATACAAATACCGTAACCAGGATAATACTCATAAAACCACCAAAAGAATTGTTTTTTGATTCTACTTCACCGCCCATTTCATAGCTGTAGCCAGAAGGGAGTTTTAATTTATCCATTTTTTGAGTTACATCATCAATTACACGGCTAACTAAAAAGCTTTTCTGCACATTGGCTTGTACAGATACAACCCGTTTTTTTTCCTGATGATTAATAACGGCCGGTGAGGCTTCCAATTGCAGATCTGCTACCTGTTTCAGGGGCAACGCGTTTCCCTGAGCATTATTTACATATAAATTCCTGAAGGCATCAATACTTGGGCGACCTTCCTTTATACGGGTGAGTAAAACGGTATAACCGTATTTATTATCATTATTGTAATAAGTCCCCATATCCAAACCGGTAACTGCTAATCTTGCAATTTGATCAACAGCCAAAGAGTTTACGCCTAATTGCAGTGCCTTTTCTTTATTTACCGCTATACGTATATCGCTTTTTAATAAGCTTACCGGGTTGTTTATATACATGGTTCCTGCAGTTTGGTGCAGCAATTGTTCAACTTTTAAGGAGTAAATCCGCAGAGTATCCAAATTATCGCCAAACAGTCGTACTTCTATTGGTGCAACTACCGGAGGCCCCTGCTCAAAATTCTTAACCTCCACCTTGGCACCCAGGTAATGTGCCCAGTTATGCTGTAACCGTTGTATTAAGGCTAATTTCTGATCGGGTTTGGTATCATCATCCAGCTGTACAAAAAGCTGCGCAAAATCGCTGCGGTTATTTTCCGAATTCACGTTATAGTAAATACGCGGGTTACCATGCCCCACGTTGGTGGCATAGTATTGAATAAGTGGCTCTTTTTTTAACTGCTTTTCAATTTCCCGCGAAACACTATCGGTATAAGGCAAGTTAGATTGATTAGGCGTGGTGATATTGATCAGAAACTGTGGTTTCTCTGATGATGGGAACAGGCTGAATCCAATAACTCCAAACAGATAAATGGCAGATACAAACAATACAACCGCTACACTAATAGTTAAAAATGGTCTTTGAAGGGCTTTGTCCAACAAACGGGCATAACTGCCATGGATTAACCTCTTCAAAGCACGCATCAGGAAATTTCCTTCGGGATTGCCGGTATGATTTTTCAACAAACGACTCGATAAAAATGGAATGATAGTTAATGATACCAGCATGGACGCTAATACACAGAAAATAACCGCCAGTGGTAAACACCGGATAAAATCGCCTGACCCTTCAGGCAAAAACACCAGCGGCATAAAGGCAATGATGAGAATAACAGTACAACCTACTACGGCCTTCCCAATCTGGCCGGTTGCTTTTAGGGTTGCTTCCAAACGGCTATGCCCTTCCAGCATCCAGCGTTCTATATTTTCCACCACTACTATACTATCATCTACCAGAAGTCCTAACGCAACTACCAGTCCCACAATGCTCAACTGATTTAAATTAAAGCCAAACAATTGCAATAACACAATACCAATAGCTAATGAAAGTGGTATAGAGATCATCACAATTACAGCCGGGCGTATACCCAGAGGCAGCAAAGTAACAGCAACCAGTAAAATAGCGATAATAAAATCATGGCTTAAGCCGGTTAAACGCCTGCTCACATTATCTGCCTGATCAAAATTTTGTACGAGATCAATATTAGCTGGTAATAGCTTCTTGAAATTGGCAAGTACTTTACTATAATCTGCCTGTGTTTTATTGATATTTTCTCCATCCTTCTGAGCTGCCGTTACAAATACACATCGATGGCCGTTCAGTCGGGTTATATGTTTTTCCTCACCATAGCCGTAATATACATGGGCAATATCTTTTAATAAAATATTCTTGCCGTTTGCGGCATAAACAATGGTGCTGTTTACCGCATCAAGTGTACGATAATCATTAGTCTTGATATTAAATGTAAGATGGGCTGCATCAATACTACCTCCGGGCACACTGGCCATTTCACTGTGTAAACCGTTAACTACAGCACTTACGGGTAAGTGCATTTGGGCCATTTTTTCGAGATCAAGCTCTATGCGGACCTGTTGACCAGGTAGGCCAAAAATAGATACTAACTTTAGGGATGATACCTTTTCAAGTTCATCCTGTAATTTCTCAGCAAAGTGCTGCAATAAACTACGGGGAGCATTTTCGGATACCAAAGCCACCTGCAACACGTTAACATCCGTTGGCTGCTGCTTCTGGATCTCAATATTAGTAACATCTGCGGGAAGCTCACTTCGTTTATTATTTACCTCACGCACTATTTCCTGATATTTGGAGTCGATGTTGCTACTATACTTATATTCAACCCGTAATACTGCAACGCCGTTGGAAATATTGGTACGAATACGTTTGATATCATCCAAACCACCTATTGTTTTTTCCAATGGGGTCACTACCCTATCCTCAATATCACGCGGGCTTGTACCCGGGTAATTAACAATAACTAAAAAAGCTGGTGGGTGCATCTCCGGATCTTCCGACCGGGGCATATTTAACATAGTAGTTACCCCCAAAGCAATGATCATGATAAAGATTACCAGCGTAAACTGGCTGTTCTTTACAGCATATTCTGATATTTTCATTTGCTTGCTGTTTTAGGTGATTGAACAACAATAGCACTGTTATCGGTCAGGTAGGCCGAACCAGAGATGATCAGGGCCTTAGCATTTTCTAAACCGGTGCTAATGGTAACTGTGCTTTTATTGATTCCGGCAACGACTACTTTTACCTTATGGGCGGTTTTATTGTCATCCGTCACAAATACATAACCGGTGGTGCCATCTCCATCTAACAATGCTTCATAAGGAATTTGCCATTCACTACCACCTATTACTGTGTAGGAGGGTGTTATGATGGCCTTTCCAAACATCCCGGCGGCTATTCCTTTTGGTTTTTTACCGCTAAGCGTGATGTCGGCACTAAAAGTACCCGTAACTGCATCTACCCCCTCCGATTTACGGCTTATTATACCATAAAGTATTTGTCCAGGAAAGGCTGTGGTTTGAATTTGGGCAGGATCGTTTAACTGCAATCTTGTCCATTCACTATCACTAATACCAACTCGTAAGATCCATTTGTTGGTTTCCGCTCCATTAGTTTGTAATACCGGAGCACCGGCGGTTACCAATTGCCCGGCATTGGCCAACTTACGCAGTATGTATCCGTCTTTTGATGCATGTATTTCTGAATACTGGCGATTATATTTCGCCATGTTCAATTGCTGTTGTGTTTGTTGTAACGCGGTTTTACTATTCTGTAATTGTTCCAGTGTAGCTACACTGTCTTTATACAAATTTTGAATACGCTGATAATCACGCTGCGCTTTTTCTACAGAAAGGCTTGCCTGTTGTACCTGCGCATCAATTTCTGTAAGGTTAAGGGTAGCCAACAGCTGACCTTTTTTTACAGCGTCGCCCTCTTTTACATTAAGACTATTAATGATCCCGCCTGTTTTAAAGGATAACATTACTTCATCATCGGTAGTAAATTGTCCGGATACAGCCATAGCAGCATTGCTATTTTGTTGTTTTAACAATATGGTTTGTACAGGAATGGTATCAGCACCACCATTTTGACTGACCTTAGTTGGGTGTGATTTGCAAGCATACATCAATGGTATGCATAGTAATAAACTGGTGTATTTAAAGGTTTTCATATAATTTATTTCTGATTAGGATTGTCAATAGGATAAGTAGCTTGTTCACGTTCAAGTTCGGCAAGAGCAATTTGTACATTGGCTTCTGCATCTGCCATTTGAAGACGCGCATTGGTAAGCTGATCTTGTGCATCTACCAATTCGAGGTAAAGCAATTGCCCTGCCCGGTAGGCTTTTAGCTCATCGTTATAGTATTTACCTGCAAATAACAGTTGGGCTGTAATACTTTTATAAGTCGCTATGGCAGATTGATAATTGTTATAGGTTTGATCAAGCTGTAACTGTAAAGATTGCTGAATTTGATCAAGCTGCGCAATGGTGGAGTTTACATTTGCTCTTGATTGTTCGGCACGATACTTACGCTGTCCACCTGTAAAAATGTCCCACTGCAGGTTTATACCCCATAAATAATACCTGGTTTTATTATTGATGTTAAAATCAAATCCTTGTGAGCCCAGATCAATAAATGTATTAACTTTAGGAATAAAGCCCGATTTCTGCAATTTATAATCAAGTGTGTAAACCTGCTGCATCGTTTGCAGTTGCTTTATTTCCTCACGGCGGCTGGTACCAAGAGTGGTATCAGGTGCTGTAATTATATCAGCGACGGTTTCACTTTCGATGAATATAGAATCCTGCAATGGGCGATTCAGTAGAAAATTAAAATACGATTTCGCATTTCGCATATTATGCTGTGCCTGTATCAAGGCTGCATTATTTTTCTCCCGTTCTGTTTGTGACCGGAGCAAGGCAGTGCCGTTACGTATACCATTCCGCAGCATACTTTCGTTTTCCCGGATGTTCTCTTTTATCAATAACATAGCGCTGTTATAAGTTGCTATGCTTTGCATTGATTGGTAGTATCGATAATAAGCCGTCTTAATATCTTTTACTAAAGCTCTTTTATAAACATTTACTGCAGCTTGCTGACTGGTGATCAATTGTTGCTTGATCAGCTTATTGTAGCGGATCTCAGCGTTAATGAGTGGCAATGAGGTGCGTAATTTGGCATCGTAAAAGTTATTGGGATTGAGCAGAAAGGATTCATTTTTCAGTTGAGGGAATCTATTTGAATTAGTCAATTGATTTAGGGCTGTGTAAACCGGGTTAACCAGATCACCAACCGGCACATCTATAGTACGACCACCAGCCGACCGCGTGTAACTTCCAAGCAGGCTCACCGTGGGCAAATACATGGCCTGTGCCTCCTTTAAGGCAGCCATAGATTTATCAAGATCAAACTGTTGCTCCCTCAATCCTTGATTTTGTGCAAAAGCTATAGCCACATAATCATCAAGCTGCAGATGATCATTTTGGCCAAATGCATCTATATGGCAGAGCAATAAAAAAATAGAAATAGGAATTAATCCTCTTGTAAACAATGTATACATAATGAACTATGTTTAGTTAAAAAGTAAAAAAATTTATTTAAATGTTATTTTTAAAACGATACATGACATACCCTTATTAATTATATTTTACGTTTAGATAATGAACGACGTTTATTAATAGATTAAATTTTTTTTATTTTGTTACAGCTAATAAATAATCTTCCATCGTTTTTATCAACACTTGTGGCACAGTTTCCTCCGATTCGACAATAATTTTTAACCGGCACCGTAAATTAAGAGATACCAGTCCGTGTACAGTACTCCATATTTGTAAGGTAGCTTGCTGCACATCGTTCATACGAAGCAGGTCTTTATTGATACAATCTGTAAGACAATCGATCAAAAAATTCAGGCAATTCGCTCCATTAACTTTGTGGAGTTCCTCATCTACGTTCATGGGAGCACGAATGATAAACATCAAATCATAGAGTTCCTGATTATTTAAGCCAAAGTTGATATAGGCCCGAGCAATCTGATTGAGTTTTTTAAGCGGATCAGTACTGGTTGCTTCTTTTTTAAATACATCCAGTAAGCGACCATAGGCATTGGCCTGTACTTCATACAATAGTTCATCTTTATCCTTAAAATACAAATAAATTGTACCAGGACTATATTCTATCGCATCTGCTATACCCCGAATTGAAGTTTTAGCGTAACCATCTTCCAGGAACATTTTCATGGCAGCAGCCGTAATCAGCTCTCTCATCTCCAGTTTTTCGCGTTCTTTTCTTTCTGTAACTCCCATGGCTAATTAAAAATGCGCTGCAAATATAATGAACAATGTTCAGTATTCAAATAATACTCAATTGAGGTATTAAAGGGATTCCATTCCGATTGATTACCACCCTTTAAAAATCGACTAAAATTTCCTGAATTTTACTACCTTAGCTATCCTGACTTGTTCAATTATAACCAATTTCATCTGTTGTAAACAAAAACAGTTTATTCATTATCAATAGCTGTTCTATTGATTTGAAATTTTAATATATTACCTGAACAAAAATTATTCAGAATATAATTTAGAATTGATGCTGCGCATGTTTATAGTATAATGTTTTATTTTAAATTAAAATATGGAAAAAACTTTACTTCAAATTTTGAGTGTGGCTTATTCGAATGATCTGCGTAACGTCATCCCGTGACTATTAATTTTACTATTGATACTTCAAGCTTAGGGCCCCTCTCCATATGTCAGATTATAGCCATTATACTGATGAGTTACTTACCTTTCATTTAAAAAAAGGTGAACAGGCTGCATTTACCGAAATTTATAACCGGTACTGGAAGCAAATGCTGGCTATTGCGTGGAATCATAGTAAAGACAGCGCGGTTGCTAAAGATATTGTTCATGATGTATTTATTTCACTGTGGGAAAAGTGTAATCAAGCTGAAATTAGGAATTTACCGGCCTTTCTTGCAGGCTCTATCAAATTAAGTATCTATCATTATTATCAGAAAGAACAACGCCGCGGTGAACTTGTGCAGCAGCATTTGGATTTTGAAACCATGGCCTATACAGAAGATAAGCTGGATGCGCGTTTTCTACAACAGTATATCGACAGCATTGTAGAGGAACTTCCGGAAAAATGTCGTATGGTTTTCAGGTACAGCCGTGAAAATGGCATGAAAAACTCAGAGATCGCAACTGAGATGCAAATTACCGAAAAAGGTGTTGAGGCCAATCTTACCCGTGCCCTTAAGATTATCCGGGGAGGTCTTAAGAAATATGGTGGATTAATACTGATATCTTTCCAACTATACCGATCTATCTTTTAAAATCAATCAATGGTAGCTTTTGAATAAAAATTTATTTTAAAATGGATATAGGGTAAAACGTTTTTCATGTAACATACCATTATAAAGCGCAATACCAATTGAACCGCCAAACCATTTATAACTTAATACAAAAGCACCAGGAAGGCCGGGCCACTGCTTCAGAGAAGCAAGCTTTAACTAATTGGTACAATAAAGTTTCAAGCGAAGCATCTGAATTTCCGGAGGATGAAGATAGTGTTCACGAAGAAATACTAACACGGCTCCTGAGTGAGATCGACTTTCCAAAATCCAGATCCTTCCGCTATAAAAATTGGGCAGTTGCAGCTTCCATATTAATGATTTTATCTGTTGGCGCCTTTTTTTTTGCTGGCAAACGCAGGCAAATCACAAATTCCACCATCACACTTAACCAGCAAATTAAACCTGGCAGTAACAAGGCTTTTTTGGTGTTAGCTAATGGAAAAAAAATATTCTTAGCCGATGTCAAGAACGGTAAGATAGCACAACAAGAAGGAAGTCAGGTGATCAAAACTTCTGATGGGCAATTAGTGTATAATGACAATCCTGCCACACCTACCGATGGCTCATCCCAATACAATACCATAGAAACACCTAAAGGAGGGCAATATCAGTTGCTTTTGCCCGATGGAACCCGGGTGTGGCTTAATGCTGCATCCTCCTTAAAATATCCCGTAAGTTTTACTTCGGCCAAAGAAAGAAAAGTTGAATTAAGCGGCGAAGCCTATTTCGAGGTGGCGCATAACAAAAACATCCCATTTCGGGTAGTAACCGATAAACAATTGGTTGAAGTATTGGGCACTCATTTTAACGTAAATGCCTATCACGATGAGCTTGATACCAAAACTACTTTATTAGAAGGTGCAATTAAAATTACCGCTGGAGATAAAAATACGACGCTAAAACCCGGGCAGGAAGCTGACCTCACAGGCACACTCAAGGTATCAGAAGTTGATCCCCGTGATGCTATAGACTGGAAAAACGGCTTCTTCAGATTTGATGATGATCTGGAAATCGTTATGCGGCAAATAGCAAGGTGGTATGATGTAAAAATTATATATGATGACGAAAGCGTTAAAAAGGAACCATTAGTTGGAGTTACCGCCCGCTTTTCCGATATATCCATCTTATTGAAAAAGATAGAGCAAATAACTGATGTCAAGTTCATTATTGAGGGCTCTACCATCATAGTTACCAAAAATAAACAAACCAAATTATAACCTGATTTAATTTAAACCGAGAAGAAAATGAAAGATTCAAGCTGACAAAAAGAAAATAGTTTAAAAGCAGGATCAGAGACACTCGCGATGTCTCTGACCTTAAAGCTTATTAAACTAAAATGCTATTGGAGATAACAATTTTAACATTAACCAGCCTAAACAAATGTACAAAAATTTTACTACAAACATTTGTACGCATTCGTGCTACACCAAGAAATTCCTTCTAATAATGAAACTAACGAGCCTTATACTCCTGCTTGCATTTATGCAGGTTAGCGCATCGGTCTTTTCGCAAAAAATAACTTACAAACAAAACGACGTTACACTAAAACGGCTTTTTAGTGAAATTAACCGGCAAACCGGGTATAATGTATTCTGGTCGCCTAAAGGGCCTCAAAAGAATTATACACTGAGTGTTGACTTTAAAAATACCACTCTTGAAGAGGTCTTGAACATAGCCCTTAAAACTTTCCGGCTCTCTTATATTATTGATGGTAAATCCATCATCATTAAAGAAGTCACTGTAACAAAACCCACTGTTACACCGGCTTTAATTATAGCCGATGTAACTATTACTGGGTCTGTTAAGGATAGCAAGGGTGTGCCCCTGCCGGGTGTGAGTGTTGCTGTTGTGGGTAACTCCAAGCTGGGAACGGTAACAGATGTTAACGGTAAATTTATTTTAGATGTAAAAGACAATGCTGTAATTAAACTAACTTTTGTAGGCTTTAAATCACAAACACTAACAGTAACACCCCAAACCAAAACATTTAATATTACACTGGAAGAAGACGTGCAAACTGCAGATGAAGTGGTTGTAACCGCCTACAACAGAAAACAGACACGTGAAGCCATAGTGGGATCTGTTACTACGGTAAAACCCGCCAATTTAAAAATACCGGCAAGTAACCTTACCAATGCGTTGGCGGGACAGGTTGCGGGAGTTATTGCCTACACGCCAAGCGGACAACCAGGACAGGATAACGCGCAATTCTTTATCAGGGGGGTAACTACATTTGGTTACAGGCAAAGCCCTTTGATCCTTATAGATAATGTGGAGTTAACCTCAAATGATCTGGCTCGATTAAATGTAGATGATATAGAAAGCTTTTCGATATTAAAAGATGCGAGCGCCACTGCTTTATACGGAGCCCGGGGAGGTAACGGCGTTATCCTGGTTAAAACAAAAGAGGGTAAGGCAGGTAAAGCGCAAATTAATGTGAGGGTCGAAAACGCCAGATCTCAATCTGTAAAAAGTATTGAGCTTGCCGATCCTATAACTTACATGAAACTTTATAATGAGGCTACCATTACCCGTAATCCATTGGCCGAACGTCCTTTTACAGCTAATAAAATAGCCAATACAGAAGCTGCTATGAGGGGTGATCCGGGAAGCAATTCTTATGTTTACCCTGCTGTAGACTGGCTTGGTTTGTTATTTAAGAATCATACCAATACCCAGCGCGCGGATATGAGCATACAAGGTGGCGGCGGAGCTGCGCGCTATTATGTTGCCGGTTCATACAGCAATGATAACGGTATCTTAAGAACGGACATCAGGAATAATAATAACAACAACGTTAAGTTTACCAATTATCAGCTGCGTTCAAATATAAATATCAATGTAAGTGATAAAACAGAGCTTGTTGTTCGTCTGTCGGGCACATTTAACCAATATAACGGACCGCAAAGTGCTGATGGAGGCTTTTCAACCGATCTTTATAATGAGGCAACGCATACCAGTCCGGTTTTATTTCCGGCTTATTATGAGCCGGATTCTGCCAATTTGAATATTAAACATATCCTCTTCGGTAATGTGCCTGGAACAAGCCCCAACACAACACAAACACGTAATCCGTATGCCGATCTGTTACGGGGGCATAAAAACTCCAACGAATCAAGGTTGCTTGCCCAATTGGAGCTAAATCAAAATTTAGAATTTGTAACCCAAGGCTTAAATTTTCACGCCATTTTTAGTACAAACCGTTATGCGTACTTTGAATCAAGCATGGCCTATAACCCTTTTTATTATACGGTGGGCAATTACGATAAGGCATCAAATCAGTATACCTTACAATGGATAAATTCCCAGCCCGGACAGGCCCAGGAATACCTTAACTATAACCGTGATCCGGGATCTGATAATCTGCAAACGCAGCTTTATCTGCAGGGAGTATTAGAGTACAGCAGAACCTTTGGTACTAACCATTCCATAAGCGGCGCTTTAATTGGCACTCGCCAACAGCAAGTATACTCAAACAATAAAGACCCCGATCTTCAGCAATATACATTACAGTATTCATTGCCATACCGTAATCAAACGCTTGCCGGCCGGGCCACTTACGCGTTTAAAAGCAAATATTTTCTGGAGTTTAACTTTGGTTATAACGGTTCTGAGCGGTTTTCTGATAACCACAGACTGGGTTTTTTCCCAACTATCGGCGCGTCATGGGTCCTTTCCGAGGAGAAATTCTGGGGAGATCTGTATAATGTGTTTGACCGTTTTAAACTGCGCGCCAGTTACGGTTTAGTAGGTAATGACCAGATCAGCAACCGCAGGTTCTTCTACCTGTCTGATGTGAATTTGAATGGCGGTGGCGGTGCCTCCTTCGGTACCAATAATAGTTATAGCCATGGCGGTGTTAGCATCAATAACTATTAAAATGATGATGTAACCTGGGAAAAATCTAAACAACTTAACCTGGGTGTGGAATTCACCGTTCTTAAAAACTTCAATGTAACTGCCGAAGTTTACAAAAACAATAAATATGATGTACTGCAAAACCGGAACAACATACCTTCAACCATGGGGCTGGAAGCAGCCATAGCTGCAAACATCGGCAAAGTAGAGTCGAAAGGTATTGATATCCAGATCGATGGTAAAAGGAGTATAGGTAAGGATGGTTTTTTATCGGCAAGGGCAAATTTTACCTATACTGCAAACAAGTATGTTCAGTATGAAGAACCGAGTTACAATGAAAAATACCGGCTTTTAACCGGGCAGCCGCTCAATCGCAATTTTGGTTATGTAGCCGAACGCCTATTTGTTGATGATGAGGAAGCCCGAAACTCACCAACGCAAATTTTTAGTACAAATGGCTTCCCGCCTCAAGGGGGCGATATTAAATATCGTGACCTTAATGGCGATGGCAAAATAGATGGCGCCGATCAAACATTCCTGGGCGATCCAAGCATCCCTCAAATAGTTTATGGTTTTGGTGTAAGTGGCGGCTGGCGCGGCTTTGATCTTTCGGCATTTTTCCAGGGACAGGCAAAGGTTTCTTTCTTTATTGACCCTGCCCGTACAAGCCCTTTTATTCAAAGTCCTGACAATTATTATAACGGTAATACACAATTATTGAAGGCTTATGCCGATAACCATTGGTCAGAAGATAACCAGAATTTATATGCTTTATACCCTCGATTGGGTATTAACGGCGCTCAAATAGAAAACAACAGGCAAAACAGTACCTGGTGGATGCGCGACGGTAGTTTTCTGAGGCTTAAATCGGCCGAGTTAGGGTATACTCTACCGGCTAAAATTGCTAAAAGCTTAGGAGTAAAAAAGACCCGTATATACTTTAATGGTTTAAATCTGCTTACCTGGAGCCCCTTTAAAATGTGGGACCCGGAACTGGGCGGCAGAGGGTTTAACTATCCTATACAAAAGGTATTTAACATAGGCATAAATGTTAACCTGTAATAATTAACTGACAAATAGTTTAAGAATATGAAATCATATTATAAATATTTATTCATGGTAGCCTTGACAATTACCGGTGTATCATGTAAAAAGTACCTTGATGTTGTCCCTGATAATGTTGGCACTATTGATTATGCCTTCAGAAATCGTAACGAGGCCGAAAATTATCTTTTTGGATGTTACAATGCACTGCAAAACTTTGCCAACGTACAAACCAACGTGGGTTTTGTAACCTCGGGCGAAACTCTTTTTCCTAATGATCTTCAGGATAACAATAGTGTTAACACGATAGGCTTTAACCTGATACGCGGAACTCAAAGCGCTCAAAATCCTGCCCTTAATTATTGGGATGGACAGAATAGTGGCCAGGCATTGTTTGTGGCTATCAGAAAATGTAATACCATGCTCGAAAATATTGATAAGCCTATTGATCTGAGCGCGGCCGAAAAGGAAAGATGGATAGCTGAAACAAAATTTTTGAAAGCTTATTATAATTACTACCTCTTTAGGATGTATGGCCCTATACCTATCGTTGACGTAAACCTGCCTATTACCGCCACTACAGAAGAAACAAAAGTAAAAAGAGCACCCGCAGATTCCGTAGTAAATTACATAGTTAAATTGCTGGATCAGGCTATACCTGGCCTGCCTCCGGTTATTCAGAACCAGACTGAGGAATTGGGCCGGATAACAAAAACAATTGCTTTGTGTGTAAAGGCTGAAGTACTGGCAACTGCAGCAAGTCCCCTATTTAATGGAAACCCCGACCTGGCATCATTAAAGAACAAAGATGGTCAGGCACTTTTTAATGGGACCTATGATGCTACCAAATGGGACAGAGCAGCTACCGCATGTTTTGATGCCATTAAAAGCGCCGAAGCAAACGGGAACAGGCTGCATGTGCAAAGCGATCTTACAGCTAACATTCCCGCAAGCCTTACCGATTCATTAAAGAAGGTATTAAACCTGCAAACTACCATTACCGATAAATGGGAAACAAACCCAGAACTAATATGGGCCTTAAACGGACATTTTGGATTTGGGAATCAGGAATATTTTATGCCAAGGTTAACCGCCGGAGCTGCAGGTAATTTAATAGCCCAGGGAACAATTGCAGCTCCAATAAGCCAGCAGGAATTGTTTTATACTAATAACGGAGTACCCATTAATGAAGATAAAACATGGGATTATACTAATCGATATGCTAAACAAACCGGCGACGATGCCAATAGATTTTATATCCACAACGGTTACGAAACTGTAAAAGCGCATTTTAACCGTGAACCCAGGTTTTATGCCGATTTAGCCTTTGATGGTGGCGTATGGTATGGTAATGGAATTTTAGGAGATGGTGAAAACGCCTTATATGTAGCAGGTAAAGGCCCGTCATCATTTGCGGGTCCTAAAGATAACATACGGCTAAATGTAACTGGTTACTGGCCCAAAAAACTCGTTAACTATTTAACAGTTTATGATAAAACCATGACTTGGGAAGATTTTCACCTGCCGGTAATAAGACTCGCGGGCATGTACTTATTGTATGCCGAAATCTTAAATGAGCAGGGAAAATCATCTGCAGAAGCTATACCCTACATTGATAAGGTCAGAACCAGGGCCGGTTTACCAGGTGTTGTTGAAGCGTGGACAAACTATTCGAAAACCCCAACCAAGTTTACTACAAAGGATGGTTTACGTCAAATAATACATCAGGAACGACGGATTGAACTGGCTTTTGAAGCACAAGCCGGATGGGATCTGCGCCGCTGGAAGGAATTACAAGATGTAATGACCAGGCCACTGCAAGGGTGGAACGTTTTTGAAGAATCATTTGTGAATTATTATCGTGCGCGCACCATTGTAACGCCAGTTTTCAATAACAGGAACTACATATGGCCAATAAGGGCTGATAACCTGATAATTAATAATAATCTTGTTCAAAATCCAAACTGGTAACTGTATAACTAAAGGATTTTAAGAAATAATTGAAAAATTATGAAAAATATAAATAAATATTCATTGCAGCTCTTTTTGGGTTTGTTATTGATAGGTATAATTTCCTGCAAACGGAATGATGGTTTTAGTACAAGCCCGATCTCGACAGATAAAACCAAACCCGGGGTAGTTACCAATATTAAAGTGGATAATTTTAATGGGGGCTCATACATCACATATACGCTTCCCAGTTCAGATAATCTGCTGTATGTATTAGCCAAATATAGCATAAGAGATAAGGTTGCCAGAGAAACCAAATCATCATACTATAAAGATACTGTGGAAGTGAACGGTTTTGCTGAATCAAAGGATTATCAGGTTACCTTGTACGCAGTTAGCAAGGCCGAAGTAATGTCCGATCCGGTTACCGTTACCGTACACCCTAAAACTCCTGTTTATCAATTGGTGAGGCCGAGCGCGGCTATATCGGCCGATTTTGGTGGTGTTAATGTAAAAGCATTAAATCCCCTGAAAAGAGATATTGGTGTAATAGTTACCGCTTTTAATGATGTAACAAAGTCAATGGAAGTAGAAGAGCAGCATTTTACAAAAGGTGATACCATTGATTTTTCTATAAGGGGCTTTAAATCAACTTCAAGGGATTTTGGAGTGTATATAACCGATGAATGGGGAAATATTTCAGATACTTTGAAAAAGAATTTGACTCCCTTATATGAAGAGTTACTGGATAAGAGCCAATTTGCAACCTATACTCAGCCAAGTGATGATGAGCTTTATGAGGGCGGAGGCTGGACAGTAAACAAATTATGGGATGGTAGCACAGATGACCCGGGATGGCATACCAATTCAAATTCAACGCCTCCTTTTACATGTACTTTTAGTGTGGGTAAAACTTATAAATTAAGTCGCTTTAAAATGTGGGGGCGCAAAGGTTTTGAATACGGGCATGGTAATCCACGTGATTTTAGTATTTGGGGATCTAATAAAACGTTACCCGCCGACGCTGCATTACCAATTACTGCTCCTGAAGGAACAGTTATAGGCGACTGGACAAATTTAGGTAATTATCACTGGCCGGCACCGCCGTCAGGTTTGCCGCCAACAGCTATTAACCAAAGCGATAAAGATTTCTTTAATCAGGGCGCAGAGTTCAATATCCCATTTAATGCACCTTCGGTTAAATACTTACGTATCTCTATAGCAAAAACATGGTCGGGTGGTACCCTTGCACATATAATTGAAGTATCATTTTATGGTAAACCGGAATAATGCTCCGGTTTATAAAAACAGGAATGAATTAATTACTTATTAAAATAAGAACATGAAAAATCTTCTATATATGCTGTTTGGCTGTATGTTATTAATCACAATGTACGGTTGTAATAAAACACAAACAGACTTTAAAAATTTGCTGGGCAATCAGGAAGTTGTTTATACCGGTGCGGTAAAGGCAGTAATTACTCAGCCCGGAAATCTGCGGATAGGTCTTAAATGGAAATCAAGCTCAGATCCAAGTATTGTTAAATATGTGGTATACTGGAATAACAAGGCCGACTCTCAAATAGTTAAAATCTCAACTAAAACAGATAGTGTAAGAACCACTATTACAGGGCTTAAGGAGTTTGTTTACACCTTTACCATATACTCTTTTGATGCAAAAGGCAATAAATCAATTCCTTTTGAGGTAAATAATATAAAGGTTTACGGTCCTGTTTATGCCGGCACCTTACTCAACAGGGCCTACAGTGGAGCAAACCCGTATAGAAACAACCCAAACGGATCGGTTACCCTGAATTTTACTACACCGGATACTATCAATATTAAAACGGTGATCAGGTATACCGATAGTTCGAATGCCACAATTGAGAAAACCCTTTTACCCGATAGTAGCTCTATTACGCTGCCCAACTATAAACAGGGTACCAAAATTCAATACCAGTCATATTATATTCCGGAACGCGCCGCTATCGATACGTTTGTGGTGAATAGGTTTGATGATTTTCCAGATATCGTGCTACAATATGTGCAATGTAATAAGTCCCTATTCAAATCCATATCGCTACCAAATGATGTACATGCTGACTTTGGGACAAGTTTTGAAAAACTATGGGACGGCAGTGTAGGTCCTCAATCATACCCTAATATTTTCCACTCCAATGAGTCGAAGTTGCCGCATCATTTTACATTTGACCTGGGCGCGGTATATAATTACCTGGCGCGTATTGAGGAAACGGGTCGCGATCAGTCACATAATCCTCTTGATTTTGAAGTATGGGGTATAGCCGACATCAGCAACGCTGCTACAACCTTACCGGGTACAGATCCGGGATGGACGGCTGAAATGAAAGCCAAAGGATGGACACTGCTCAAGGAGTGCGTACGTACCGATGATGGTAAACAAGCCATGAAGTTTGATTTCATCGGTAACCCGCCGCCGGTACGTTACATCCGGATAAGGGTTAAAACCAATACGAGCGGCGAAAACTATAGCAATATCAGTGAGCTCACGCTCTGGAATCTGCAATAAAACGCTGGTCAAAATATAAAAAGGGCTCTTACGTATGTAAGAGCCCTTTTTATATTTTGAAAACGCATCAGCAGATATCTTTTCCTCCTTAAACTCAGGCAAAATCACTCATGATTGCAAGTAAAAAAATTGAAATTTTCTTTTAAGAATTTTTACCCTCATATTAGCCACCGCAATCGATAACAAACCAGATATCATAACGTTTTGGATATATGGTTATCAGATCGTAATTGCATACCATAATTAATTCAAAATTTTATGATCCTAATTATCCTAAACATTATTTTTTGTTTATCATTTTTGGTATTTGCCTACCTCAATTTAAATGATGTTGATCCCTGGCTTTGGGTGCCGATCTATCTGAGTGCTTCTATTAGCTGTGGACTGGTTGTCTTTGGTAAATATTATCATACCATATGGCTTCTATTGGTGGCTTTTTATTTAATTTATGCAATAATTCTGTTTTTTGCTAAGGATGGTGTACGTGACTGGATTACAAAATATAAGAAGCCAAGCCTGGTTGAAAGCATGCAGGCCACCAAACCTTACATCGAGCAAACGCGCGAATTTTTTGGTTTATTGATCATTTCAGCTGCATTGCTGATCAATTATTTTGCCACGTGAGTATTTCATATACATCTGTAATATTTCATTACTCACCTCATGATTTGATTTTTTATGTCTATTTATGATATAACAAAAATGGATGCTACTATGGCAGGTATTATTAAGTATAATGTTTCGCCCGATACCTGGATGTGGCTCCAACAGTTCAAGAAGCTGCCAAATGATTATTCCGCGCTCAATACAGCGTTTATGATCATTCCACGAAAAACAGGAAAACCAGCTGTAGACGTAACTATAGATCCATTCAAAAACTGGACTATTGACAGGCTATGCCGGGTATGGTTGCTTTTGCAATGGGACACTACAGATAAGGACAAATATTATCAAACCATTGATAGTTTGTTTTTATCAGCAGAAATGAATGAATCGGTGGCATTATATTCCGCGTTACCTTTTTTGGCTTACCCTGAGATATGGATAAAAAGATGCGCCGAAGGTATCCGAAGTAATATCGGCTCCGTTTTGGAGGCCATTATGTATAACAATCCGTATCCATCGGTATACCTGGATCAGGCAGCCTGGAATCAACTGATATTAAAAGCTTTTTTTACCGAAAAAAATGTGCCGTTAATAATTGGTCTGGATAGACGGGCCAATAAAGAGCTGGCATTAATACTTAGCGATTATGTCCGCGAACGATGGGCGGCTGGTCGTAAGGTAAATCCAACATTATGGCGATTGGTGGCAGGATTTATTGATGATAAAATTTTTGAAGACATCAAAATTAGTCTTACTCATGATGATATGGCCGAAAAAGAAGCAATAGCGTTGGCTATTTCAGAATCCGGCTTTGAGCCTGCAAAGCAATGGTTAAGTAATATTCCTGAATTAAAGTCGATAGTAATTGATAAAGCATTAAATTGGAATAAGATTTCTATAAATTAAAATATAATTATGTGTTGTAGCCATTCGATAGAAAAAGATAAGGAGGAGAGAAAAACTCTTGAGGCGTTTGATTTAAGTTCGGTAAAAGGGATGAAGTTTTTTGATCCCCATGTTCACATGACTTCCCGCACCACTGATGATTACCAGGCCATGGCCGATGCCGGTGTTGTGGCGCTTATTGAACCTGCGTTTTGGCTGGGTCAGCCACGTACTGGTCTGGATAGCTTTAGAGATTATTATAGCAGCCTTATCGGTTGGGAGAGGTTTCGTTCATCCCAGTTTGGTATAAAGCATTACTGTACAATTGGATTGAATTCACGCGAAGCCAATAACGAACCTTTAGCCGAACAGGTGATGGAGCTTTTACCTTTGTTTGTTTACAAAGATGGCGTGGTTGGTATCGGCGAAATAGGTTTTGATGACCAGACAGTCGCTGAAGAGAAATATTACCGCCTGCAATTGGAGCTGGCCAAAGAAGCCGGTTTGCCCGTGCAAATTCATACTCCGCATCGCGATAAAAAAAGAGGTACCCAACGCAGTATGGATATTGCTTTGGAACATGGCCTTGATCCATATAAAGTGATTGTTGATCATAACAATGAGGAAACCGTTAAAGAAGTGCTCGACAGAGGTTTTTGGGCTGCTTTTACTATCTACCCATTCACAAAAATGGGTAATGAACGTATGGTTGACATTACTGCACAATATGGCTCCGAGCGGATCATGATCAACTCAGCTGCCGATTGGGGTATCAGTGACCCATTGGCGGTTCCTAAAACTGCCGCATTGATGAAAATTCGCGGCTTGAACGATGCGGACATTGAGTTGATAACTTATCGCAATGCCATAACGGCATTTGCACAAAGCGGCCAGATTGATGAAGCCGATTTCGCGACGCCAAAGAATATCGATCAAACCGAGAAATTTGAGGGCAATACGATTTTACGTGGAGGGCAGCAACCGCGTATTGATAAATCTTCCATTATTATCAGCTAAAGTCATAGTGAAAAAGTTATTCATTTATTTACGAATGATGAGGCCTGCTAATATTGTTACCTCCGTGGCCGATGTATTAGCAGGTATTGCCATTGCCGGTGTGTTTACAGCCGCCGTTGCAGGCCACTGGCTTTCCATAGTATCATTGTGTTGTTCAACAGCTTGTTTATACGGAGGCGGGATAGTTTTTAATGATGTTTTTGATGCCGATTTAGATCGCATGGAGCGTCCTGAACGTGCTATACCAAGTGGGTTAGTTACCTTAACCGAAGCATCGCTGCTGGGCGCAATATTGCTTTTAACAGGCGTAATCCTGGCAGCTCTGTATAGCCTAACATCGGGATTATTTGCTTTAGCAATCGCGTTTTTCGCTTTATTGTACAATAAAGCGGGTAAGCATCACTCCTTTTTTGGCCCCTTAAACATGGGAATCTGTCGGGGCTTGAATCTATTACTGGGCGTTAGTATAATTCCGGCCATGCTTTATACCCATTATTGGCTTGCCTGCATACCGGTTATTTACATCTTTTCTATCACCATGACAAGCCGGGGTGAAGTACATGGCGGCAATCAAAAAAACCTGTATATAGCAGCCGGCCTTTACGCCATAGTTATAGGTTCCATTCTATATTTTTCCTTTATCAACCAGCAATGGTTATGGTCGCTTATTTTTCTGTTGCCATTTGCATGGATGATATTTAAGCCATTGACCAAGGCTATACAACAACCGATCGGCAAAAATATCGGCGCTGCAGTTAAAGCGGGAGTTATATCATTAATTTTGATGGATGCGGCCTGGGCAGTTACCTTCAGCTCTATTTACCCGGCTTTAGGTATCGCCGCCTTATTGCCGGTATCTATATGGTTGTCCAAAATTTTTGCTGTTACCTGATTTCATTATGCTCAATAATAAACTTCAATACCCATATTATATGGATACGCTACACCAATCATTTACTGTAAAGTTTAGTTATGATATTTTTTTCACATCAGCACTTTTTGATGTTACCAATAAACTCATCAATGATTTTTTAATTGGTGCCAACCCTTCCGTTTCTGTAAAAAAAATTCTTTTTGTGATTGACGATGGTGTGGCCAATACTCATCCTGCTTTGGTTGGTCAAATAAAAGATTATTTTATTCAGCATAACCAAACGCAATTAGTAGAGGATATATTGATTATTCCAGGTGGTGAAGCAGTAAAAAACGATACCCGGTATTTAGACCAGGTTCTGGAAGCCATCAATACTCACGGGATAGACCGGCATTCTTTTGTGACGGCCATAGGTGGAGGTGCCGTATTGGACATGGTTGGCTACGCTGCTACCATTAGCCATAGAGGCGTTAAACATATCCGGATCCCCACTACCGTTCTATCGCAGAATGACTCCGGCATAGGCGTTAAAAACGGCGTTAATTATTTTAATAAGAAAAACTTCCTGGGTACATTCTCCCCTCCTCTCGCAGTTTTTAATGATGAATTGTTTTTGAGCACACTATCCGATCGCGACTGGCGTTCAGGCATAGCAGAAGCTATAAAGGTCGCCCTGATCAAAGACCAAAGCTTTTTTATATGGCTGGAAGAAAACGCCGCCTTCTTAGTACAGCGTGACAGGGTTGCTATGAATTATCAGATATGGAAATGCGCCCAATTACACCTGGAACATATCCGCGGTACTGATCCTTTTGAAAGCGGCTCTTCACGACCACTTGATTTTGGTCATTGGAGCGCACACAAATTGGAATATCTCACCAATTTTGAGGTCAAACATGGTGAGGCTGTTGCCATGGGAATCGCTTTAGATACCGTATACTCCAATTTATCAGGCCGCTTATCAGCTGATAAATCACAAAGGGTATTGAACCTGATCCAAAAATTGGGGTTTGAACTAACACATCCCTTACTTCAGGTTGAACAGGATAACAGTCCTATATTATTGGGTTTACAAGAGTTTCGCGAACATTTAGGCGGGCAATTAACAATCACCCTGCTAACAGCCATAGGCAAAGGCGAAGAGGTTCATGAAATTGATGCAGGAATAGTTAAAAAAGCAGGTGAAATTTTACAGGAGCTCAACCAGCAGGCAACCCACAACCTTTCATCTTCTATCTTATGAAATTAAATTCAGGACATTTAACTTTCTGTACAAATATTTATGCCGGTGAAAGCTGGGCTGCTCATTTTGCCGTTTTAAAAGAAAGTTTCCCGTTGATTAAAAAAGACCTATCGCCTCATGAACCTATGGGAATAGGCCTCCGCCTTTCAAACCAGGCCAGTATAGAAATATTGCAGGACAATCATCTCCCGGAATTTAAACAATGGTTACAAGCCGTTGATGGATATGTTTTCACTATGAATGGCTTTCCTTATGGAGGCTTTCATCACACCCGGGTTAAAGACCAGGTACACGCGCCAGATTGGACTACTGATGAGCGGGTGGCCTATACCATCCGGCTCTTTAATATACTGGCGCAATTATTACCAGCTGGAATGGATGGCGGGATTTCAACTTCTCCCTTAAGTTATAAACCATGGTTTACAACAGCGGAAGAAAGCGAAGATGCTAAAAATGTCGCTACACAAAATATCCTGTCAGTGGTCGAAGCGCTACATCACATACTGGAGTCTACAGGTACTTTGTTACACCTGGATATTGAACCAGAACCGGATGGTTTTCTGGAATCAGGACCGGAATTTATCAACTGGTTTGAAAACGATCTGCTTGCGAAAGGAAAAATCTATTGTTCGGAAAAATTACATATAACCCAGGACGAAGCAGTGGAGTTATTGAAGAGGCACGTTTGTTTATGTTATGATGTTTGCCACTTTGCTATTGGTTATGAGCCGCATACAGCTATAATTGAGCAGCTCAGGGCAAAAGGTATTCAAATTGGCAAAATTCAAATTAGTGCCGCGTTAAAAACTCAGCTTCCGGCATCACCGGCCGAAAGATCAAAAGTACTTGACGAACTTTCGAAATTTGATGAACCTACCTATCTTCATCAGGTTATTGCCAAACGTAATGATGGTTCGCTGATACGTTATCCGGATCTTTCAGAAGCATTAGCAGATGGACAAAATCCGGATGTTACGGAGTGGCGGGCACATTTTCATGTCCCGATCTTTGAGGAAGACATGGGTATAGTCAAATCCACACAAACCGATATTACAGAGGTGCTTTCACTCCAAAAGAACAAACCTTTCACCCACCATCTGGAAATAGAGACTTATACGTGGGAGGTTTTACCTTCCTCGTTAAAAATACCCTTAAACGAATCAATTATCAGGGAGTTGGCATGGGTTAAAACAAAATTATCATAATGAATAAAACAGTAGTAATTGATATTGTAGGATTATCATCTTCGGTAATAGGACAACATACGCCCTTTCTTCAACGATATATTGCTCAAAAACATCTAAGGACTATTGAACCATTATTACCAGCAGTTACTACCGCGGTACAATCAACCTATTTAACAGGCAAATTCCCGTCAGACACGGGCATTGTGGGGAATGGTTGGTACGACCATGCCGACAGCGAGGTAAAATTCTGGAAACAGTCAAACAAACTCGTTCAGGGCGAAAAAATATGGGATAAAGCAAAAAAAGAAGAACCATCCTTCACCTGTGCCAATATGTTTTGGTGGTATAATATGTATTCATCGGCAGATTATTCGGTAACCCCGCGTCCTAATTATTTGGCAGACGGGCGTAAATTACCCGATTGCTACTCCCAGCCGGCTGAATTACGCGACCATCTACAAAGCAAACTGGGCCAATTTCCCCTATTTCAGTTTTGGGGACCTGGTGCCAATATTAAATCAACACAATGGATCGCTGATGCAGCCATGGAGAATGAGGAGCTGCACAATCCTACGCTTACTTTGATCTATCTCCCCCACCTTGATTATTGTCTTCAAAAATTCGGGCCCGATCTGGCTAAAATTGGTAAAGAACTGCAAGAGATTGACGAGGTGGTTAAACAGCTGGTAACCTTTTATCAAAACAAAGGAGCCCGTATTATCCTGCTTTCGGAATATGGCATTGCTCCGGTAAATAACCCCATTCACCTCAATCGCATATTGAGGGAACAGGGGCTTTTACAGATCAGAACAGAGCGTGGATTAGAGCTGTTGGATGCCGGTGCATCCAAAGCATTTGCCGTGGCCGATCATCAGATAGCCCACATCTATATCAATGATAAAACAGTAACAGAACAGGTAAAAGCCTTACTGGAAGGCATACCTGGTGTAGAATTGGTGCTTGATAAAACGGAACAGATTAAACATCATATCAACCATGAACGCTCGGGCGATCTGGTACTGATGGCGGCCGAAAAAAGTTGGTTTACCTACTATTTCTGGGTTGATGATGCCAAGGCGCCCGACTACGCACGAGTGGTTGACATTCACAAAAAACCCGGCTATGATCCGGTAGAGATGTTTATGACCTCCAAACTAAGAGCAGGATACAAACTTTTAAGAAAAAAATCAGGCTTAAGATATGTGATGGACGTTATACCACTTGATGCCACTTTAATAAAAGGGTCACATGGCCGGATTGGCGTTCCTGAAGCTTATAAACCCATTATCGTTACAGATGAGAAAAATGATATCAAAAACATCAACGCGACTGATGTTTTTGATATCATATGGCAGCACCTGCATTAACCAGATATTATTTCTGCTTAAATTTAGATGATTAGTTGGCTGTACCCGCGTCTCGCTTTGTTTCCAATGCGGTACGTATACTGGCAGGCAAATTGGAAAACAAGGTATAGCCTGTAGCGTTCTCGATATCTTTTACTGTAGTGATATACTGAGTCCAGTCTGTGCTGAGGGTGTTGATATTAGGTGTATTTACGGCTATCACCCGGGTATCAGTGGTAATACGACTCAAATCGTTATTTCCATTGGGGAGAACCACAATCACCTTCCAGATGTTGGATGGTACAACTACATGTCCACCATCAACCGTGGTAGCAGAGCTGCTGGAGCCGGTACCACCCGAACCATAACTCCCCATCACTACATAGATCTCATTGCCTGCGGTTACTAAAGACCGGCCATAAGCTTCCAGGTTGGCCCAGGTATGCTCGTTATTGTTGGGGGCCTGCGGAATCATATTATCCATTAAAAAAGTGGCTTGATTAGCCGCTGTGGTAGAAGTCCTGTCGGCGCTTGGGCAGTTATGTCCCCTGTCAAAACCCGAACCCGAATAGCTGGTATTGGATACTTCATACCAGCCGGCAGGCAAATTGGTATCCGCCCTAAAGTCATTAGAGCGATCAATAGAACCTAATGACGTACTACCTACATACCAGCTTACCCAGTTGGGTACGCCTTTATCACGATTGTAACTCTCGATATAATAAGTCTGATCGATCAGGTAATTATCCGCATTAGCAGTACTATTAGTGGCAGCGCTTGGGTTACCTAACAATAAGTTAGTATTATCAGCTGTTGAACTTCCTGATCCTCCACTGGTTCCACCTCCTGACCCACTGTCAAAGCTGTTGATGGTAAAATCATCAATGTTAATTCGGTTGGCCCCCCCCGAAGTCTTTCTCAGTTGAAACCGTAAAGAACCGGATTGGTTAACATTAAAAGTAGCCGTGTTTAACGTAGTACTTGATGCTGTTATCTCAATAGATCCCACTTGTGTATAACTGCTTCCTCCGTTTGCGGAAACCCATAACTGAAATGCTGAAGATCCATCGGTACCATAAACCGCGTAATTCATAGTAACGGTCGAAGCACCTGTACTGACATCAAAGTTCATACTTAATGTTCCGGTATTACGGATCCGAACAGAGCGGCTGCCATTTTTCTGGTCAGAAGTACTGGTCCCGATCAAAGCGTCATCAAGATTCCAGGAGCCGCTATTCAATGCAACATCGGCTGCTGCATAACCGGTCTTTGATCCGGACTCAAAATCTTCATCAAAAGTTTGTACCACTGCCTGAGTTTTTGCTTTGGTACTGATCGTTGCAGGATCTGTTGGAATTGGGCTTACTAATGATTTCTGGCAGGATATCAATAGCAGTGATGAGATAAGGAGAACAAATGAAGACCGTTTTAATTGCATACTATTTAATTTAGTTTATAATGCAATAAAATTAAGCCAGGCAATATTAGCCCCTGATTAAATGATTGTTCTTTAATTATTAAGAAAATGGAATATCCAGATGAACTGCCTCAATTCATTTCTACAAGCATTCATCATGTTGTATCATTGCTGAGTTGACGTTTAGCAAAAAATATTTATGCAAAAACATGGTTTACACTGTAAACCGTTTTTTTATGGTAAAATAAAAATAACTAATTGATTAACAGAAATTTAAATACATTTTAACCATAAAAAGTGTAAACCATGTAAACCCAATTTTTGTTAATGGGGTATTGATTAAATGGCTTTTAAAGATAATTAACAAGGCCACTCCTTTTTAAAGAAATGGCCTTGTTGATATTGTTGCAATATATAGTTATTGCTTCCGTCTTTTCCGTTCTTTCACAATCAAACTAAGCTCTCGGCTCATTTGGCCGGCTATAGCTGTATTTTCCTGCGCGCGCCTGAATAAGTAGGGCAATACAGCCTTTATTGGGCCATACGGAACGTACTTGGCTACATTATACTGAGCATCAGCCAGATTAAAGCTCAGGTTATCGCTCATCCCTAATAGTTGCGAAAAATACACGTGAGGGTGTTTATGATCAATTCCTTTGGTATCTAAAAGCTCGGCCAATAATCGGCAGCTTTCTTCATTGTGGGTACCGGCAATAAACGCGATTTTATCAATATGCGTGGTACAGTAATCCAACGCAGAATCATAATCCAGATCGGTAGCTTTTTTATCCAGTTGTATTGGTGACGGGTAACCATTTTCTGCTGCACGTCTGCGTTCTTTTTCCATATAGGCACCACGCACAATTTTGGCCCCTAAAATAAAGCCTTCACTAACAGCAATTTCATGATCGTTTAATATAGATGCCAGCTTATCATGCCTGTACATTTGATAGGTATTATAAACTATCGCCGTTTTAGTATTAAAGCGGCTCATCATGGTCAGGGCTAAAAGATCAATGGTTTCCTGTATCCAGCTCTCTTCTGCATCTATCATTACCGGTACGTTATTGGCATGTGCCTTATCGCATATAGCCAATACTCTATTTTGTACTCTTTGCCATTCTTTTTCTTCCTCTGCATTAAGAGCAAGTTTGGCATCCAATTTCTCCAGCAACGCAAACCTGCCAACACCGGTTACCTTGAAAACAGTAAGCGGTACAGCCTTGTCCGAAGTTGCACGTTCTATGGTACGGATGATCTCATCACGGGTGCTGTCAAAAACAGCTTCGTCATCCTCTCCTTCTATAGAGTAATCTAATATGGTACCAACTCCACCACTATTCAAATTCTTAATGGTATTATTACACTCAGTAATGGTTTCGCCACCGCAAAAGTGTTTAAATATGGTTGCCTTGATCAGACTTTTGATAGGTAATCCTATTTTAATAGCAAAGTTGGTTACCGGAGGCCCTATCTTTACTAAAAAGTTAATATTGATTATCTTGAATAACCAGTAAGCCCGGTTAAGATCAGCATTGGATGAGTGACGGAAAGCGATTTCTGTATTTTCAAAAGAGGGCTTAACCTGTTGAGTTTTATTATTCGTTTGGTTAGAAAGCATCTGCAAAATTATAAAATGATATCTCAATATTCCATGAATAGTTTATTTTTGCCGCTCCATGACAGAATTTAAATTAATAGGCGACCATATTCCAATGATACAGCTGCTAAAAGCTGCCAACCTGGTATCAACAGGTGGAGAGGCACAAATAGTTGTAAGTGAAGGAGAAGTGAAATATAATGGAGAGGTTGACTATCGAAAACGCCTTAAAGTTAAACGCGGAGACATTGTTGAATTTAGGGGAAATAAAATCCTGGTAATATGATCATGAATACCATTCAAAGCGACAACTATCCTATATATTTTAATAACAGCATTGACGAACTGGTTAACTTTGTAAAAAAAGGCGCCTATTCCAAATTTTTTATTTTAACTGACGAAAATACCGGCGTTCATTGTTTACCTCTTGTAAAAAGTAAGTTAGATGAACTTGGTGATTACGATCTTATCGAAATAAATGCCGGCGAAGAGAGCAAGGACATCGATTTTTGCATCGGCGTATGGAAAATGCTGATAGATTTTGGTGCCGACCGCAAAAGCTTGATGATAAACCTTGGCGGAGGCGTTGTAACCGATCTGGGAGGCTTTGCTGCCTCAACCTTTAAAAGGGGAATTGACTTTGTACATGTACCTACTACCCTGCTATCACAGGTAGATGCCTCCGTTGGTGGTAAAACAGGTATTGACATTGATAGTATCAAAAACATCGTAGGTACTTTTACTCAACCCAAAGCTGTATTTATTGAGTACGATTTTTTAAAAACCCTCCCCCCTCGTCAAATACTTTCGGGTCTGGCAGAAATGCTTAAACACGGCCTGATAGCTGATGCTGCTTATTGGGACGAACTGAAGTCAAGCGATCTGAAAAACCCTGCACTTCAATGGGTTTATCGTTCTGTAGAGATAAAAAATGTGATCACTATTGAAGACCCTACAGAAAAAGGCATCCGGAAAGCTTTAAATTTTGGTCATACTATTGGTCATGCGGTTGAGACCAATTCATTGATCAACGATAAAGATCCACTATCTCATGGTGAAGCCATAGCTATCGGCATGATCTGCGAATCATATCTTGCTCATAAAAAAACAGGTTTAAGCGTAGAAGAGTTGAATGAGATCACCCGTGTATTCAGTGACCTTTATCCAAGATATACGATCAAAGAGAATGATTTTGATACCCTGTTTGCTATCATGCAAAAGGATAAAAAGAACCAGGATAATAAAATAAATTGCACTTTGCTTACTAAAATTGGGCAATGCAATATTGATAATATCTGTACAGAAGCCGAACTTCGTGAAAGTTTAATATATTACATTAATTTGTAAAATGTCTGAGTTAGATCCCCGGAATAGGGCCGCACTGGTGCTGATGGGTTTACTGGTGGTATTAACCATTGTTGAAATGGGGTTAAGCTACTGGGAAAATCGCAAATACTATGAAAAACGCGATACGTTCAATAATATCTACCTAACCTCAATCGCGGTAGTTACCAACCTTTTAGTTAAAGCCAGTACCTTTTTCATGCTGAGTTTTGCCTATCAGTTCAGGCTTTTTCAAATCCACAACGTTTATCTGTATTGGTTTGTACTGGTTGTTGTACAGGACTTTTTGTACTGGGTGCTGCATTACACCGGGCATTATTGCAGGCTTTTTTGGGCAATGCACGTAACGCATCACTCGTCTGAGCATTTTAATTTAACCACAGGTTTCCGGTCGACAGTTTTTGAACCCTTTTACCGTACTTTTTTTTATTTGCCATTAGCGTTGATGGGGTTTAATGCCATTGATATTTTATATGCGTATCTCATCACCCAGCTTTACGGCAATATAGTACACACCCAATATAAAGTAGCGCTCCCTAAATGGTACGGATGGCTTTTTGTAACACCGGCGCATCATAGAGTGCATCATGCCTCCAATATTCCGTACCTGGATAAAAACATGGGCATGATGCTCATCATCTGGGACAGAATGTTTAATACTTTCAGGGATGAAGATCTACCAGAACCGGTTAAATACGGGCTTACCAAACAACCAGAAGACATGGGCCCAGTGAATATTATCTTTCATGAATGGAAGGCCCTCATCCATGATGTTAAATTTGCACCAGGTTTCAGGAATAAGATTGGGTACCTGTTAAATCCCCCTGGATGGAGTCATGATGGTAGTTCGCAAACAGCCCGCGCACTGCAACGTGAATACGAAAAACAAACTTTAGACAAATAAAATTCTGTTCAGCTTGTTTATTTCACAAAAAATAAAATTTTCTATTGACAAAAACATTTTTTACCGTACATTTACAGCGTAATAAAAAACAAATGAAATTCACAAGCGCATATTACTTCGGTTACTACTTTTACTTTAACAGTGAGAGCCGGGACTAATATGTACTTAACACACACATAAAGAACTTAAAAAGTCCCGGCACAAAATGCCGGGACTTTTTGCTTTAACAGGGGTTTATGAAGATAGAAAGACCAAGAGTTGCAATTCAGGGAATACGCGCTTCTTTTCACGAAGAAGCTGCTTTACGGTATTTTGGAGAGAACACGCAAACCATTGAATGTAACACATTTAAACAAACTTTTGAGACTCTAAAAAACAGAGAGGCAGATTATGTGGTGATGGCTATTGAGAATAGCATTGCCGGAAGTATATTGCCTAATTATACCCTATTACTTGATTATGGTTTCCCAGTGGTAGGCGAAATCTACTTGCCTATTCAACTGCATTTAATGGCATTGCCCGGTGTAAAATTTGAGGATATCAAATATGTAACCTCCCACCCTATCGCTTTACGCCAGTGTGTTGATTTTTTTGATGAATACCCACATCTTAAAATTGTAGAAAGTAATGATACCGCTGCTTGTGCCAAACGTATCAGAGAAGAACAGTTAACTGACACAGTTGCCATTGCAAATTCACTTGCCGCCAAACTTTACGGATTGGATGTGCTGGAACGCCGCATAGAATCAAACAAGAAGAACTTTACCCGTTTCCTGATCCTTACCCACCATGATAACGTGGAAAAGAAGAACTCTAATAAAGCCTCACTTTGCTTTCAGGTAAGCAACAAAGTAGGCGCATTGGCCAAAGTGCTTAACATTTTTGCCGAAGAGGGTGTGAATATGAGCAAAATACAATCTATGCCTATTTTGGGTAAACGTAATGAATATAACTTTTACGTAGATATTGAATGGGACGAACCAAAACAATACGATGTATCAATAAGACAAATACTTAAATACACGCATAATTTTAACATACTTGGCGAATATGAAAGACATGATGATGAATTAACAACTCCCAAACCTCAAAAAAACGACCGGATACGAAAGTATATCAATATCCGCCGAAACATCTAAGACCCAGTAATTAATAAACAAGATTTAAACAAAATATAAAAACACACCGGTAAAAAACTAAAATGCCGGACAAATAACAAAACGATGAAATTGAATTTAAACATACAGCCGCTTCATACCTGGATCAAAACCGGAAAAGAACCATTGGTAATAGCAGGCCCTTGTAGCGCCGAAACTGAAGATCAATTAGTGGCTACAGCTCATTTATTGGCTCAAACCGGTCGTATCTCTGCATTACGTGCGGGTATCTGGAAACCACGTACTCGTCCGGGTGAATTTGAAGGCATTGGTAGCATAGGCCTGGAATGGCTTAAGCGTGCCAAAGAAGAAACCGGATTACCTACAGCTGTGGAAGTGGCAACTGCAAAACACGTAGAAGAGGCGTTAAAAGCAGGTGTAGATATTTTATGGGTGGGTGCTCGTTCAACCGTTAACCCTTTCACGGTACAAGAAATTGCTGATGCTTTACAAGGTGTTGACGTGCCGGTAATGGTTAAAAACCCGGTAAACCCCGATCTTTCTTTATGGATAGGTGCGTTAGAGCGTATCAACAATGCGGGCATCACTAAACTGGCTGCTATTCACCGTGGGTTTTCATCTTATGAAAAATCAGCTTTCCGTAATGAACCAATGTGGGATATCGCCATCAATTTAAAAACACTGGCCCCTGAACTGCCGATCATTAACGATCCAAGCCACATTTCTGGAAATCGCGACCTGATCGGTTACATTTCACAAAAAGCATTAGATCTTGATATGCAAGGCTTAATGATCGAATCACATATCGACCCAAGCGTAGCCTGGACAGATGCCAAACAACAAGTTACCCCTGCTGCCTTAGCCGACATTATTGATCACCTGGCCTTACGTAAACCAGAGATCCGTAATGCAGAGTTAAATGACAAACTTGCTGAATTACGCAGCCAGATAGATAAAATTGACGACCTGGTTATTCAGAAAATAGCTGAGCGTATGCAAATTGCCGAGAAGATCGGTAACTACAAAAAGGACAACAATATCACCATTTTACAGGTAGGCCGTTGGGATGAGATCGTTCAAAAACGCACTAACTATGCAAAAGCGTTAAAGTTAGGTTCTGAATTTACCGAAAAATTATTAGAGCTTTTACACAGTGAGTCGATCCGCAGACAAACCGAGATCATGAACACCAATGAGGCCGGACAAGCAGCAGAAAAACTTACCCACGTATAATAGAATATATTGATGCAAAACGTCATCCTGAAAAAAAGCAATAAGCAAATAAACGGCACGGTACATCTTACCGGCTCAAAAAGCGAATGTAACCGTGCATTGGTTATAGAGGCTCTGAGCAATGGTAAGGTGAAAGTAGAGAACGTGTCTGACGCCGCCGATGCAGTATTGCTGGCGGGTATATTGAGAAGTTCTGAGTCTGAAATTCTAAGTCTTGAGTCTAAAGTCTTAAGTCAGAATTCAAAAGACTCAGAACTCAAGACTCAAGACTCAAGACTTGTAGACATCGGCCCTGCCGGTACAGCTATGCGCTTTTTAACCGCCTATTTTGCTATACAGGATAATGAAGTCATATTAACCGGCAGCCAAAGGATGAAGGAAAGACCAATAGGCATATTGGTCGACGCGCTTAGAGAGTTAGGTGCCCATATTGATTATGAAGAAAAAGAGGGCTATCCCCCTATAAAACTAAAAGGCAGTTTCGGGCAGCTAACTAGTAAGATCAGTATTAAAGGTAACATCAGCAGTCAGTACATTACTGCCCTGTTACTCATCGCTGCGCGGCTGCCTTTTGGTTTGGAGCTTCATATTGAAGGTGAATTAACCTCTCGCCCATATGTAGAAATGACGCTTGCCATGCTGGAAACAGCCGGTATACAACATCAATGGCAGGATAACGTTATTGCAATAGCAAATCAGGAATTTACTACCACTTCATTACACGTTGAACCAGATTGGAGCGCGGCGTCATACTGGTATGCCATAGCTGCACTGGCCGACCAGGCGGAATTGTTCTTAACCGGACTAACACCGTACAGCTTACAAGGTGATAGTGTGATCACCGAGATCATGGCTAATTTTGGCATCACTTCGCAGTTCAAAGATGGCGGTGTTCTGCTAACCAAAGAGAATAAACCATTTAGCCACAAAATATTTGATCTGAAGGAATGTCCAGACCTTGCACAAACCATTGTTGTGGTATGTGCAGCTTTAGGACATGAAGCAGCTTTCACCGGCTTGGAAACCCTGAAAATAAAGGAAACTGACCGTATCTTAGCTTTGCAAAACGAACTGGCCAAAATGGGCGTAAAACTGATTGAGAATAACGAAGTATATCAGTTAGATTGCAGCGGAAAATTTATTCCGGAACGCATGTTTATCAATACCTACCATGATCACCGTATGGCTATGGCATTTGCACCGCTTGCCCTGATCATTCCTGAACTGGAGTTTGAGAACGGGCCGGTAGTTGATAAATCATACCCCGCTTTCTGGACCGACCTGGCCAAACTTGGCTTTGAAGTTCAGGAAGTAAAAGGATAAGGTTAAATAACTACTAAGCGTCATTGCGGGCGATAGCGTGGCAATCCCCGACACACAGAGCAGCTTTGCTAATTGGGGATTGCTTCGTACCTCGCAATGACGATTTAAACAAATAGATTTGAGATGCACCTTCTCAAATCTCATATCTAACACATCACATATTTAATATCATGGCAGGCAACTCATTCGGGCAAATATTCAGAATAACCACCTTTGGCGAATCACATGGTGAAGCTATCGGGGTAATTATTGATGGATGCCCTGCGCAATTACCGGTCGACCTGGATTACATTCAGGGTGAACTGGATAAACGCAAACCCGGTCAGTCAAAAATAACCACGCAACGTAAGGAAAGCGACACTGTAAAGATCCTTTCAGGTGTATTTGAGGGTAAAACCACAGGAACACCTATAGCTATGCTGATCCCTAATGAAGATCAGCGCTCTAAAGATTACAGTCATAATGTGGATGTGTTCCGCCCCTCCCATGCCGATTATACTTACCAAACCAAATATGGCATTCGCGATCATCGCGGTGGTGGTCGTTCATCCGCCCGTGAAACCGCGGCACGGGTTGCTGCAGGAGCTTTAGCCAAGCTTTTATTAAAAAGCCAGGGTATCGAAATAGCGGCCCATGTAAGCAGCGTAGGTACCATTAATGCACCTAATGTAAGCATCCACAGTGTACAGGAGTTTATTGACGAACGCGAAAAAAACATTGTACGCTGTGCCGATCCGGCAACCGCCGAAGAAATGATCGCATTTATTGACAGTGTACGTAAAGACGGCGATACTGTTGGCGGCAAAATTAGTTGCCACATAAAAAACTGCCCTGTAGGCCTTGGCGAGCCGGTATTTGATAAGCTTCATGCCGATTTAGGTAAAGCTATGCTGAGCATCAACGCCGTACATGGTTTTGAATTTGGTTCGGGCTTTGCCGGCAGCGAAATGCGCGGATCGGAGCATAACGACATATTTGTAAAATCACATTTAGGCGATATCAGCACCATTACTAACTTCTCTGGTGGCATACAAGGTGGAATCAGTAATGGTATGCCTATTGAGTTTAAAGTAGCCTTTAAACCGGTAGCTACCATTATGAAGAACCAGGCAACTATTGACAGCGAAGGCAATGCGGCCGAAATATCAGGCAAAGGTCGCCATGATCCTTGTGTGGTACCGCGCGCCGTACCTATTGTTGAAGCTATGGCCGCACTGGTCTTAGCCGATCACTGGCTCAGGAACAGGAATTCTATTTTAAGCTGAAAGCTCAAGGCATAAAGCCTTAAGCAACTTAAATAGTCCATAAAGCCCGGAGCCAAAAAGCTTTGGGCTTTTCGCCTTGAGCTTTCTGCTTATAATTATCTTTGTAAACCTATGCTAACCTCTGTCATCCAATTATACAAACAAGCTTATAGCGGACTATCTAAAAACAGCTGGTACCTGAGCATAGTGATGTTCATCAACCGGAGCGGAACTATGGTGGTGCCCTTTATGAGTATCTATACCATTCAGCAGCTGCATTTTACCATCGTACAATCGGGTTGGGTAATGGCATTTTTTGGTATAGGAGCCATATCAGGCGCATTTATTGGTGGCAGGTTAACCGATAAGATCGGCTTTTATGACATCCAGGTGGGCGCATTGCTTATTGGCGGCATATTATTCCTGATATTGGGTTATCAGCGTACTTTTCTGAGTGTAAGCATTGGCACTTTTATACTCAGTGTTTGTAACGAATCGTTTCGCCCGGCAAACTCCACAGCTATAGCGCATTACAGCAACGATGATAACAAGACCCGCTCCTACTCACTTAATAGGCTGGCAACCAATCTGGGTTGGGCCTTTGGCGGTGGATTAGGCGGTTTCCTGGCTTCATTCAATTACCATTTACTTTTTTGGGTTGATGGCTGTACTAATATTTTTGCTGCGCTTTTACTACTAAAGCTGATGCCACGTGCAACGATCAGGAAAACGGTTAAAGAGCTGGCTGATAAAGCCGCAGCCTCTACATCAGCCTATAAAGACGGTATTTACCTGGTGTTTATCTTATTATGTACTTTGTTCGCCACCTGCTTTTTTCAGTTCTTTATTATGCAACCTGTGTTTTATAAGATCCAATGGCATTTTAACGAACGTTTTATAGGCTTTCTGCTGGCTTTAAATGGCATACTCATCGTTCTGATCGAAATGGTATTGATCCATAAATTGGAGGGCAAAAGAAACCCGCTTACTTATATCAGCGCAGGTATTATTATAGCCGGTATCAGCTTTGCACTATTGAATTTGCTGCCACATGCGGCATGGGTGGCTATATTAGTCGTTGTGATGATCACCCTTGGCGAGATTATGAGTATGCCTTTTATGAATGCCTACTGGATAAACCGCACTACCAATAGTAATCGCGGCGAATATGCAGCATTATACAGCATGTCGTGGTCGGCGGCGCAGATCATTGCTCCTGCAGTTGGCAGTCAGATCATCGCATATGGTGGCTTTAGCATGCTCTGGTGGGTATTAGGTTCGGTATGTCTGTTATCGGCTACCGGCTTTTTTGTGCTGAAAAAGCTTACACCAAACACCAGGCCTATGCTTATTGAAAAAATTAATTAACTATTGTTTTTCAATACTTTAACCGTAACCAAAAGCTGCCCCAGATGCCGCATGGTATGCTCTGCGGCGTGTACATATAACCCAATTACGGTTGATGGCAATTGCGCCCTACCTACCCCACGCTCCTGTTTCAGTGTTTTCTCATCTGTTGTTTTCAATTGAGCAATGGCTTTATCAACCTCTTTATCAAATAGTTTTACCATATCAGCTGTAGTTGTATTTTCGGCTACTTTCCCTTCGGATGACAGATAATCCAGCTGTTCTGCGGTAAGCGCTTCTCCCCTGGCATAGGTAAAAAGCCGGTTTAGTACCCCGGTCAAATGCTGTAGGTGGAAGCCTGGAGATGCCATACCGGCCACCTTTTGCCATAATAGCTGATCCGCGAAACCGGCCATCAGTTCATGTAGTTCTTCCCTGGCCTGGAGCAGGGCTTGGGCCACGGGTTGAAGGAGTGCTGGCACATCATCCAAAGGCCCACGGAGCCAAACCTCGGTTTTGTTTTTTGCTGTCATCGTTTTTAGAAAATTGGTTTTGTTTTAAGCCTCCAAAAACTTTTTAAACCTTTAATTTTAACACTTTTTTAGGCAAAACAGGATAAAAAAGCGTGATTATTGTCCATTTTAACAAAGCTTCAACCCCATTTTAACACTTTTTAACAAATTTTTGATAAGTTTCGAAAGGTTTAAAAAGTATTAAATAACTGATATTGGAATAACTATATGAAAAACGATCAATTTTTGCTCCATTTTCCTTTAACTAAAACAGCCCGGCTTTCTCTTGAAAAAGAAAACCGGGCTGATATTACCTATGGTAAAGTTTGCGCTGCCCTCCTGTTCGTAGCCCGGGCGATAGGTAAGCTCTTTCAAATTCAATTGCGTAGTATTAAGGAGCATAAGCTCATTGCCTTCCATTTTTGGCGATGTCATGGTAGGTTGGCTGCCATCGGTAGTATAATGCAGCTCTTTCACAAAGTCACCCTGAAAACGCATTTTAAAAGGTTTGTCCTTCAGCAATACTCCACCCATGGGGTAAAAATTTAAATCCTGCTTGTTGTACCCGTGATAGGTTAACTTTAAACCATCATATACCGTGCGGAAGATCATACTGTTATGGGTTTCGTCATTATACAGCATCAGCTTATAATGCAAACCTGCGGGAGCTGCCTTTTGGATTATCGAATCCATGGCATTTACCCGCTGTTCTTTGGCCGGCTCTCCCTCTCGGCCGGTAATTAGCAAAGTGGTGTTGTTTAAGCTAATCTTACCTATGCTATCCCGTACCAGCTTGGGCAGGTAATCTTTGTCCCACCAAAAGCTTGGGTCGGCCAGCAGGTATGATTGAAAAAGCCGGGGTTCCTTCATCAGTGTATACATACCAAATAGTCCACCTAAGGAGCCGCCATGATAAGTATTCATGCCGGTAGTCCGGTACTTTTTGTTAATGTAAGGCATCAGCTCGGTTTTTATAAAGGCAATATAACGGGCGGCGCCGCCCGATTGCGGGTCTCCGTCTGTCCGGGTGGGTGTAAGATCGCGTCCTCGCATGTTTTGGCCTTGTAGCATGGTATTGGGCAGGCTCACCATAATATTAGCAGGTATAAACTGGATCTCTAAAAACCGCTCGATATTGCTTACTATCTGGGTATTCCATTCTCCGTCGGTAATATAGATCACATCGTATTTGATAGCGGCGGTATCACTGTAACCCTCCGGCAGTACAATTTCAATCGCCCGCTTTTCTTTGAGTATATTGGAATAAATAGTATCGCGGATAATATTTAACGATTTCAATTGCGCCAGAGCGCTGCTTGCTAAACAAACCAACAGGACAAAGAGCAGGGTAATAGATTTTTTCATATGATACAAATGTATTAAGGAACAGCTATGAAGTAGCCAAAATTGAGACTACACCCGGCAACAAAACGTTACAGCCAAAAGATCATTTAGCTTACTCCGTATCGCCGGAACTTCCCCCCTTTACCGTATCTTTGTATTTAAATATAGAAATGGCAGCCTTAAATGGTACACCTTATGATTTATACACCAGTAAGCATGAGCCAGAGTTCTGCCGTTTTGATATAAAACAGCGGTTTTAAAAAATAATCGTTGTCATTTTGCTTTGTGGTATGGCTATTGCTAACACAAGAATTATTAACTATACTTTTATCATGATTTTTGCCTTCTCAAAAAAGTCCCCCGTTTACCTGGTAATTCTGGGTCTTTTTGCATCCCTGTTTGCTTTGCAAAGCTGCAAAAAAAAGCATTCAGCCATAGCCGATCAACTTTTTAAAGTTACCCAGAATAAAATATATGAAGATATTGATCCTGATACACTGGCCGCTACACTTAAAAAAGAGATCGAAAGTCAAAAATCAAAAATCGCCAATGAATCGGTGATCGATTCCTTCCTCAAAAGAAATGATTACCAGCCCGTTCTGGTGATGAACCATTTTTTTAATGGCGACCTGGATATACTACCCGATTATTTTGATAAGATAACCGAGCACGGGTTGAGCAAAAAACCTTACCATATTACAGCTATCAGAACCCTTGTTGCCAAACTTCATGACAAAAATGGCATCCTATCAACCAATGAAGCTTACCATGAACTTGCAAGGCTTGAATTACTTACCGCCAGCTCACTGATCAAATACTCCAATGCCCTGCAATATGGGGTGGTGAATCCCCGGAAAATATTTTCCCGGTATTTTACTGCTACCAAACGACCGGATAGTATCAGCATGAGAAACGTATTGCTAGTAAAAGATTTAAAAGCATACCTCGACAGTATACAACCGGCCGACCCTCAGTACAAGATCCTGCAAAAGGCTTACCTGAACGGTACTGTAATGGATGGTCTTTCGGCCGAGGAATCCAAACGGTATTTTTTGGTGAACATGGAACGTTTACGCTGGAAAAATAAACCAACGGAACAAAAATATGTGATTGTGAACATACCCGATTTTAAACTGGATGTAATAGAAGATGGCAAATCGGTTTTAAACATGAAAGTGTGTGTGGGCCAAGGACGTAATATGGATGCCCATGCCAGCCTGATTTCCTATGTGGATAGTGACCGGTATGATAAACCTTTCCCGCGCGAAACGCCGCTGCTAAGCAGCGTGATCCATAGCGTTGAGGTAAACCCAACCTGGAATATCCCGCGAAGCATTGCTACCAAAGAGATCATCATTGAGGCAGCTGAAGATCCTTATTACTTATCAAACAAAAACATTGATGTGTACAAGGACGGAGTAAAAATTGAAGATCCGGAGACAATAGACTGGTCGACTGTAACCGCCGATAATCTACAGTATGATTTTAAACAACGACCCGGCGAGGAGAATTCATTAGGGAAAATAAAATTCCTGTTCAAGAATAAAAGCAGTGTGTACCTGCATGATACACCCGCGAAATCAGCCTTCAGAAAAGCTATGCGTGCAGTAAGCCATGGCTGCGTACGCCTGGGTGACCCTCAGGGGCTTGCCAAGAACCTTTTTGGTGAGGGCGAGGATTATGATATCATTGCCAAAGATATGAGCGAGGATAACCCCGAACCTACCAATATCGGCCTGCCTAAAAAAACACCGATATACATTACCTACGTTACCTGCTGGGCAGATGATGCCGGTGTATTACAACACCGCCAGGATGTTTACGGGCTGGATATTGTATTGTATGATCATTTAAAACCGCTGATGGGTGTTGATTAGTATCAAGTATCACGACAGATACATCTGTTTTATAAGCATGTAAAAAGATCCTGATACTTGATACTAATTACTTGATACTAAACCTCCTACAGTCTTGCCAAATCAAAATTGGTTGAATCTGCAGATATAAAGTTCAGCGGACCACTTTCATCAAGATATTTGGAGCTGTAGCTATCATCGTTGCCATTGATAAACAATACCGTTTTGCCTTTGATGGTATTGATCACCTTATCAATAACCCTGGGCGATACCGCCGGACAGCCAAAACTACGACCTACATATCCCTTACGGTTAATAGCAGCCTGGCTAACATAGCTGGCTCCATGAATCACGATATCGCGCATGCGGGCATTACCATTAAAGCCCTCATCCAGGCCGTCTAAATGTAAAGAGCGGCCATGCTTGCCCATGTAAACATTATCGGTAAGGTAAAAGCCCAGACTGCTTTGATGCGAGTCGTTCCTGTCAGAAAAATTGGTGGCCATTTCGTCACCACTACCCTGTCCGTGGGCCACCCAGGTATTGAGCAACAGCTGCTTGCTGAAAAGATCAATGATCCACATACGTTTTTCCCGGCTCGATTTGGTAAAATCGACCACAGTTAATACAGAACTGCTTTGTGGTAATTGATGGGAGAGCTTTAAATTGGTATAACCTGTAACCGCTTTTTCAAATACATTAAACGCCAAACCGGTTTGCTGCAGGCTGGCCGTCTGGTATAAACTATTTACATACTGATTAAATAGTTCCCTTGCATTTAGAGTTGAATTTACTTTTCCGTCTGATTTGTTCGCACCTGCGGATCTCCAGCTGATGATGGTTGTAGCTAAAAATAGAACCGCGAATGTGACACACCATAAGTGTTTCCTCATACTTGTGTTGAGTTTAATTTTAAACAATAATTTAAATTAGCAACAGGTTAAGTCGGTAACTGACCGGATTAGGAGCCGACCAATTACAAATGTATAATTTTTTACTTAAGTCAAAATCATTTTAGGATATTTTTTTACTAAAATGAAAATAAGTTTAAGATAAAGCAATTAAGCCTTAATTTATACGGAGAAAAACGACTAAAAGTTAGGAATATTGTTACGAGGGGGAAAATAAGTGGCGGGGCTAATAATATCGAACACTGAATTCTGAAGGATGGATGCTGAAGTCAGGGTGTCAAAGGAGCCTGTCGAAGCATGGTGGGCAGGCCTCTGCGCGCGCCCTTCGACAGGCTCAGGGTGACAAGCCTCTTTTAAAACCACAGGGCCCTCTGCGAGAGACCCTGCGAGGACTCTCATTTGTCATTTCGAAACGATAGTGAGAAATCTTCTACAGTAGACGTATCGCAGAAGATCTCTCCTCGTACCTCGTTCGAGATGACAGAGTGTTTGTTTAGTCGTAAAGATGGTTACTATCTTATTTAACCCAGTTGATCTTTTCTTCGAGCGGAGTGTTTCTTCTGCCTTCGGGGTATTGGTCGGCGTAGCCCAGGTATAGTACACCGATTACATTATCTTCTTCGCGCAGTTGCAAAAACTCCTTCATGCCGGGTTTTAGGATGGCCCCGCCCGTACTCCAGAATGAGGCCGCGTTTAGGGCTGTTGCTCCAAGCAATATGTTTTGAATAGCACTTGATACCGCCGCGATCTCTTCAAAGGGAGGTATTTTAGGCAGATCGCCACGTTTCATGGTTACAATGATCACGTGTGAAACCTTATCACCCTGATGTTGCAGGTTGTTATAAGTAAGCTCGTTAAAATCTTCCGCATTAACACCTTGTTTGTATATTTCGGCATGTTCACGGCAAAAATCGGCAGGGTTTTCATACACGATAAAGCGCCACGGTTCTGTATAACCATGAGTTGGCGCCCAATCGGCCAGTTCCAGCAAGGCAGCTACCTGCGCGTTAGGTATTTTTTGTCCGTTCATAGCAGCCGGCTTTACAGAACGGCGCGTTTTAATGATGTTTGATATAGTAGTGAATGTTGTAGAATCCATAATGTGTATGTAGAATAGAATGCCAGCAAACTTAAAGATTTAAGCGCAGAATTAAATGGAGAGGTGAAAAAAGCGTCATTGCGAGCGCAACGTGGCAATCCCCTACTTACAGAGCGGCTCTGCTTATCGGGGATTGCTTCGTACCCTCGCAATGACGCGGAGGGTAAATCGCGAATTCAACAACTCACTAATTCGCTAATCACTAAATCGCTAATTAAAAAATCGCCGGGTATTTAGCGGGATTAGCTTCGTTCATCATGGCGTAAACCGCTTCGATCACATCATCAACAGATGGTTTGCTGAAGTAATCGCCATCAGAACCATAAGGCGGGCGGTGTTCTTTAGCAGTTAACGTTCTGGGTTGTGCGTCAAGAGAATAGTAACCATTTTCGGTTTCTACTATCTTTTGAACAATATAAGCTGATGCCGCTCCGGGTACGTCTTCGTCGATAACTAATAATTTGCTGGTCTTTTTTAAAGAGGTACCACAAACATTATCGATATCAAAAGGGTACAGGGTTTGTGGATCAATAATTTCAATATGTATCCCCATTTTATCGAGCTCAACAGCAGCTTCCTGTACAATACGCAAGGTTGATCCGTAGGACACAACAGTGATGTCTCCCCCTTCTTTCAATATTTCGGCCTTACCTAACGGGATGGTAAATTCGCCCACATTTTCGGGAAGTTTTTCTTTCAGGCGGTATCCGTTCAGGCTTTCGATCACAATGGCTGGCTCATCCCCTCTTAACAGCGTATTATACAAGCCTGCGGCCTGTGTCATGTTACGGGGTACGCAAATATGGAAACCACGCATCGAATTCACGATCAATCCCATTGGCGATCCTGAATGCCAGATCCCTTCAAGCCTGTGGCCGCGCGTGCGGATGATTAGTGGCGCTTTTTGTCCGCCTTTGGTGCGATAGCTCAAACTGGCTATATCATCGCACAAAACGGTCATAGCGTAAATGAGGTAATCCAGGTATTGGATCTCGGCAATGGGGCGCAAACCCCTCATAGCAAGCCCCATGCCCTGCCCGATGATGGTAGTTTCTCGGATGCCGGTATCGGTAATACGCAGATCTCCGTATTTACTTTGCAAACCGGCAAAGCCCTGGTTAACATCGCCTATGGCGCCTACATCTTCGCCAAAGGCAACGATGCTTTTATCGCGCTCAAAGTTGGCATCAAAACAAGCATTCAAGATCTCGCGACCATCCAGCAAGCGTGCATCTTCGCTATAAGTAACCGGTACAACAGGCACATTTAAAGGAGATTGCGGTGTTTCTGAAAATAATTTAGAATCATAACGCTCTTTATTTTTGATGGTCTCTGCTTTTAGCCAATCCAATAATACCTGTCTTTCAGCAACGCTTTCGTGCACGGTAAGGCGGAGAGCTTTGCGTACAGAACCAACAGTATCTTTGCGGCCGGCATCATAGCTCGACCGCAGTTCGGCAGCGATGTTGTTGAGCTCCTCATTGGCAGACAATGTGTAGGCCAGGTTGTCAATTAAGCGTGCGGTTTCCTCAACTTCAACCTTAATAATATCACCCAGCTCGGCGGCCGCTTCACGCTGACATTCACGTACATATTTTTTGGCTTCGGTTTCCAGCGCCTCCAGTTCGGTTTCATTAGCAATAGCCGATGAGATCATCCACTCGCGCATTTTCAGCAGACAATCGTGCTCATCTTCCCAGGCCAGGCGCTCTTTTGATTTATAACGCTCATGCGAGCCTGAAGTGGAGTGCCCCTGCGGCTGTGTCATCTCTACCACGTGTATCAATACCGGTACATGCTGCTCACGGCATATATTAATGGCCCGTTCGTAAGTTTCGCAAAGGGCGATATAATCCCAACCCCTTACTTTAAATATTTCATAACCATTGGAGCCGTTTTCGCGCTGAAAGCCTTTCAGGATCTCAGAGATATCTTCTTTAGTAGTTTGCAGTTTTGCCGGTACGGAAATAGCGTAGGCATCATCCCAAACCGAAATGGCCATAGGCACCTGCAGCACGCCAGCGGCATTAAAGGTTTCAAAAAACAAACCTTCGGATGTGGAACCGTTGCCGATAGAGCCAAAGGCAACCTCGTTACCACCTACAGAAAACTGTTTCAGGTATTCCAGCTCTTTATTCTGGCGATATAGTTTGGAAGCGTAAGCCAAACCCAGCAAGCGGGGCATGTGACCGCCCGTAGTTGAAATGTCTGACGAGCAATTCATGGTTTCGGCCTGGTTAACCCAGCTGCCGTCGGCATTAACAAAACGGGTGGCATAATGACAGTTCATTTGCCTGCCGCCCGAGGCGGGATCCTTTTCAATATCAGGGTTGGCATAAAGCTGGGCAAAAAACTCCTTGAGGTTGCTCATACCGGTGGCAAACATAAAAGTTTGGTCGCGGTAATATCCAGCGCGCCAGTCGCCGGCGCGGAAAGCTTTGGCCATGGCCAACTGGGCAACTTCCTTACCATCGCCAAAAATGCCAAACTTGGCCTTACCCGTTAAAACCTCTCTCCTGCCTATTAAACTTGCCTGCCGACTTTCGTAACCAATACGATAATCGTCAATCACAATTTTTTTGAAATCATCAAAACTTAGTTCTGCAGTATTAAATTTACTGGTTGCACGTAAGGTAGATTCGGGCATATATAATTTCGTTTAGACGGTAAAATTATAAAATTCTATTCTGTATTTTGCATACTGACGATAAAACATGGAGTTTAACTAATAGTTTTTAATTTAGGTTAAACCTTATATATTTGTTTTACGTTAAACCTTATATATTTGTATTAATCAAACAACATATGAAACAGATACTAATGATTTGCGCAGTAGTTTTAGGTTTTGCCTTTACTGCATCGGCACAGGATAGCCAAAAAGCGGAGTTTAAATTCAATGAAGAAAAACACGACTTTGGCAAAATACCTCAGGGTACTCCTGTAACCACCGTTTTTGAATTTACCAACGTTGGTAAAGAGCCTCTTATTTTGACAGAAGTAAGACCAACCTGCGGTTGTACAATTGCCGATTACACCAAAACTCCTGTAAAAGGTGGTGAAAAAGGTACTATTAAAATCACTTACAATGCTGCTGCCGCCGCACCTTTCAACAAAACTATTGTTGTAAAATCAAACGCGGTTACACCAGAAAAGTATCTGAACATTATTGGTGAGGTTGTTGCCAAACCAGCGTCGAGCAAATAAAGCTAAGCCCTTGCTTAGCGAGGGATTATAAAACTTTATAAAAAAAAGACCCTTTCTCAAGGGTCTTTTTTCGTTTAGGAAAGTATGCAACAACAATACTTTCTTTTTTATTAATTTTGCACATGCCAAAAATATCTCAAAAAGGGCAGCGCATGCCCGCATCGCCTATACGTAAGCTAACACCTTATGCTGATAAAGCAAAGCTGGATGGTAAAAAAGTTTATCATCTGAACATTGGCCAGCCCGATATTGAAACTCCTGAAGGCATGCTGAATGCCATTAAAAATATTGACTTTAAGGTTTGGGCCTATACCCCATCCGAAGGCACACTCACCTACCGTAAAAAGCTTACAGAATATTATAACAAGCTGGGTTACAACATTACACCAGATAATATCATTGTAACCACCGGCGGTTCTGAAGCCATTACCATATCTATGATGGCATGCCTTGACCCTGGTGATGAAGTGATCATCCCGGAGCCTTTTTATGCCAATTATAATGGCTTTGCCAGCCAGAATGATATTGTGGTAAAACCGATACTTTCTTTTATTGATAACGGGTTTGCCCTGCCCCCTATCAGTGAGTTTGAAAAGCTGATAACCGATAAAACCAAGGCTATTATTATTTGTAACCCTAACAATCCTACGGGTTATTTATACTCCAAAGAAGAACTCGAAGCCTTAAAAGAACTGGCCCTAAAATATGATCTGTACTTGTTTTCGGACGAGGCATACCGGGAGTTTTGCTATGACGGCCGCACTTTTATTTCGCCCATGCACCTTGATGGACTGGACGAAAACGTAATCATAATGGATACGGTAAGTAAACGTTATAGTGCCTGTGGAGCCCGTTTGGGTTGCCTGATCACCAAAAACAAAGCTGTTTTAACTGCTGGTTTAAAATTTGCTCAGGCCCGCCTGAGCGCCGGTATGGTTGAACAGATTGCAGGTACCGCCGCGGTTGATACACCCGACAGCTACTTTGAAGCCGTAAATAAAGAATATACCAGCCGCCGGGATACGCTGGTAAGCGCATTGAACAAAATAGATGGCGTTTACTGCCCAAATCCGGGTGGTGCTTTTTATGTTGTAGCCAAACTACCCATTGATAATGCCGATAAATTTTGCCAATGGATGCTGGAAACCTTTAGCTATAATAACCAAACGGTGATGATGGCTCCTGCAACCGGCTTTTACAGCAGCCCAGGCGCAGGATATAACGAGGTACGCATGGCTTACGTTTTAAAAAACGAAGACCTGAAAAACGCAATGATCTGCCTGGAAGAAGCTTTAAAAGTTTACCCCGGCCGCGTGGTGAATAGTGAACAACTTGCCGAAAGCAGATAAAAAGATATATGCACAAAACAAGAAAACCCGACTATTAAGTCGGGTTTTCTTGTTTTAACTGAAAAGACGGCCTTCACAATCAATCTATAATACCAGCTTTATGCTGGTATCAGATTGGTGGTGATGCCGATTCTGTTCCATACATTAATGATAATAATGGCTAAGATCACTTGAGCCAGGTAAGTCTCATCCAATACTTTAGCCGCTTGCGCATAGGTTTCATCCTTTACATGATTGCTAATCAAAGTAACCTCCTCAGTCAACGCTAATATCGCCCGCTCTTCTTCAGAAAAAAACGGGGTATCGCGCCAGGCATTGAGGGCATAGATTCGCTGTTCTGTTTCGCCGGCTTTGCGGGCGTCTAAAGTGTGCATGTTGATACAAAAAGCACATCCGTTTATTTGGGAAGATCTGATTTTAATCAGGTCTTTATGCGTTCTTGTTAACGGTGTGCTTTCAATGAATTTTTCCAGCCCAAGTACGGCCTTGTATCCTTCAGGTGCTATTTTGTCAATTTTAATTCGTGTTTGCATTTCTTTAAGATTTATTTGATACAAAATTAGTCTAATAACATGCTTGTTAAATATGCCAGTTACCAGATAAAGGGTAGCCCAGTGAATTTAATAAACTATTTTTTTCAGGATCCCCAGCGCCTCCGTCATTTCCTTTTCATTTAATGAAGCAAATCCCATTCTTAGCGCATTGGTAACAAAAGATTCGTTCTTATAAAAACTTCCATTGCCGATATAAAGGCCTCTTTTTGAGGCATCCTCGGCCATTTTTATTAAATCGATCTGTTTATCAAAGCTTGTCCAAACCCCAAGCCCACCCTCCGGGATCTTGAATTCTATTCTATCATTAAAGTCGGATTGGAGTATATCACAGAACAAATTCCTGCGCTGCTTGTAAATTTTTAAGGATTTCCGAAAATGCCTTTCCATCTCCCCGTCATCAAACAGTACGGCGAATGCTTCTTCCAATAAGGTGTCGCCTTGTTTATCTATCAGTTGCCGTAATGAAGACGCGGCCCCTATAAATGCCGAAGACCCTGTCATAAACCCGATCCGCAAGGCCGGGGCAAAAGTTTTAGAGATGGAGCCTATATAAATTACATTATGATGATGGTCGATACTTGCCAATGGTAGATAGGGTTTATTATCGTAATGAAAATCAAAATCGTAATCGTCCTCAATGATCGCGAAACGGTATTCTTTGGCGAGGTTTAATAATTTTAACCTGCGCTCCATGCTCATAGTTACGGTTGTAGGAAAGTGGTGGTGAGGTATAATATATACCGCCTTTATTTTCTTATGCTGTAAAGTTTCCTCCAGAAAATCCACATCCATTCCGTTGTCATCAACCGGCATCCGCAACAAATTTGCACCTGAATGTCTGAAAGTATCATCCGCGGAACCGTAATTTGAAATTCCAACCGCTATGTTATCTCCGGAATTAAGCAACAGTTGCGCAGCTAAATAGATGCCCATCTGACTGCCCTTTGTAATGAGTATGTTTTCAGCAGCAACAACTAAACCCCTGCTATGGGAAAGATAGTTACAAATAGAAGTCCGAAGATGTTCTGATCCCATAGAACTGCCATATTTTAGAAAGTTTCTACCATGAAACCTCCTGGAAAGACTTCGGTATTCGCGCATGAGTACATCAACCGGGGCCATACGCACATCAGGAAAGCCATCATCAATAGCCAGAACAGTTTTTTGAAGATCATCACTCGGGGTCGCCTTTTCAAAATTATTTGTCCATATAAAAGCTTCCTTCGGACTATTGCTTTTACCAGTTTCAGGCAATAGCGTTTTGGAACGAATAGGCAATTTGGAGAGCACAAATACACCTTTACGTTCTATAGATTCTGCCCAACCCTGGCTAACGAGTTCTTCATAAGCCAGCTTTACCGTATTTCTGTTGATACCAATCAACTCTGCCAGTACCCGTGAACTTGGCAATATATCGGCGGGCTGTAGTGTTCCATTCGTGATCAATGCTATGAAGTTATTGCATACCTGGATATGTAACGCGACAGGGGCTTTTCGCTCAACCTGGATCAATGATTTGTAAGGCAACATCTGGGCTGTAGTTTTTATGAAAATTGGTATACAAATATAACCCAACGCGCCTATACTTTTGTATAAAAATTATCGAAATGAAAAAAGTATTGGTCATCAATTCAAGCGCAAGATCGCTTAAATCTCAAAGCAGAAAATTGACAGAAGTGTTTATAAACCATTGGAAAAACATCCATAACGATGCTGTTATCAATACCCGGGAATTAGGAAATACCGATGTACCTCATATCAACGAAGATTGGATCACTGCCGCTTTCACACCAGAAACAACAAGATCCGTAGCGCAAATGGAGACTTTAAAATTAAGTGATGCTTACATTACTGAACTACACGAAGCCGATGTTATTGTGCTTGGCTCGCCCATGTACAACTGGTCAATTCCCAGCGCGCTTAAAGCCTATATCGACCAGATTGTAAGAGTTAACGAAACTTTTACGTTTAACCGGGCCGATGTGCAGAACCCTTATACAGGATTACTTGAAAATAAAACGCTATTTCTTTTGCTTTCAAGAGGTGAACCAGGGTATGAAAAAGGAGATTATAACGAGCACATGGATTTCCAGAGCACATATTTAAAAACCGTATTTAATATTATAGGCATCAGCAACATTCATGTGATCACTGTTAGCGGATTATCATACGGTCCGGAGAAACTTAAAAGATCCATTGATACATCGCACCAGGATATAAGAAACCTGATAGAGAGGGAACTGGCCTAACATGAAAAACAATGTACTCAAAGGGAGCATCTTTATCGCGCTGGGAGCATCCAGTTACGGGATGCTGGCAACCTTTGTAAAAATGGCTTATCAAGAAGGATTCAGTACCGCCGAAGTAACCCTTTCGCAGTACTGTATTGGATTTGCAGGGCTGCTTATTTTAACCTTGTTCCGTAAACGCGAGACCGTGCCGGCAGCAAAAATATCAGGTATTAAAGGCCTATTTAAGCTAATTATCGCGGGAACATCTTTGGGGCTAACCAGCGTTTTTTACTACTTCTCGGTTCAGTACGTCCCGGTAAGTGTTGCCATTGTGTTGTTAATGCAAACGGTGTGGATGGGCGTTATCCTGGAAATGATCCTACATAAAAAACCACCCGGATTACGCAAGATCGCATCAGTTTTTATCATTTTAGCCGGGACGGTACTGGCTACCAATTTATATAAACAATCTGTTACTATTAACTGGACTGGCTTTGGCTGGGGACTCCTGGCCGCGCTTTGCTATACAGCCACCATGTATTCATCAAACCATATTGAACTTCATTCTCCTCCCTTAAAAAGAAGTCTTTATATGATCCTGGGCGGATTGATCATTATCGCATTTATTTTCCATACGTCTCTAAATCAGCATTTTTCATACGAAATTTTTCTGCGCTGGGGCCCTATCCTTTCCTTATTTGGCACCATCCTTCCGCCACTATTATTTACAAGAGGAATGCCACTTACAGGCATGGGACTGGGAGCCATTATTGCATCTATAGAAATACCGGTTTCTGTATTAATGGCAAACCTGCTGCTAAAAGAACCCGTGGGCTTGCTGCAATGGGTAGGCGTTACGCTTATTCTGCTTGCAGTGGTGTTGATGAATATTGGAAACGCTAAAAAGAATACCGGAATATATAACAACAAAACCCAATAACCATTGGGTTTTGTGTTTTCAAGCTATTATTAGGGTTTATAAAGAATATCTAATTTTTCATGGCGTCATTGACGGGTTGACTATCAACAAATTGTTCAAAACTCTTGATTTTTCCATCTTTCAATTTCCATACATGAGCAACTCTGGCTGCAAATGATTTACCGGTGATTTTGTAAGTCCCCGTATAAGTACCATATGCTACAACTTTATTGTCGCTCACAACATAGTCTTCTGGTGTAAATTTATAATCAATCCATTCGCTTCCCAAACGACTGAAAACATTTTTGGCGATGTTTTCCAGGCCGATGTAATTTCCTGCATAGGGGAAACCTTTGGCTTCGGTCCAGTTGATATCTTCGGCTACGTATTTAGCTAAATTTCTCCCATTTTCTTCTGAAGTTTTGCCTTCATAAGTGCTTTTTATAATTGCAAGATCTGTCATTTTATTTTTTATTTAAAAGAACAACCTGGCCCTGCAATAAACATTGCCAGATTGAACAAGATTAATGATTTTACCATTTCATTTCGCCAGTGTTTACTTTCGCACCTATTTGTAAGGCGATGTCAAAAGTAAGCGCAGGGTATTTTGATTTTAACGCAGCTATCAAGGCTCCCGAGGTTTTATTGGTTTTTAAAGCCTCTTCATAGAACTGAATATAGCTTTTCGTGTGCTTTACGGCGCTCTCATCAAATGGACTTGCAGAATTAGCATGTGCAGGAACCACAATTGCCGGGTGTAATGCTTCAATTTTGTCTAAAACACTGATCCACTCTTTGCGGGCTTCTGTTGTTTGTGCATCAGCCATCCAAAGATGGAAAGTGGTTCCAAAAATATTAATACCGCCTACAACTGCTTTTATAGAAGGTATCCAGATAAAAGTTTTAGATGGAAATTCCTCCAAGCCTACAATCTCTAATTTCTGCCCTTCCAGATCAATGCTGTTTCCTTTTAAAACCTGGGGCAGAATAACATTTGATGTAATATTTTTACCCAATTGTGCCCCCCATACATCTAATTTCTTTTGAGCCGTCGCTTTAATATGCTCTACAGTTGCCGGTGCTGCATAAACAGTAACTTCCGGAAAGTATTTTTTAAACACTTCCAATCCGAAGTAAAAATCCGGATCGCCATAAGAGACATAAATAGTGGTTAGTTTTTTATCGGAGTTTTTGATCTCCTGGGCTACTTTTTCGGCGTCTGCTAATGTAAATTGTGCGTCGATCAATACAGCATCTGTTTTTCCGGATATGATGACCGATGCCACTCCAAAACTATTTTCTGATGCATTGTAAACCTGAATTTTAAAATTGCTTGTTTCAATAGTTTTGAAACCTTGTGCCTGTACGTTCATACTGAATAAATTTAAGATGGTTAAGAATAATAAAGTTGAAATAATACGTTTCATGATTTTGCTGTTTAATAACAGCACAAAGATGCGATCATCTCATACTCAAAAACGTTGAACAAGTTCAATAAATGAGATCGGCATTATTTTTTACCGACTATCTTTTTCCTTATTTTACTTAAAAACTCGTGGCTAATTCCCAGGTAAGCCGCTATTTGAAGATTCGTGAGGCGGTTATAATGTGCTGGATATTTTTCAATGAAGTCAAGATAACGTTGGTCTGCAGTTTTGCTTAAATTGTCTATCATTCTTCTTTGCAAAGCAACATGCGTCTTTTGGGTCATTACTCTAAAGAGCTTTTCTATTTTGGGAATATTTGTATAAGCTCCCTCTTTATCTTTTTTTGAGATGAGCAATACTTCGCTGTCATCAAGGGCTTGTATAAAAAGCTGTGAAGGTTTTCCAGTGGTAAAACTATCAATATCTGTGATCCACCAATTTTCAACAGCAAAATAGAGTACTTGTTCAAAACCATTCTGATCAATATGATAAACTCGAAAAAGCCCTTTCACCACAAATCCTTCAAACTTGCAAACCTCGCCCTCACTCAATAAAAAGCTTTTCTTTTTTATGGTTATATTTTGAAACAGATCACAAAAAGCTTCCATTTCCGGGACTGAAAGGGATATATGTGTGTTTATATTCTGCTGGAGAAGGTTTGTCATTACGCTTGGTGGTATTGAATTTTCACTAAAGATCTGACATTGCTACTGCAAAGATTTAAAAACGTTAACATTCAGTACATTTCAAATGTACAAAAAGAGGTTAATGTTGAATATATAGAAATAAAAGCCTCCGGAAATTAATCCGAAGGCCTTGCTAAACATTATTGATTTGATATAAAAAATTTCAAGCAAAGCGCAGGTATTTAGGCACTTGCGAACGATTCAGAGAGATAGAGGGATTCGAGCCTTCGTCCAATTAACATATCATCAGGTAAGCTAAATCTTTAAATTAACAACAAGCTCTATTAACTTACCTGTAAGACCACTTTTCCATTAAGGCTCCCTGCCGTAACCAGGTCCTGTGCCTCAGCAGCAGCTTCAAGGCTCAGTACTTTGACTATCTGTGGAGTAATTTTATTTTCCTCGACCAACTTTTTACCGAATGCTAATTTCTCAAGCTTTGGCGCAGAATTGATGAACTCGGCAGAGATGCCATATTTTTCAGCTTCTTCATTTGAAGTAGGCATAACTATGCTAATTAATTTACCACCCTTTTTTACCACAGCGTATGATTTCCGCAGCGTTTCACCTCCTACTCCGTCTATAACCAGGTCAACATCATGCACTAATTTGCTAAAGTCTTGTGATTTATAGTCGATTGCTTCGTCGGCGCCTAATAATTTAATGAGATCCGCGCCCTTTGCCGATGCTGTGCCAATTACATAAGCACCCAATGCTTTGGCCATCTGAACCAGCGCGATACCGACAGCACCTGCAGCTCCATGCACCAATACTTTTTGACCCGCTTGCAGATTCGCGCTCTCTATCAGTACGCTATAGGCAGTATTCAGCGGAACAGCCAGTGCTGCAGCTTCATTAAGGCTAACATTATCCGGGATCAAAGAAATATTTTTTTCATCCATCACAATATATTCAGCATAGGTACCGCCAAATGTGGTGGCGAATACCTTATCTCCTTTTTTTAACCGGGTTACATTCTCGCCGGTCTCTTCTACCGTTCCGGAGAAATCAGTACCTGGAACAAAGGGAATTGGAATAGGTATAAATTGCTGCATTGCACCCGAGCGGATTTTCATATCAAAGGGATTAATAGTTGTAGCCGCTATTTTGATGAGCACCTGACCGGTTGCTGGTGCAGGTTTAGCTATGTTTTCTATTTTCAAAACGGATGAATCTCCGTACCCTGTCATTTGGATTGCTTTCATATTTTTTATAGTTAGTTATGTACAAATGTAACCGATTAGCATTCATGCCATATCTCTTACAGGTAAATAAAAACCAACCAAAATGCTTTTTAAATAATACAATATTTTTTGTCAGGTCTATCCGTTTTTGATACACAACAAGCAATATCACGTTCGGTTCTGATACAGTACAATACCCGCAGCATCTGCATAATTAATTAAAAATCAGATATTTAAAAACATGGCATGTATTTTAGAGCATCATTTTAATTTCCTAACCCTAAGAACGTTAAACTGATGATCAAGAACTATTTTAAAATAGCGTGGCGCAATATCTGGAAGAACAAAGCTTTCTCGGCCATTAACATTATAGGTTTGGCTGTGGGTATGGCCGCCTTTATGGTGATAACAATGTTTGTTGCTTATGAAAAGAGCTTTGATAATTTTCATACCAAAAACATTTACCGTTTAAATGAAGTGCAAACGGTTGGTCAGGAAGGTACAACGCAAAAGGTTGCACTATCTATGTTTCCGATGGGGCAGGCTTTAAAAATGAAGTACCCGGAAATAAAAAATTTCACGAAGATAAAGTGGAATGAAAAATACCAGATGACCTATAACAACGAGCGCATGTTTTTGCCACAAGCATTTGCTGTCGACTCTACCTTTTTCCAGATCTTTGATTTTAAACTCATCAGCGGCGATAAAAAAACTGCGCTTGCAAAACCTAATAGCATTTTACTTACCGAAAAAACAGCTAAAAAATTATTCGGAGATGCCAACCCTATCGGGAAAACGGTAACCCATTATGGTGATGATACTGTTTCTTTTGCCGTAACCGGAGTGCTTGCCAATATACCTCAAAACTCACAATTACAATTTGATGCCCTGTTTTCATTCAGCAGTATTTATAAACCCTGGATGTTTAAAAACTGGGGTGGCAATTGGCTAAATACCTATCTTGAACTTGCGCCAGGCACCGATCAGGCATTACTGGAAAAGAAATTCCCCGCCTTTATTACAGAGCATCTGGGTAAAGATGGCACCAAATATATGAAGCTGTTTTTGCTGCCTTTGAAGGATGTACACGCCAACTCGGCCGATATAGGTTTGGATTATATCAACTATCAGAAATTTGATAAAAAATCAACCAACCTGTTTGCCATTATCGCACTCATCGTACTCATTATTGCCTGTGTTAATTTCATCAATCTTTCAACCGCCCGTTCGGCCGAGAGAGCCAAGGAAGTGGGCATCCGCAAATCTATAGGTGCTCATCGTTTCCAGCTGGCTTTTCAATTTTTAGGCGAAACAGTCCTAATCTCTTTCATCGCATTAATTTTTGCCATTGGCCTGGTTGAACTGGCCCTCCCTTATATCAATAACCTGAGCGACAGAAGCATAAATTTCAATGTATTCGGTAGTCTCGGCGCTATTTTTTTTGTGTTTGGCGGCACTGTTCTTATCGGTCTCCTATCGGGCATCTACCCTGCTATTTACTTATCTTCGTTCCAGGCAGCCAAAGTTTTAAAGGGCTCTATACAAGTTGGGAAAGACAAAGGATTACTCCGGAATATACTGGTTGTTACTCAATTTAGCAGTGCTATTTTTTTGATGATTGCCACTGTATTTGTGTTAAGGCAACTAAGATTTATGCAAAAACAGGATCCCGGATACAATCGTGAACAAATAGTCAATATCCCTTTAGATAGGATCACCACCAAAAAATACGAGCTTTTTAAAGATGAATTACTAAACAGCACATTGGTATCTGGCGTAACCGCTTCGCAGGATATTTTAGGAAGCCATCTGGATCAAACAGGAGTATCATTTAAACCTGCAGATGGACCGAAGCAAGATTTTGGTACAACCCTTTTGGTGGTAGATGATAATTATCTTGATCTGTACAAAATAAAGTTGGCTGCCGGTCAAAATTTCTCTCGGGATAAAAAGCTCAACGGGCGGGAATATATTGTTAACGAAGCACTGGCAAAATCGCTATTAAAAGATCATCCCAAAGCCCCCTTATCATCGTTAATAGGCTTACAGTTTGGCTTTGATTCATTAGGCACAATAAAAGGAGTAGCCAAAAACTTCAATTTTAACTCCTTACAATACAAAATTGAACCCATGTTTATGGTATGCGCGCATTCCTGGGATTTCAGAAATATCTCTGTTAAGATCAACGGTAATAATACCGCCGCTGCTATAGCATTTATCAAATCGAAATGGAATAGCCTATATCCTGATTACCCATTTGAATATCAATTTCTGGACGATCACTTTAACGAGGTTTACAAGGCCGACAACCAGGTAAGCCAAATAGTCGGTATCCTTGCCGGGCTGGCTATTTTCATTTCCTGTTTAGGTTTATTTGGCCTGGCATCACATTCCGCCGAAAAAAGGGTGAAAGAGATCGGGGTACGAAAAGTGCTTGGCGCATCTGTACAGCGTATTGTGCTATTGCTTTCGGGTAATTTCCTGAAACTGGTTTTGATAGCCAATATCATTGCCTGGCCATTGGCCTGGTATGCTATGGATAAATGGCTGTCGGGCTTTGCCTACCGTATCAACGTTACCTGGCTAACCTTTGCTTTTATAGCGCTTATATCGGTATTGATAGCGTTGGTTACCATAAGTTTTCAATCTATTAAAGCGGCAATTGCAAGCCCGGTAAAAAGCTTAAGGAGCGAATAATTACAATCATCAGTAAAAAAAATTTACAAATAACTCAACCACCATTTTTGTTTATTGGCCTGTTTGTATGCGTCATAGCGTTTGCATAAAGGATATAAAGCAACAACTATGGCTATCCAAATAAGGTAAGCTACCGGCAACGAAAATCCATAGCCTTTAAGATTGGTGGTAAACCAAATAGGCTTGGTCAGGAACCATATTTTCCAATCCTGTCCCGGGATAAAGGCCGACGCAATAACAGCTATCAGGTGTATTACGTAGATGTGGATAAGATAATAGAACATGGGCACCCTGCCATATACTGAAATTATGTTTACAACGCGCCCCCTTAATTTTTCGGTAAATGACAGGAATAAAAACGCCCCGCCCAGCGTCACTAAGAGGTATAATAAAGACGGCGGGTATTTACTCACTTTAATAAATGACAGGAAAGTAAAGAACGCATCTTTTTGTACGCTCCATTTTACCGGATCGCCATATAAGTTGGTATAACGCAATGTCACAAACAAAACAATAGCTAAACTACCGAGGATCAATAAATTCCGTTGTCTCTTATCGGCATCGTACCCAGCGGTATACCATGCGCCCAAACAATAGCCCATGGGCATTACTGCCATCAGCGGAACAATGGGGTAACCTACTAAAAGAATTTCCTTGTGCCAGGTAAAAAATCGCTGGTCATGGATCAGCGCCCAGCCAAAAGCAGCTACCGAATTACCTTCCACATGCACATTATCCAACAGGTTATGCCCCGCTACTATAACAATGCAAATCCCAAGGATGAGCCTTTTAGGCAGGTGAATAAATGCCGCCAGTATTACCATACTTATACCTAACGCCCAAATAGTTACAAACAAGAACATGGGGAACGCAATATTAAAATTCCAGGCAAAGTTAACCACGACCATTTCAAGAAAAACGAGCCACAGGCCTCTTTTTATAAGGAAAATTGATAATTCCTTTTTGGACTTTTTTTGCCCGATGAGATAGGCCGATGTTCCGGCAAGCAGCATAAATATGGGCGCGCAAAAATGGGTGATCCACCTGGTGAAAAATAATATGCCGCTTGTTTTTGTAAGATCAAGCGGATCAAACAGAAACGAGCCGGAGTATAAATAATCTCGCACATGGTCAAGCGCCATAATGATCATAATAGTGCCGCGAAGGAAATCAATGGAGGTTATCCGGTTCTTTACAATAGTGCTCATTCGGTTTGGGTATGATATAAAGATATCAATTTACTAAGCGAATTTTGGAAAATATCTGATCATTGACATAGTTATGAAAAAAGCGGGTAAATAACATAATCTTAATTGATGATCAGCCTAAGGCAAATAGTCCTGCCAAAAATACTATCACTACATCACTTTGCTACCCTTTTTAAGCGAAAGTGATGTAATAATAATACTCGTCATTATAAATGATCAGAAAGCATAATGACGCATTCCGCCATCTACAATATTAACAGTACCGGTGATATATTTTGCACGGGGCGATACCAGGAAAGTGGCCATATTGGCTATATCCTGCGGTTCACCAAAATCACCCAGGGGTATTTCCCGGGCAGCAAATTCCTTTCGCGCTTCGGCAGTAAATATGCGGCGTACATTAGCCGTATCCAAAAGACCAGGCTGCAGGCAGTTGATCCTGATACCATGCTTACCCAATTGTGCCGACAGCTGTTTTGACCACATCGCGATGCTTGCTTTGGCTACCGCCGAAACATTCACGCTGCGCAGTTCATACGTGCTGGTAATGTTTAAAATAGCGCCTTGCTCACGCTCTATAAAATGAGGTAATAATTGTTGGGTCAGCTGCCGGTGACGGTCAAAGTCCATCGTCATCGACTCGCTCCAGGCCTCATCCGCCCCAATAACATCCAGCGGCTGACTGCGGCCGGTATTATTGATCAATATGTCAACCTCGCCCAAATTTAACAAAGCCGCCGCTGCAATTTTCTGTGGCGCATCAGGTGCAACAAAATCCTGTATCAATATAAGCGGTTCTTCGCCCCCGGCCGCTACTATTTCTTCCTGAAGGCTTTTTAGTAATTCTTCATTCCGGGCGGTTGCCAATACTTTAACGCCTTCTATAGCTAATTCTTTGGCGATAGCCCTGCCAAGTCCCTGGCTGGCGCCGGTCACTACCGCGTTTTTTCCTTTTAAATACAGATCCATAATTTTTATGCTACTATTCGTTGTTAAAAAATTCTTTGCCAAAATTAATGGGTAACCTTAAATTTGCATGGTAAGTAATTAATTGTACGGTACTAACAAAAAAGTAACTAATGGCAGGAAGAAAGCAAACCTCAACCTATACCCGCAATGAAGTATGTGTAATTGATTGTGATTTAACCTACGCCGTTCATAAGCTTGGGGGCCGGTGGAAATTATTGATACTGGATAAGTTGTGCACTAAAAAACGAAGGTTTAACGAGATCAAAAAAGAGTTTTCTTATATATCAGAACGCATGCTAACCCTGCAACTGCGGGCCCTGGAAGAAGACGGACTGGTGAAACGAACCGTTTTTGCAGAGGTGCCACCAAGGGTAGAATATGAACTCACCGAGATGGCGCTTGAACTTGGCCCCATCCTGAAACAGCTAAGTGCGTGGGGCGGCAAACAACGGAGTTTGGTAAAGAAAGACTAATCTCACTTAGTAACCCTTCGTTTTATAATTACTGTTTTTATATTTACCCGAATTTATAAAGGATAATGTGCTCAAAGCCTAAACCAGCTATTGCAGTTCTAAAAAATGATATTTAACCAGGAGAGCGCTCAGGACACGCCGCAAAACATAACCTGGATAAATAACTTACGATTGATAGCCATGTTTGCTGTGGTGGTATTACACACAGCTTCACCCCTGCTTTTTTATCACAAAGGAAGCTCCATACAGGATTGGTTGGTGGCCGATATCTATAATGCTTTAGTACGTTTTGCTGTGCCGGTTTTTGTGATGATAACCGGCGCTTTGCTACTTCACCGGGATTATGAACTGGGTGATTTTTTGAAGAAACGACTTGGCAGGCTTATACCGCCTTTTCTTTTCTGGAGTACGGTTTATATACTTTACAGGTGTTATAATGAGGAATTTACTTTTACAAACAGCATCTGGGCCAACACCAAACTGATCTTACTCCAGTTTCAAACAGGCGCCTATTACCATCTGTGGTATGTATACTTATTGATAGGTTTATACTTATTTATCCCCATCATTGGTAAGTTTGTAAGGCAGGCATCGGAAAAAGAATTGTTATATTTTCTCGGGATCTGGCTTTTAACGGTATTGTTAAGCAAGCCATACTTAAGCAGCTTCGATACAGCTATCGACCTTCATAACTTTACCGGTTACATGGGATACCTGGTGTTGGGGTACTATTTGGCTTACAAAAAATTCCGTATCCGCGGCATGGTTTATATCGCAGCTGCGATATTTGTTGTAACAGCGCTGATCATTATTGCAGGCACCCATTACCTGCTGCTAAAGAATCATGAGCTAAGCACTTTTTTTTATGAACCGATAAGCCCGTTCATCATCCTGCTCTCGGCAAGCGCGTTTTTGATCGCAAGGTATACTGTAGTCAAGTTAAATCCGGCATTGAATAAAATAGCGCAAAATACCGGAAAATTTACGCTGGGGATTTATTTCAGTCATGCGTTGATATTAACGCTTTTTGATTTGGCAGATGTTAACTACGCCATTTTTACACCCATGTTAAGTATTCCTGTTATAGCTGTGTCATGTTTTTTATTGTCATGGCTTTTAGTTTATGTGATGAGTAAAACACCTTTTGTAAAACACCTTGTTGGGTAAAAGCGTTACTTAACTGCAAAGTATTTTCTGTATATTTGTACCCTTAACTGCAAACTGCCCACCGGCAAATGCAACTCTAATAAAAATGGGGTCGACCGGAATTGACAGGATGGAGATAAGTAAGTAAGCATGCAGCGCGTTGGGTGAATTAGCGCTTAAATCTGAACGCTCAAACTTACAAATGGCGAAAATAACTACGCCTTAGCTGCTTAATTTAGAATTAACCAGCTTTTGTCCCGCCGGTTTTCCGTTCTGTTGAATCGGCAATAGGGGCATCGAAAAACGGAACTGGCCAGCTTAATGGTGTGCAAAGCAGGCGAGATAAAGCACCTAAGGAAGACGGTACAGGTAAGCGACTGACCTTCCCCTTCCCTACAATTAAACAGAAGCTAAGCATGTAGAAAGCTTACCTTATACCATGTTTGGACGAGGGTTCGAATCCCTCCGGCTCCACCCGAAGGGATTTCCGATTGGAGATCCCTTTTTCCTTTAATTTCAAGGAGACCCTTTTCATTCATTTTCAAGTAGTTATGCGACAAGCAATTCATCATTGTAGGTGTTCGATAGACGCCATTTTCATAGTACAAGTTGCTGTCGAACACCATTGATATGAACTCACGCTTTTCAATCGTATTTGATTGATTATAAACATATTTCATATCTGTTAAGGAGCTTAAATACTGTGATAACAGTTTAAATCCACTTTTGGCATCCTTACTATATCTTTCAATAGCGGCATTTAGATCTAAAATCTCCGATGTGTAAGTTGAATACCAACGATTATAAGTTTCACGGTTAATCTGGTTACTGATCCATTTATCTTCGACTGAGTATAATTTTTCCTGAATCTTCGTCAGCTCCTCCTGTTTCTCCTTCACTATGACTTGGTTTTTTTTAAATGTTTCATTTAAGGAAGCTTCTGCCATAGTCTTTATTGCCTTTATTTGATCCTTTAGCGCATTAAAGCAAAAACTTGCCATTAAGTTACCCTCTTTAACCTTAGAAAGTCATGAAAATTAATCAATCCATCATAACAGACATTAAAACCATCATTCTAAATTCAAGGGATATAGCAATCCGCGCTGTAGATACCGAACGTGTACGGATGTACTGGCGTATCGGACAGCGAATTTTTGTAGAAGAGCAGCAAGAAAAAGATCGCGCCGATTATGGCTCACAGCTATTAAAAACTATTTCTAAACAATTGCACTTGGCAGCAGTTTATCGATAAGACAACTGGACCGCTACCGACAGTTTTATCGCACTTTCCCAATTGCGTCCGCAGTGCGGACGCAATTGGGTTGGCCACATTACAAAATGCTGAGAGCACGGAAGTCTTGCTAACTGGCTGAGGACTTACCCCGTCGGATCTGCCGTCCTTTTTACAGCTGTCTAAACATAGCAGCGAGCCTGTAATTACGACCATCAAGAGGCCTTTAATTCCGCAATTTATTTTAAATCGTTGGCGGTTAGATAATTGTTTTTTCATGTTGTAGAAATTGAATTTATATTATTTATTAATGATCTAATTAAGTGTTAATAGTACACTTATTATTAATTAAACAGACTGGTATTTAAGTAAGTATTTTGAATATCACAGCACAGTAGTAGTGTGCTGAAATCACTTAATACTCTTTCCGATTAATTTAAAAACGAACGATCAGGATTGAAACACTTTTGACTGGCTCTTTAGATGTTTCTAATAGGATATTTGCACCTGCAAATAAATTCATCTACCACTCAACTGATAGGTAATTTTTATTTCCTCACGCGAAGCAGGAACTAACTCTGTTGTACTTTGAAACATATTATCTTTATGACGGATATCAGCATTAAGATAAATAGTAAACTATTGATAAGGTATATTATCTGCCCGCCCTCTAAAATGGTTGAAGCTAACAGCTAAAACCAACGTTATTGTTATGTTTAGCGGTTTCAATGAATTGATCTAAGAACGTATATCATAAGGAAGGCAATAAGTTGTAGATATGGTTAATACTAAAGTTTCTTTTTATTTAGAATCATAAATAGCTATTAAATTAAGATTTTATCAAAAAAATGTCAGATAACTAAAATACAGTTAACAGTTGTAAGTATTATTTTCTTAAAGGTAAATTTCGATTATGAATAATAAATGAAGATTAATATCCAATATCTCATCTTTTCAATATATGATCAAATATTACTCATATAAAACGATTTATTACGATTAGAATTAATTCATTTATGCGTATCGCTTTTGAAAATTAAAGACCAACTATTAGCACATTCCCGATCAGTCTTACGTCTGCCTCCTGACGAACGATCGCTGTCGCAGCTGTAACTGTAAATGTTTATTATCTCCCCGACTTAATATTTGAAATATTAATTATGAAAAACAAACTGAATTCCGCTCATCCGCGAAATAGCAAAGCACAACAATACAGTGTATCCCCTTCCTTAACAAAAAACTGGTCAACGAATGCACCCATTGGCCTGTTTATTTCCAGCTGCCCTGCCGCACACCTGATCTGGTAATGCTCCAGTAAGGCCTTATATGGTTTCGATCAGTTTACGGGTATACAGCAACATTGCTTTAATGCTTTCGGTAATAAAGGTGCATCGACATTATTTGTTCAGCTTTTGAAGATGACATTTTTGTCGCCTGTGACGATGCCAATCTTTATTATATAATCTGCACATAACGGCACCGGTTCAACTAAATTAGATTTGGATATAACCAATTGTTTTCCAGATATTATGGACATAAAAAAAGGAAACAAAACGACATCGTTTGTTTCCTTAAGTAGCCGTAGGGGAAACTTCTTGAACTCTTTTATATATACTTTGAGGCGTTTGGCTGGTTAAAGGGAGGATGATTGATGAAGATGCTCCTTTTTAATCACTTCACCTACGGAACAGTTTCAGCTTTAAGCCCAGCTCCAACGCGCCGGCGGTATAGCCATTTAATTTCCCGGTTTCGAGGTTATAGGTAAAGTTAAAAGCTAATGCTTTTTGCTCAAACACCAAACCAAGGCCTGTACTTTGATTACTATGATATATAGCCTGTAACGATACAAAGTAATTGCTCATAGTGAAGTTAAAACCGGCATCAACAATATCCTTAGCTCCTTTAATTTTACGATAAGCGGTAAGCGGTTCAATCAGCAGATCGGTGTAGCCATTACTTACGTATATCTTATAACTGGCAGCAGCAGAAAACTCAACCCTGTCTATATCTATGCGTTCAATAGAATTCCTGAAAAAGGTTGCTTTTAAGTTAGGAAGGGCTCCTTCTAAAAATAAATTATCACTGGTATAAGCTACGCCAAAATCACCATCCACATAGGGCTTTGCCTGGTTGTATCGGGCTATCTGCTCATCCGTTTCATCCCCTACAATTTTATCAAGATCAATACGCCCATCGTTAACACCAAATGAAAGACCAAAATTCAGTTTTTGATTTCTCTCGCCGAGTGGCAGGTGATAAGCATAGGTACCCATGGCACGGGTTTGCCGAAGCAAACCTGATTGATCGTCGGTGATATTCAAACCCAAACCAACGCGGTCTGTCGCCTGGAAATCGCCTGTAAGCGTTTGGGACTTTGGCGAACCCGGGAACGAGCTCCATTGCTGGCGGTAGCCTAAATTAATGTTCAGCCCCTGATCCAAGCCCGCCATAGCAGGATTGATGAGATACCTGTTCTGGAAATACATAGATTGAAAAGGGTTTAACTGCGCCCTGCTGTACATTGAAAAGCACATAAGCAGCGTCATTAACAACAAAGACTTTTTAAAACTTATACTATGATGTTGTTGAGGGTTTTTCATTTTATTTATAATTTCTTTTGATCTGCGGTTTTTCCTGTTTCTCTGATTCTGTCTGTTTTACCTGTCGTGAATAATGGTAATAAATCCTTTGAACTGACGCTTTTGCGGACCCAGGTCAACAATATAATAGTACGTTCCTTCTGTGAGCGGTGCACCGCCATAGGTTCCGTTCCAATCGTTGGTATAACCATGCTTGCTGTAAACAGTGCGTCCTGCCTTGTCAAAAACCGTAACCGTGTTATTCGGGAAAAGCTGAATATCGGCTATCACCCAGGTATCATTTTTGCCGTCGCCATTCGGGGTAAGTATATTGCTGGCTATAATACTCCTTTGATCCTCGCCCCTGTAAATAAACAGTGTATAGGTATTTTTAGTAATATGATCCTGAGCGGTTACTATGATACTGATGGTGTTATTACCAACATTAAGCGGAATGAAGAATGATTGCCGGTCATTCGATGCTGAAGATCCGTTGATAGTTGCCGTAGCGGTTGGATCAAAAGTAAGCGTAAGGCGCACTCCCTGTATTTCATTATCTACCTGTGCGTTATAGCTGAAATTATCCGAATTAAATGAAGGTGTTAACGTACCTGACGTTGGCACCAGATTGATAAGCTTAGCGTTGCTAAGCGCTATAACCGTTAGCTTGCCGGGTACGTAATTAAACATATAGTTAGCAGATATGGCACCACTTACGGTAATAGGATATAAACCCGGTAACGAAGTAGAATTAGCTACGGTGGCCAGCACTGGTTGTTTGGTTAAAACAGCTTGAGTATCGCCATTGACAAAACCGCTGTAAACTTCGGTGAACACGGGATTTGCTACACCGTACAATCGACTCTTATCTTCAACCGTAATCGTCAGCGTAGCTTTATTAATGGTTAGTGTCCCATCGGCATAAACAATTTTATAATTAGCAATGGCTGCCCCGCTTGCTGTTATAGGGTAAGTTCCCGCTGCCGACGCCTGCGTTGCCGTCGTGGCGATAACCGGCTTGGTGGTTAAATTATTGCTGTTATCACCATTTACAAAACCATTATAGCTAACACTAAGGACAGGATTTGCCGAGCCGTAAATTTTGTTGGCGTTATTAGCCGTAATAGTTAACGTTCTTTGCGTAACGGTCAGGTTAGCGCCAACATAAGTTAATGCATAGTTGCTGTTAAGCACCAGAGTACCCTGCTGAATAGGGTACGTACCTACATTTTCACCACCTGTACGAGTTAGTGCGCCAGTAAATTTATCGGTACCTACCAATGCGCCAGTGGTGATAGTATATGTTAAGGCCGGATCGGAAGCACCGTAAACCTTGGTTTGTGCTTTGGCTGTTACCGTGATAGCTGCTTTGCCAATGCTGAGATTAGCGTCTATGTAGGTCAGCGTATAGTTACTGTTGAGTGCCAGGCTACCTTGATGGATGGCATAGCTTCCTACGTTCTCCCCGGCAACGCGGGTAAGTATTCCTGTAAATTTATCCGTACCAACTAATGCGCCGGTTGTAATCTTGTAGGTCAATACAGGATCCGCCACACCGTAAACTTTGGCTTGTGCATCTGCAGTTACCGTAATGGCAGCTTTGCCGATAGTTAGGTTTGCACCAATATAGGTCAACGTATAGTTACTGTTGAGCACAAGTGTGCCTTGCTGTATGGCATAAATTCCTACGTTTTCTCCGGCTGCACGAGTTAACGCTCCTGTAAATTTATCTGTCCCTACCAATGTTCCGGTTGTGATTGTATAAGTCAGCGCCGGATCGGCTGCACCATAAATCTTGTTTTGCGAATTGGCGGTCACGGTGATGCCAGCCTTGTCAATACTGAGCTTAGCGCCCGCATAGGTCAGCGTATAGTTGTTACTTAGGGCCAGCGTTCCTTGTTGGATGACATAAGAGCCTACATTTTCGCCGGCGGCACGGGTAAGTGAACCTGTAAATGTATCTGCAAATTTTAACGTTCCGCTCGTGATCTTATAGGTTAGTACCGGATCGGCAGTGCCATAAACCTTATTTTGCGCATCGGCGGTAACGGTGACCGCCGCTTTGTCAATGGTCAGATCAGCACCAACATAGGTGAGCGTGTAGTTGCCCCCAGGCGCCAGTGTACCCTTTTGAATAGCGTAAATACCGGCATTTTCACCAGCTGCACGGGTTAATATGCCCGTAAAATTATCTTTGCCTACCAATGCCCCACTGGTAATTTTATAAGTCAGTACCGGGTCGGTTGCGCCGTAAATTTTATTTTGTACATCGGCGGTAACGGTGATAGTTATTTTACCGATCGTCAGGTTGGCCCCTACATACGTCAGCGTATAATTGCTGCTGAGTGCCAGGGTGCCTTGTTGAATAGCATAGGTTCCCGCATTTTCACCGGGTGCCCGGCTAAGTGCGCCGGTAAAGGTATCCGCAAATTTTAATGCTCCGCTGGTAACCTTATAGGTCAATACCGGATCAGCTCCACCGTAAGCCTTGGTTTGTGCATCCGCAGTTACGGTGATAGCAGCTTTACCAATGGTTAGGTTTGCGCCAACAAAATTCAGTGTATAATTGCTGCCGAGCGTCAGGCTACCTTGCTGTATAGCATAGGTACCTGCGTTTTCACCGGCTACACGGGTAAGCGTGCCGGTAAATTTATCTCCAGGAGTCAGTACGCCGCTGGTGATCTTATAGGTAAATACCGGATCAACATCGCCATAAGTCTTGGTTTGCACATCAGCGGTTACGGTAATAGTCGTTTTGCCGATGCTGAAGTTAGCGCCTACATAAATGAGGTTATAATTACTGCTGAGGGCCAGGCTGCCTTGCTGAATAGCGTAAGTACCTGTACTTTCGCCCGCAACACGGGTAAGCGCACCGGTAAAGGTATCTGCAAATTTTAACCCTCCGCTGGTGATCTTAAACGTCAGTGGCGGATCAGCAGCACCAAAAGCTTTGCTTTGCATATCGGCCGTTACCGTGATATCAGCTTTACCAATGGTTAAGTTAGCACCAACATACGTCAGCGTATAATTGCTGCTGAGTGCCAGGGTACCCCGCTGAATAGCATAGGTGCCCGCGTTTTCGCCCGGGGCGCGGCTAAGTGCGCCGGTAAAGGTATCCGCAAATTTTAACACTCCGTTGGTGATCATGAAGGTTAAGGCCGGATCGACAGAACCGTAAGATTTGGTTTGTGGATCGGCAGTTAGCGTAATGGCTGCTTTATTAATGGTGAAGCTGGCACCTGCATAAGTCAGCGTATAATTGTTATTGAGCGCCAGGGTGCCTCGCGAAATAGCGTAGGTACCCGCATTTTCGCCCGGGGCACGGGTAAGCACCCCGGTAAAGGTATCCGTGCCTACCAATGCCCCGGTAGTGACGGCATAGGTTAAAGTAGGATCAACGTCGCCATAAATTTTATTTTGCACATCAGCGGTTACAATGATCGGAGCTTTGCCCACTGTAATGTCCCCGGCAGCATAGGTGATATTATAATTCGTCGCGTTAAAAGTACCGCCCGTGGCAAAACCCGGCACAATGGAGCCTGTATAAGTATTTACCGGCGCGCCCACTGCCGCACCCGTTCCGTAAGTGATGGTAACACTGCCTATCGTTTCGGCACCCACTAACCCGGTCGATGTAAACGCAGTAGAACCTGCGCCGCCGGTTAGGTTTTGTCCGTATATTTTATTCCGGTTGTTGGCTTTAACCGTTAAAGCAGCCGGTGTTACATTCAACGTTCCCGGCTGATAAACAATGGTATAGTTTGATGATACCGCACCGCTTGCAGTAATAGCATAAATACCAACCGGCGAATTTGGCACAGCAGCAACACTGATAGTAGGCTGTACGGTTAAACTTGATGCATTATCGCCACCGGTAAAGCCGCTGTAGCTCACGCTCAATGCAGGAATTGCCGCTCCGTAAGTTTTGGTTGCATTATTAACCGTTATTGTTAAAATAGCCTGCCCAACAGAGAGTGTACCGGCTTTATAGATGATATTATAGTTCGATGTTTTAAATGTGCCACCCGTAGCTGCGCTTGGCACTATAGATCCGGGGTATGTTCCCGCAACAGCATTGGCCGCAGCACCCGCGCCGTAGGTAATGGTCACGCTGCCTATGGTTTCTGCATTAGCCAAACCGGTTGATGTAAAATCAACAGAGCCAGTGCCGCTGGCAAGGGCCGTTCCAAATGCTTTGCCTTTATTGTTGGCGGTAACGGTGAGTGCTGCTTTATTTACTACGATGTTACCGGCTATATAATTAATAGCATAGTTGGCCGGGTTAAATGTGCCGCCGTTGGCGGCGCTAACTGTTACCATGCCGGTGTAGGTAGTAACCGCGGCATTCGCGGCAGCGCCTGTTCCGTAAACAAGGGTAACATTGCCAACGGTTTCTGTACCAACCAATCCGGAAGCGGTAAATTCTGTAGTTATTGCTCCCCCGGTAAGCGTTTGCCCATAAGTTTTGGTTACGTTCTTGGCGGTGATGGTCAGTTTTTTAGGACTAACCGTGCTGGCAACTGTTGGTACATTTATACCGCCTGCACCAGCACTGCTCAGCGCTACAAAACCTGAGTAAGTGCCCGCGTTATTGCCGGCCGCCAATCTGACCTGCACCAGTGTTGAAGCAATATTACCTCCCGAGCCGATAGTAACCGTATGGGTAAAGGTTACGTTATCGATACTCACCTCAAAGCCGGTTGGAGCGGTAACCAATATACCGGCGGTAAGGTTCGTGCCCGATACGTTGAAGGTACCAGAGGCCGATGCCGTGCCGTATGTGGTGTTGAGTGCTGGCAATGTGCCGCCAGCACTGATGGATGGCAGGACAATGCTTACCGTTTTAGTGACCGCTTTGCTGTTCGAATGACCATCACTTACCAAAAAGCTGATGGTTCTGGTGTTTACAGTTGGGACTCCCTGCGCATTCCTGTAAACAATTCGGCGCATCGCGGCCTGCCACTGTGCAACAGTGGCAGTACCACTTGGCGTTCCCAGGGCGAGAAAACCACTGCCCCCGTTATAAAAGCCGACAATATCACCCGTGGACGCATCAGGTATCAATGCCAACTGGTCCTCTGGAGAGTGAAAACCACCGCTAATGGATACTACACCAGAAGCTAAAGTGCTGCCATCATCAGTCACCGTAATTCCGGGATCAATAAAAGCATCCGTACCTGAAAATAAAGTGGTGCCCGCAGTTGCAATTACTACCGGGGCGGTATTAGCCGGCGCCAATACATGGAAAACCACCGTTGCCGAAGAACAGAAAGAAGGGATTCCGTTATCACATACCTGATAATTAAAAGTATCGTCGCCTGTAGTGCCTATATTAGGTGTATAGGTAAAACTGCCATTTGGATTTAAAACCAGTGTACCATGCGCAGGCGAAGTATTCGCTGTGATCAATAGTTGATCTCCATCGGGATCCGAGTCGTTGTTAAACACGTTCCCGCTAAATGGTGTATTTGCGGTTACTGTATACGTGTCGTTAACGGCTACTGGGGAGGAGTTGGCACGCGTAAGCGTTACCGTAATCGTGTTGCCATCAAGATCTCCGTTGTTAACCTTGTAAGTGAACTGATCGCTAGTTGCGCCGTTTGAAGTATAGGTAAAACCGCCGTTTGGATTTAAAACCAACGTGCCGTTAGCCGGGCCGGTTACCAATATGGCGCTCAGAGGACTTCCACCGGGACTCGTATCGTTACCTAAAACGCCGGGAGCCGGAATAGTTAAAGCTGTGCCTGATTGATAGCTATAGTTATCAACCACGGCTGCGGGCAGGGCAATGCTTACAGCTTTAGTAACTGCATTGCTGTTCAAAGCACCATCACTTACCAAAAAGCTGATGGTTCTGGTGTTTACGGTTGGGGACGACAGCACATTCCTGTAAACTGTTGAATGCAACGCGGCCTGCCACTGTGCAATGGTAGCCGTACCACTTGATGATTGCAAGGAGAGTACCCCGGTGAGCGGATTATAAGAGCCGTTAATATCACCTGTGGATCCATTGGCTATAAATGTAAGGCGGTCTTCTGCTGCCTGGAAACCACCGGTAACTGATATTACAGCAGAAGCTAATGTACTACCATCATCACTCAGGGTAATACCCGGATCAACAACAGCGTTCGGACCTGAAAATATAGTGGTGCCTGCAGATGCGGTCAATACCGGGGCCTGATTTGCTGCAAGGGTAGTAAAGGTTTTATCAGCACCATAAGCTGTACCAATGCCATTGGTAGCATAAGCGCGCACGTGATAGGTGGTACTGCCTGCAAGCCCCGCGGCATTTACTGAAATGGCTCCTGTACCTGCACCATTGGTTATTTTACTATTAGCTGTGGTAGGATTGGCTGTAGTAGCATAAACTACGCCCTTTTCGGTCACCAAAGTTCCTCCGTCAGATGATACGTTCCCTGTTAATGTGGCCGAGCTGGCGGTAATAGCAGCCGGGGCGCCCGTAGCTACTGTTGGTATAACCGCGCCTTGCACAATAACTATATCATCAACACCTACACCAAATGCGGCACTTTTATCAGACGTTAGCCTTACTTCATCAATATTAACAAAGGCTCCCAATTGCGACTCCGGAATATTAACCAGCGTTATTGTACCGAGGGACGCTGTTGATGTGGATCCCTGTTCCCGGCCGCCCTTGTAAGCGTGAAGCGTAATTACCTGGGCGCCCCCGGCGGCGGCACCTACCGAGGTTGGTGTAACTGATATACTCCTCAAGGTAAATAAAGACCCGGATGCGGTCAGGAAACGGGCAAAGTTAAATGTCGCATCGGTACCCACCTTTTGCATCCGAATATACGGGTTACCGCCCAGGGCCGAAGAAAGGATGCGCTGTTCGCCGGTGCCCTGGCATTGTAGTACCCAGCCATTAGCCACGCTGCAATTACCCGTGCTCAGGTTAAGATTGGCAATCCCATTGTTATCAGCCAGTATGGTGCCCGAAGTAGGAAAACACGACCAGTCGAAAGTTACGCTTTGGGCCGAAGTCCGCAAACTGGTTATGGTACTTAAAAGGGTTATACAAAAAACGAGTAGATGTTTTTTCATTTTAATAAGGTTGTTTGGTAGGGCCGATGCCTTGTGATCACCGGTCTTAAATAATTTTATGTTAGGTTTGGGTTTGTTTTTGCTGTTGTTGGAGCTAAATTAGGCGTGTTGCTTACAAAGCTTTGCCCGCTTTTAAAACCATAGGCGCCGGCAAATCTGGCCGGTACATAGTTATTACCCATTTTAAAAAAATTAATATTTAACAGTCGCTCACCTTTGCACATAACAGCAAACGTGCGTTTGTTAACAATGATAGTCCCCGACGGATAGGAGTAATGATTGATTAAACCGATGGAGGCATCCATTATTTTCAGTTCCTGGCCGTTAATAAGCGAAATGGCCCCTATATTCCAGGGGCTGCAGGCCTTAATGATATCCATAACTTCTGCTGCATCCATCTCTTGCCAGTTGATGAAAACATCTTTTAGCTCGGGCCGCGGATAATACACGGCCAGGCTTTTATTCTGTTCGGTAAGCGGTAACTTGTTGCCGCTGTTAATTCCATTCAGTATGGCCAGTACACCTTGTACCTGTAACTGACCAAACAGCTGGTAAATGTTATCGTAATTATAATGTGGTTGATTTGGGATGTTTTGCCGCCAGATAACCGGGCCACCGTCCAGTTGGTCTGTAAGTACATGAATAGCGAGCCCTATTTCATGGCCGCCCTTACGCAATTGCCAGAAAACCGGCGAAGGTCCGCGAAACTGCGGCAGGACACCAAAATGAATATTATAGGCCCCAAGAGGTAGTTGTTCCAGGTATTGTGCTTTAACGAAATGACCGTAGCCCGAAAAGAAAACGATATCGTGCTGCTGCAGCCAGTCATAAAGATCGGCTTTATTGTGCTCAAACGTAAGACCAATACCGGCGGCATTGCAATACCGGATAGTTTCTGGCGCGCTGTTCTCGGGCGCTGCAGAACTACCTACGTAAAGCATAAGCCCTGCTTTCGCCTTATAATTGGATAAGGGCGGAAGCAGGGGCATATACAGTGTCGCTGAATTGGATACAATACCTATTTTCATCAGTTTACTGTGACGTATTGTATTCTGTTAATTACGGGCTGGGTATATTCCCTCCAGCGCGATGATAAAAGTTACCGCCAGATAGGGTTGCATATTATCATGCGGCTGGGTTCCACCGGCAGGGCCAATTGCGTTAGGAGCCATTGCGGTGTTTACACTTGCTCCGGATACAAAATTTAATGGGGCACCACCAACATCAGGATCTGACGATACAGCCATTACATTAATTGTGGGTGAGGGCTTATCCCCTGTGTTTGTACTTGCGTTAAGCGCATGGTTGTGCGCGGGCATTTGGCCAATCAGCAAGGTCACGTTCTCCTCCCCCGCGCTTTCGCCCCAATTCCTGGGGGATAAGCCGCGGCCCTGACCCTGGTGTATGGGTGCACGCCCGCGCAGATCAGGTAAAGCAAAGGTTCTGACCCCGTCGCCACCATAAGCGGTGCCCACTAGAGAGAAAAGCGCCTGATTAGTTGAGATAGATAAAAGCTGGCCGTCACAAAGTGCCCAGCCGCGCGGTGCGAAATTGCCGGCGAATAATGAAATAGTGCCGATAAATGGACTTTCCATAATTTAAGTGATTAGTGATTGGTTTGGTTATTGGTTTTAAGTTATATGCTATTGCAAAAGATTGACATTATCACGCCAAGACATGCTTAATTAAGCATGCTGCAAGTGCGTAAATAGTCTTAAATAAAACAGGGGAGGTTTGAATAATTTCATGATTAATTAGGTTAGGGTTTATTATTAACAGTAAATATAATTATATTTAATATTATTATTTTCAGTTCTTTTCATTCACTTTTTTGATTGGCAATGAATGTATATGAAAGTAACACATAAAATTTTATTCGTTTAACTACTAAGAGTCTGCAAATCTAAAGGAGGCTTAGTTCTGCATTGCAAAAACAATTTTGATATTACACACTTGTAAAGTTTAACCTGTACCGGGTGATTCAGCAAAGTTATCGTGATTTTATCGAGGAAATAAAATAGCATTTCACCATCGTGAGCAACTCAGACACGCCTGGGCTGTCCTATAACAATCGACCTGTTTCCGGGAGTGAAGTGTGCCTGAGCTGTTGTATATATCACTGTGGTTATCCCATTTATAGGGCAGAGCCTTAGTCATTATACAATCTGTCGGTACTAATAAAGGCTCATCCAGGCCTGGCATCGGTAGCATTAACCAAATCATAGCTTTGGGTCCCCGTTTGAATAACGTAGAAGTCGTTAGGATCAAAAACTTATCAGATGTCGCTTTTACTAATTGTGCGATACTGACTGGCGCATTAGCAAATGATCCAAAATTGGTAAATACAATCCTGTCACTGGCAGGGAACGATGCAATAGGTGCTGGCCCATATTTGGCAAAAGAATTACTACTAATAATAATGATATAGCCGAGTCTGCTATATGCTGTATTATATGCAGGCAAAAATAACATATAGTTAAAATTGGGAATAGTAGTTACATGATAAGCGTTAAATAACTCTTAGCTGATTAACAACAGTTGTATCGCCTAGTACCGGTGGTGACAATCTGTTTGCAGGAGCATCGAGTGGAAATATATATCAACTGTTTCGTTTCGCCACCAACCAGGTTTTTCAGGTTCATAAAGCTCCGCCCCATACAAACAATCGGAATTATTGTTTGTAATAAATATTTTTGTATTGAATATATTATATTATTACTTATCTTAGTGGACATTAAGTCAATTGGGATAAATTTGTGAAGTACCTTAAACCTAAATTAAACAAACGTTTAAAAGCCTACACCCTTTCAGAGATTCTGGTCGTGCTTATTATCATCGGCATACTGGCGTTTTTGGCATTACCTTACCTGTTGACCGTGGTGACCCGGGCGAAATCGACCGAGGCCAAACTCCAATTGGAACACCTGCAGACACTGGAAAAAAGTTATTTCTACGAATACTCCAGATATACGACTGATTTGGACGAGTTGGGATTTGTTCAGGAAAAACTGGTTACCGATAGTAAAGGTGCCCGTGCCAATTACCGGATCGAGATCACCAGCGCGAGCAATACTGAATTTAAAGCACGTGCCACCTCGGTGGTTGATTTTAATGGGAACGGCGTCTTCGACGTCTGGGAAATCGACGAGAACAAAATATTGAAAGAAGTTACAAAGGACTAAGGTGCAGTTTTACCTACAAATTCTGGTGTTGTTATTATTGGGCCTCGTGTGGGTACATGATCTCCGGTACCGCGCGGTCTCCTGGATTATTTTTCCATTCTTATTCGGCGGGATCGTTCTGTTGCGATGGGTATCTGGCGAGACTTTCGCGGATGTCTGGCCGCAGTTCCTGAGCAATGTCGGCCTGCTGCTCATTATTTTGTTACTTCTTAACCTGTATATATTAGTCAAATCACGTCGCCTCGTCAATATTACCAAACAGTACATCGGCAGCGGAGATATATTGTTTTTTTTAGTACCGGCCTGCAGCCTGTCCATATTGAACTTTCACTTCTTTTTCTTGACCAGCCTGGTCTGTACCGCGTTAATCCAGGCGGTTTGGTCGACGATAAACAAAAACAAGAAAATACCCCTGGCCGGGCTACTGGCGCTATTCCTCATGCTTTTTTTATCCAGCGACTGGTGGTTCTTTCATCAGGGTATTACTAATGATAACTGGCTACTGCAATTTTATACGCCATGGATGCAAAATTAGCAGAGGCAATTGTGCTGCAGACCGCCCATCTGCACATGCTTTCCGGCGAGCAGGCCTGGCATTATCGCGTATTGCCCAAACTGGCGGACGCCCGTCTTTTGGAGCTTTATTGCGATGAACAAGCGGACAAGAATGCTCTTCAAGCGGAATTGGAGATTGTTACCGGGCTGGAGATCCGCTTGTTTCCGGTCACACCGGAGGTGGTAAGCAGGCTACTTTCCCAGTACTATCTACAAGGGGCTGGCGCCGCGGTCCAGGTGTCGGTTAACCAGAACGCGGAGGACTTTCTGATTCAGCTGATCCGGGAAGCCAAAAACCTAAAAAGCAGCGACATCCACATTGAGCGCTATGAAAAAAAATGCCGTGTCAGGATCCGTATCGATGGTAATATGGTGGAACGTCACCTCCTGAAAAAAGACGACTACCCGGCCCTGATCAACAAGATCAAGATCAAAGCGGAACTTGATATCGCCGAAAAAAGACTTCCCCAGGACGGGAGGATCAACTTCAGCTACCAGCAATACCAGTTTGATATACGGGTATCGGTCCTGCCGACGCTTTACGGGGAAAAAGTGGTCTTAAGGCTACTGAACAACGACGCTACAGGCATCGAACTGGACAGCCTGGGTTTTTCCGGGACCGACCTGGCCAATTACCTGCAAGGCGCTAAAAGACCGAATGGCTTGCTGCTGATCAGTGGTCCGACCGGTTCGGGTAAGACAACAACCTTGTATGCCACCCTTAAATTATTGAACAAAGAGACCCGGAATATCCTCACGATAGAAGATCCCGTCGAATATACACTGGAAGGGGTCAACCAGGTGCAGTTGCGTGAGTCTATAGGCCTGACCTTCGCAGCCGCGCTCCGGACATTTCTGCGGCAGGATCCGGATGTGATCATGGTTGGTGAGATCAGGGACCCGGAAACCGCCGGTATGGCTATCCGTGCGGCGCTAACCGGCCACCTCGTTTTATCGACCATCCATACCAATTCCGCCTGGGGTATCGTTTCGCGCCTCGTCGACATGGGTATTCCGGCATTCCAGGTTGCCGACACGCTCAATACAGCGGCGGCGCAAAGATTGATCCGCTTGCTGTGTCCACATTGCAAGATACAGCAGGACTTTAGCCATAAGCTTTACCCCGGCCAATTCAAGCCGTATTACGAAGTTAACCGGCATTATGTGGCCGGAGGCTGTGAACGCTGCTACCATACCGGTTACAAAGGCCGGAAGGCCGTTTATGAAGTTATCCCTGTTGACCTGGAGTTGGCACAGCGGATCAAAGCAGGACATTCGCAGATCGCGGACCTGCTTAATGAAAGAGGCATACAAACGCTGGCTGAAAACGCATTTCATATTTTCAGCCAGGGCGACACCTCCCTGGAAGAAATTTACCCGTTGTTGTTTAACTATTAACTCCCTCTATGCACAAAATATTTACCCGGACCTTATGGATATTGTTATTGAGCCTTAACACTCAGGCGCTATGGGCTCAAACGCAGCAGGGGGACCGCATGCAGGCATTGCAATCAAAACTGGACAATGCCGCCGGATTGGTACCGGGTCTGAATCAAAAGATCCAGCTCATGGTGACCGGTGTCTCCATTCAACAGTACATCGGCGCCCTGTCCCGGGCTAATGACCTCAGTATTAGTGTCGATCCCTCGTTAAATTTCCTGGTCAATGATACGTTCAACGGTGTTACCGCTGAGAACGTCCTGCTGTTGCTCGCGCAAAAATACAATCTGGATATCGGGATCGTAGGCTCGATCATTTACATCACCCCTTATCGAAACCCGGTACAGCAAGTCAAGCCGAAGGAGATCAAGGCAAGTTACGCGGCTGCCGGTGACCTGCTTTCCCTGGAGCTCGAAGGAGACAGCTTACCCGCTGTCGCACGAAAAATCACCGAAGTATCAGGTAAAAATATCATCGTCCCGGGCGCGCTGCAAAACAAACGGGTTACCGCATTTATCCGGGACGCCCCCTTTGAGGTCGCCCTGGAAAAACTGGCTTACGGCAACGAGATCAAAATGGTCCGTACCACCGATAACTTCTATCTGTTTCAGCCTTTAGGCGATAATGAGGAACTTTATGTCAACGGCGATCACCATACCGATATCCGGAAGACTTTCCGCCCCCCCGGCCCTCAGGCTCAGCCTGGAGCCAATGGTCTTTTTGTCCGTTCACAGAATGGTCAAAAGCTGATTTCAGTCGATGCCATCAACGCGCCAATCCTTGACCTGGTCAAACAGGCCTCACAGGAGACGGGGAAAAGCTATTCGCTGTATTCCGACATCAAAGGAGTGATCACCATGCATGTCAGCGATGTGAACTACGATATTTTTCTCGATCTGCTGTTTAAGAGTACAGAGTACACCTTCCATACCGAAAAAGGCGTTTACCTGATCGGCGACCGCAAACTGGAGGGCTTGCGTACGTTTAAAGCCGTACGGCTGCAAAACCGAACGATCGACACGGTTGTATCCATGATCCCGGCTGACTGGAAGCGGGGTATGGAAATCAAGGAATTCCGTGACCAGAATACCATCATGTTATCCGGTTCGGCCGCCCAGATCAATGAGGTCGAGGCATTTATCAAGCAACTGGATGAACTGGTACCGGTTGTGCTCATTGAAGTGATCATGGTTGATGTGCACAAAACACGTACGGTATCGACCGGGATCTCCGCGGGCGTCTCCGACAGTGTTAAAACGGGCGGCACGGTCCTGTCCGGCCTGAATTACACCTTCGGATCCAAACCGCTTAATGATTTTTTAAGTAGCATGAGTAAGTTTACTTCCGTCAACCTGGGCCATGTCACCCCCAACTTTTACCTGACACTGAGTGCATTGGAGGCTAAAAACAATATAGAAATCCGCTCAACCCCAAAAATGGCTACCCTGAACGGCCATTCTGCAAAACTCAATATGGGTAATAAGCGTTACTATAAAAACACCACCCAGAACCTCGTTCCGTTCACCACCAGCGCGCAGACCATCTTTACCAATGTATACCAGGAAGTGAACGCAGACTTGTCCGTGAATATCAGGCCCATTGTATCCGGGAATGACCAGGTTACGCTGGGAATCACCGTAAACAATTCCGAGTTTACCGCTATCCCAACCGACGGCTCACCACCACCACAGTCCAACAATAAATTCGAAACCAGCCTGCGGGTACATAGCGACGATACGATCGTACTCGGAGGGCTGGAACGTACAGAAGCGAACGAAAGTGCTTCGGGCATCCCCATACTGTCCCGGATACCGGTACTGAAATGGCTGTTTAGCAGCCGCAGTAAGACCAACGCTAAAATATATACCGTACTGTTTATCAAGTCCACTATAATCCGTTAAACATGCCGTTGTTGGAAAGTTATTATAGCATCACCCAGTCTACCGGGATCAATATCACCATCGGTCGCGAAGGGCAGTTGCAACTGGACGGCTGCCAGGTCCTGATCAAAAACAACAAGCTCCATCTGGAGAAAAAGATCACGGCGGTCAGTAAGGTAGAAGATCTTGGAAAACGATTTGATGCCACACTTCCGGTAGCGCTGAATCTTTGCGGAAAAGGGGTTTTGTACAAACAAATTCCAGCTGTGGATGATATCGGCCCGGAGGAGTTCGCGGCGCTCCTGCCACGGGCCGAGCTGACCGATTTTTATGTACAGCATTTCCGTTCCACGGACAGTTCGTTCGCCGCGATCATCCGGCGTTCTGAGGCGGACGAGTGGCTGAGTTTACTGGCCAAACAAGGCTTCCGTGTACTGATGCTCAGCCTGGGCCCATTTCCGGTTCAGCATATCCTCCCGCAGTTGAACATTTATAATGAAGAAGTAGTTTTCAATGGGCATACCATCTCGCGGGATGTATCCCTGAACTGGACCGGTGTCCGGTACCAGGAGCCGGATCTTGCCCCCGCAGCTTTTCCCCTCAAGGTAGAGAACGAACCCATCGACCAAAGGCTGATCATACCGTACGCTTCGGCTTTCCAATTGGTAATGGCTACGCGGCTCCATCCTACCAGAGCGATGGTCCCTGTTCTGGAGACCGCTTTTAACCAGGCCGTGGAAATGAAAAAGATCCGGGTTAAGGCCTTTATTGTCCTGCTGATTTTCTTTATTGTACTGCTTTGTAATTTCCTGGCTTTTTCCTGGCTGCAACAGACTAACGATACCCTTTCGGGTCAAGTGAGCAGCAGCGCGCAAAACAACAACCAGCGGCAGCGCATGGTCACCAAGATCAATAAAAAAGAACACCTGCTCCGCGAGTTGGGCTGGGATGAAGGCGGCCGGAAAAGCGTGCGGATAGATGAGATCGCCTCGCTGTTGCCACCAGAGATCACCTGGCAGGAAGTAGCTGTCAACCCCATTGATGAGCGAAAAAGCAAAGACAAACACACACTCGACTTTGCCGACCGCCGTATGGTGGTCAAAGGCATATGTCCCCAGATCATACCGGTTAATGAATGGCTTGCCCGGATCAAAAGCCGCAAATGGGTCAAAGATGTGCAATTGGAGAGTTATGATTATAACAATGAATTAAACACCGGGGTGTTTACCCTGTTTATTACATATTGATATGTGGAAATACTGGCCATTTCGAAAAGATTACCTGGTATATGCCGGTGCCGTGCTCTTGTTTTTTATATCTTACCAGCTGGTAATCTCCAGAACCCTGGATGAGTGGCACCTTTACCGCCAGTTGAACCAGGAATTGGCCGCGACCAATGACCTGAGTTACCAGCCTGGCTATATGGAGCGTAAATCGAGGAACCTGGAACGGGCATTGGCGCTTTACCGGTCGGATACCGCTTTATTTCGGAGTAACACCCTGAGCGAGATCGCCATACTGGCGGAAAAACAGCATGTCCGGTTAATCGGTGTACCCGCTGAGCAGGATATCTTTCATACGGACCGCGCCATCCTGCAAAAGCTTCGTTTTGCCGGAGATTTTTTTTCACTGAACCGCTTCCTGTATGCATTGGAATCCGCCAAAGGTATTGGCCTTCCCCGGTCTGTCGTCTACCGAACAGACCGAAAGAACGTTGCTTCTGTATCAGGACCGGTTCTGGAGATCTTGTTGGAGATCAGCAAATGACCTTTGCGGGTAACATTTTTAACGTTAGCTTATTACCTATGTATATATTATTTTTGAATGCGATTAATAATTCGTCGGCGAATGAAACTTAAATACTTATCCACTTGCTTGTTCCTTCTGCTTTTACTTACGGAAACGCTGTCTTCCTGCAAAGAGTTTATTGAACCATCTATCAGTAAAAGGACGGTCAAGCTCAACGCGCCTGTCGATAATTATCAAAGTACGAGCTACGGCGTAACTTTCTGGTGGGATGGCGTAGAAGACGCTTTGTCCTATCGTCTCCAAATCGTTTCCCCAAAATTTGACTCCATTGGCAGCCTGGTGCTGGACACCCTGATCCATAGCACTAAATTTTTACAGACCCTGGATCCCGGAACCTACCAGTGGCGGGTCAGGGCGGAAAACGGCAGCACACAGACCGGATATACCGACCCCAGGAACCTTACCATCCTGGCATCCTCTCTAACCAACCAGACACCCGTCCTGTCCTCCCCCGCAAATAACGCGGCGACTACCCAGAGCACCGTTATTTTCAAATGGGGCAGCCTGTATAAGGCAACCCGGTATCACCTGCAGATCGATACCAACAATTTTGCGGATGAAAGCGTCCTGGTCAAGGATCAGTTAACTCCGGCGCAGCAGTTCTCCTTCCAGCTACCCAGGGACCAGGTTTATCAGTGGCGTATCAGAGCAGAAAACGATTCCAGTCAGTCTAAATGGTCGGTTATTAACCAACTGAGCTATGACTCCACCCCGCCCGGCACGGTTACCCTTGTCCAACCCCAGGACAATACCATCCTGAGCAAACCGGTCACGCTATCCTGGAATAAAACAAACTCAGCCGCGAGTTACAAACTATATGTATATAAAAACGACCAAAGTACCCTGTATAGCAGCACTTTTCCTTTGTCCTTAACCGCGACCAGCTATTCCTTTAACCTTGGTAACAGCGGCGAGCGGATCTACTGGCAGGTCAGCGCCCTTGATGCGATCGGGAATGAAGGAAAAACCAGCGAGCTCAGGAGTTTCACACTACAATAGCAGGGATGAAAAATAAAAAGATAAATTATCTGCTGGGACTGTTGGTCGTGATCATTTGGGGGTCGATCATTTACCGCGTCGTTGCCGCCCTGAATGGCGACAGCGACCTCCCTCCTCCACAAGCAAAGCCCCGTGAGACTTATAATGATCACGCGCTTACGAGCGACACGGCGCGCCTGCATACCGGATACCGGGATCCCTTCGGGCAGATCAAGCTCCGGGATACGACGGGCAGTATACCTGTAAAAAAGCTGGTACTTTCGAGTGCCAACGTCTCCCGGCCTGCTGTCAAACCCCTGATTAACTGGGATATGATCAGCTACCGGGGCTTTATCCGCAATCCCGGATCAAAAAAGCTGATCGCCATTATGATGGTTAACGGCAAACCGGTCATGCTCGCCGAAGGTGAGCGTTCGGGAGCGATCAAACTGCTGCGGAACCTCCGTGATTCCGTTAGCGTCGAATATCAGGGGCACCATAAATTCATACAGATCAATCCGGCCGCATTATGAAACAGCTTCCGCTCATTTTACTACTCTTATGTTCTGCCTTAGGACGGGCGCAGCAGATACCCGGATATGGCACCAGCCAGGTCCGGATTAACGATACGGACAGGATGGTACGCGCCGGAATCTTAGCCATTTCCGCCACACCAAAAGCCAATCCCGATCGACTGTATTATTGGTACGGAAGCGGCGGAATCCATCAAACGCAGGGTGGTTACAGCGGGCATCTGCTCCACGGCGTTTATGAAGAATACTTTCTCAATAAAAATCTGCGGACTCAGGGAACCTTCGCGGAGGGACTGAAGGACGGTATCTGGAAAGAATGGAACGAGACCGGAAAAATGAGCCGTCTGGTCACCTGGGTCCGGGGTGAGCAAAACGGGCCGTTCCAATGGTACACTGGGGATGGCAAAGCCAGCACCTCAGGATATTATAAACATGATCTGCTGGATGGCCCCGTTACTTTTCATATGGGAACGGACTCCGTTAAAACGCTACGGTATAAAAAAGGGAAGGTCGTGCCACCGGGAAAAGGAAATATACTGAAACGGCTGCATTTGTTCCAAAAGAAAAAAACATCCGCGGTGAAACCGGCGGCTTAACGTTCAGCTATGCTCAAAGCGTCTTCCCTATATATGGTGATCATCATCGCGTTGGTTATAAGCCTCATTTGTTCGGCGCTGATCAGCGCGGCTTATTTTTACCGTGCGCAATATCAGCTTCATTTTCAATACGACCGCCTGATGAACAATTGCAATTCCGGCATTCAGATCCTGCTGAACAATGGTGACAGCAGCTACCGGGAACCACAAGCTCTTTCCCTGTCCGGGAACCCGACAGATTCCATTATCCTTCAGAAGTATCCCTGGGGTATATTCGACATCGGTGTCATCAAAACCTTTAGCCACCGGGATACGCTTTGGCGTGTTTTTAGCATTGCTAATCAAATCGATTCAAGCAAATGGTCTTCTGTTTACCTGATCGATGAAGACCGGCCACTCTCCCTCAGCGGAAAAACAAGCATATGCGGCGACGCGCGTCTTCCGAAAGCCGGTGTTAAAACCGCGTATCTGGATAACCAGTCCTACACCGGTAATGAACACCTGGTAAAAGGGCATATCTTTGACAGTGACCGGCAGCTGCCCCCACTCGCCGGCCCGCGGCTGGAACTGATCAGGCGTCTTTTCCGGCAACCTGAAGAGACAGGCCGGCGCCCAGCGCCTTCAGGGGGAACCACCCGGTCTTTCCGGCTGTCCACGCGGGTGATCCGCCTGGATGATCTAACCACCCTGCAAAACGCAAGTTTTAGTGGAAATCTGATCTTATATTCGGATACTACACTGACTATCGACAGTACGGTTTCCCTACAAGATGTCATCGTTGTGGCGAAATCCATTCAGGTCAAAAGCGGGTTTCATGGTCATTGTCAACTTTACGCGACCGACTCCCTCAGCGTAGGCAGCGATTGCCATTTTACTTACCCCTCCTGCCTGGCCTTATTCCGGAGCACGGCTGGCGTCACCGACCTACCCGGAAGAATCAGCCTGGGTGAGCATAGCCATGTGGAAGGACTGATCTTTACATATGAAAAACAGACCGGCAAACTGCCACCGATAATCCGCCTGGCCAAAAACACCATGGTTTCCGGCCAGATATATTCCCAGGGAAGCCTTTCATTAAAGGAAGGGGTAAATATTCAGGGCGGCGTCATGACCTCGCGTTTTCTTTACGCAAGCAGTATCACGCTTTACGAGAATTACCTGGTCAATACCCGCATCGATCTTACCACCTTATCCAGGTATTATCTGAGCAGCCCCTTAAGCCCCTCCGCGGGCGCCACCCAACACATACTGCAATGGCTAAAATAAAAATCAAGTTTCGGGGCAGGTTATCCGCTTCCAGCCTGATGGAAGCGGTCATCGCGATGGTGATTATGGTATTGGTCTTCGGGATCGCGATGATGATCTACACCAACGTAACCCGCTTATCCCTTTCTGTCAGAAAAATCAGGGCACAGGCCATTTTGCAGGAATTCTTATATCAAACCGCTAAAAAAAGCAGCAAAGATAACCAGCATATCCAGGTCGACGAGTTCGAGATCGAGCAAAAGGTCAGCCCGTTCGGACCGGGGACCGGACTTATTCAAATTGAGCTGACCGCATTCGGCGAAAACCACCAGCAGTTAGCGCAATTACAGCAAATCATCAGCGATGCAAACGAAGCTCATTAAACTTCCCGCTTTTACCATTATGGAAACCATCCTGGTGATGGTTGTTACCGCTATCCTGATCGGATTTTCCTATTCGGCTTACCTGCTCATCAGCCGTTCTTATCAATCCTTTAACACCAAAAACAAGCACATGATGACGGTGTTGCAGCTGGATAAGCTTCTCCAAAAAGACTTTATACAGGCGAGACTGATCACTCTGGAAGACCGGCACCTGATCTTTCACGCCGACAGTGTGGTTACCGACTACGAATTCCGGCCGGATTATATTACCCGGACCCGGGGACTGACTGATACATTTTATGTACAAAGTACAGTTCCGGTCACAGCCTTTGAAGAGCTCAGGTCGGACAGCACCCTGACCGGACCAGATAATAAAGTTGACGATCTGCGATTGACCGTACTCCTGCAAAAGCAAAAAATTCCGTATCATTACCATAAGTTATACAGTTCCGAAAACCTTTTTCAACCCAGCACCGATGCCATCCATTGATCTCAGCAGGTACGAGCGCAAAAGAAACACCGCTTCCTCCCCCACAAACAGGAGAAACAGCTTTCATGACCTGATGAATAAAGATATCAGTTTCGGGAGCAAGGAACTGAACGATAAGAAAAAAGAGGCCCTTTACCTGGAACTGAGCTCCCTGCTCCGGGCAGGTATCGACCTGAAGAGCAGTATCGAACTGATCACCAGCGGACAAGAAACCGAAAAAGACAAACAGTTATTTCAAAGCGTCCAGGACAAAGTACTGAAGGGCGCCCCTTTCTCCCAGGCGCTGCAGCAAAGCGGAAAATTTTCCGCCTATGAGGTTTTCAGTCTCGAGATCGGTGAAGAAACCGCCCAACTGACCGAGGTGCTCGAAGACCTGGCCAACTTCTATCAAAACAAGATACAGCAAAGGCGCAAGGTCATATCCGCGCTGACCTACCCCTGTATCGTTATGAGCACTTCCTTCGGCGCTGTATTCTTTATGCTCAAATTCGTGGTGCCCATGTTCGGCGACGTTTTCCTGCGGTTTGGCGGGGAACTGCCCTGGATCACCCAGCAGATCATAGGTCTGTCCAAAGCGGTGCAAGCATATTTTTTGCCGTTCCTGCTGACAGCTATGATCCTGGGCGGGTTGCTTTGGTACTTCCGTAAGCACGAACGGTTCCGGAAAACCGCCGCCGCGCTGGTCCTTCGTTTACCGGTCATTGGTAATCTGGTACAAAAAATTTACCTCGCACGCTTTTGTAATTCCATGCGCCTGCTATTGGGCGCCCGCATTCCCCTGTTGAGAGCTATCACGCTAAGCAAAAAGATGATCGGCTACTATCCGATCGAATCGTCACTCGGGCAGGTAGAAAACGCCATTCTGAGAGGCCGCTCCTTACACGAAAGCCTGCGTGAGTTTAAGATCTACCCCGCCAAATTGATCATGCAGCTGAAGATCGCTGAGGAAGGCAACAAACTGGACGTTTTCTTTGGGCGCTTGTCTGACCAGTACCTCAAGGAGGTGGAATATAAAACTGCCACGCTTAACAGCGTCATGCAGCCCATCTTTACCCTGGTATTAGGCCTCATTGTCGGCATCATCATGGTGGCCATGTACCTGCCAATGTTCCAAATGAGCAATACCTTTCAGTAGAAAAATCATGCTTTGTTTTGTGACTGGAAATTCCGCGAGGCTAGATCACCACGTTCCGGAAATAGCATACAGTTGACTCCGGAACACTTTGACCACCCTAATTTGCTTATTATCAATAGCGACTTATCTGTACAGATCATCTTTAGCGTTACTTTCAGTCTGTCCAGCCCGGTTAGTTTGATACCGCCCAGGATAGTGATGTGTAGCTTACCTGCCATGTAATGCAACAGTTCGGGATTGTCTGTGAGTAGCTTGTCCTTGATCATCTATTTAACCTTTACTATGTAAGTATATTCAATAGAGCATCTCATAACAAACCATATTGGGTACTTATACTATCATTTAAGTTATTATCTTTACCCTGAGGCTACCTTTAAGGGTAGAATCACTACAATCATGATAACTTTTGGCAACCGTTTAACTTTGGTCAGGAAAGAACGTAAGGTATCACAAAGCGATTTAGGTATCAAAGTGGTGTTCATGCTAACCTTATAGGTAGGTACGAAAGGGATGAAGCTATTCCCTCTGTCGAGGTTGCCGGTAAGATTGCTGATACTCTTGGTGTGTCGCTGGATTACCTGGTAGGTAAGGCTGATAAGCAGATAGATCAAGCTCTCATGGATAAAGTACTATCTATTCAGCAACTCCCTAATGAGGACAGAGAGCACATCACGTATGCCATTGATGGCCTCATCCAGCATGCTAAAACCAGGATAGCTTATAAAAAGTAAAAGCCTGGCACTTTACCAGGCCCAGCTGTTAGCATAATCCTGCTTGCTTCAGAATAGCATCGATTGTTGTCCTATCAGTTAAGTCTACTTCTCTGAGGATAGATTTAATCTTTTCAACATCTTTCTCTTTTACAGCTTTGTCAAACTCATTAATTAAACCGCTTACATAGAGCCGTTCGTTTAATGTCATTCCTAAATATTTGTTTTCCATAGTTAAAATGCGGGATTAGCGCCTGACACTCTAGTTTTCTTCACATCTTTTGGATTTATAATGAACTCTGATAGGCCGTCCTCATTGCCATCTAATGGTAATGCTGACCTTCGCTCAAGAATCTTACTCATATCTACGGTACCTTCTATTACAAACTGTCCGGTATTTGTAGAGCCACTTGCGCCCCCCGGATGGCAAACCTGCCGCGTCCCTAAAGTTACTGACACTATTGGGATTGTTTGGAGTCCAAGAAAAGCCATCTGCCTTTGCATCTCCACCAAATACTCGGAACACCTTACTTTCTATAGATACTTCTTCAGCAACTTTTGGATCTCACCAATCTTTGCCGCCTCACCCATTATTATTCACCATTTCACAATAAGAGGAGCGTAATTCGGTGACTAAATTTTGGATACTCCTTAACCACTAAAATAGATTATTGATTTGATAATCAATTTGTTAAAATTTTAAACATCTTGTACAGATGTGATTGCGAGCTTAATTTTGTTTCACTTTCAAAAACAGAAAACAAATAAGCTTAATATTTCATTGCAATCGGTCCGAAATACAAAGTCCCCCTCCACTCGCTGTTGGGGACTTTCACCTAAGTATTATGATCTGAAGAGCACACTGGTTCATAAAAAAGTATGTGATAAGTTAACACCAGAAATATTTATGAAACAAAAAATCCCTGCCTCCGGAAGAAACAGGGATTGAATGAAAATTATACTTTTGAAACCATTATTTTAATGTGTTTTGGCATTTTCTTGAGTTTACGAATTTAAAAACCATACATACCACCCGAAACGGAAATTTGCTCGCCCGTGATCCAAGCTGCATCATCGGAAGCCAAAAAGACGACAGCTTTCGCGATATCTGCGGGTTGGCCCCTGCGGCCAAGCGGTGTTTTTTCGACAAACATTTTTTCATAGTCGCTGCCCGGAGTGACGCCTGCATTGGCGGCACCCTCCGTATCTGTAGCGCCCGGTAAAATAGAATTGATCCGAACGTTTTTAACACCCAGCTCCTTAGATAAAGCAATAGTGAAGGCATCAAGCGCTGCTTTAGTTGAAGAGTATAATGACGCGTTCGGAAGAGGATACTTACTCGCACCGGAACTGATATTGATAATGTTTCCGCCCTTATCGCCGAAAAGTTTCAGCGCCGCCTGAATAGTCAATATAGGCCCTAAAACATTGACATTGAAACTTTGATGAAATGCCTCCACCGAAATCTGTTCAATAGGTGCGTATCCTTGAGCTACCGCATTATTTACTAAAACGTCCAATGCGCCGAAAGTCTTTTTGGTTTCTTCAAACAGCCTGGTTACATCGGCTTCATTCGAAACATTGGCCTGTACAGCGATGGCCGTGCCGCCGTTATCCGTAATCTCCTTAACTACTTTATCTGCACCTTCTTTACTTGTGGCATAATTCACCACTATCTTTGCGCCGGCTGCGGCAAAGTGCTTGGCAATTGCTGCGCCTATTCCTTTTGATGCACCGGTAACTACCGCTACTTTGTTTTGTAATTTATTCATTGTTTCTATTATTTTAAGATTTAAACTTGATCAGGTCCTGGAAGATTAGCTGTCCCCAGGTATTTCCCTGCGCTTGTACCAGCAGTCCGCCTTCCGACAGCCCGCCAAGTTTAACTGCCGCGAAACCAAGATCTTCCGCAAGCGCTGCGATCTCCTCAGCTGCACTCTCATCGTCGCTTGCCAGGAACACGACTCTATTGCCGCCATGTACGGCCGGATCCTTGTCAAGGATAGCAGCGCCTAAATGGTTGAAGCCTTTAACGAGTTTCCCACCGGTGAAGGCCTGTGCTACAAATTTGGCAGAAGGCAGCCCTCCCAACTTTTCGGAGGGTACGCCGTAGGCATTGGTCACATCTACGATGATCTTTCCCTGCCATTCAGGCAGCGCCTTTGCGACGTCCGGGTGCGACTCAAAACGCACCGCCAAAAAGATGACGTCCGCCTTGACGGCATCCGCCAGTGTTGCTGGAATGATCCCGGTTCCCATCTCGGCGGCCTCGGGTGCAAAGCTTCCCGGGTTACGCGTTGTAGCAACGGATACTTTGATGCCTCTACGGGCGAATGCCTTTGCCAGGGCCTTGCCAATCTTGCCAAAACCGATAATTGCGTAGCTTTTTGCTACCTTGTTTTGTGAATTATTCATTTTGAGAATTTTTAAATTATTTTGATAAATAGGTCATGCCGCCATCCACAAGGAGTTCGGCACCCAACATAAACGAAGAATCATCAGAGGCCAGGAAAACCGCTGTTTTACCAATGTCAGTCGGTTGCCCGATCCTGCCTATCGGCATTTGATCAGCGAAGTGTTTTTTTACCGCTTCCATTTGTTCTGCGGGAACAAACTTGTCAAATGCTGGTGTATCTGTGGTGCCTGGGGTGATCACATTTACCCTGATCTTTCTTTCTAAAAGGTCGCTTGAAAATCCTTTCGCTAAATAGATCACCGCCGCTTTTGCAGCGCCATAAAGCGTAAAATTCGCATACGCCCGATGTGCTGCATTTGACCCTATCAAAACAATAGAACCACCGTCATTCATATAAGGCAGTGCTTTCTGAACAGTGAAGTAAACACTTTTCAGGTTTAGATCAATGGCCTTGTCAAACGCGTCTTCATCAAAAGTTGCTACAGTTCCTGCGGCTCCAGCACCTGCATTGGCAACAACGACGTCTATCTTGCCAAATTTTTCGGCGGTTGCTGCAAACACCCTTTCCAGTTCGGCCAGGTTGGTCACATCGGCGTTGATGGCGATAAAGTCATCTCCCAGTTTCACCACAGCGCTATCCAACGTTTCCTGATTTCTGCCGACGATAGCTCCCTTTGCACCTTCATTCTTGAATTCCAGTGCAATGCCCAATCCAATGCCGCTATTACCACCTGTAATTACGGCTACTTTATTTGTTAATCTGCTCATTTTTAATTTAATATTAAATTTGTTTCGCAAAGTTACTATCATTAGTTTATATTTGTAACTAACATAGTTCATTCTGGTTACTGCGAGGTAACTACAAAAATTTGAAAATATGAGAGACGAGAGATTTTGCGCTTCGAATTGCCCCTTTACGAGAGCTATCGGCACTATTGGCAATAAATGGAAACCGATCATCATTAATGTGATTGGCACCCGTACTGTTCGGTTTGGTCAGTTGGATTCCATTATACCGCTCATTTCAAGGAAAGTACTGACCGAACAACTTAAAGAGTTGGAAGAAGACGGACTATTGGAAAGATTGGCCTATAGGGAACTACCACCCAGGGTAGAATATAAGTTGTCTGAAAAAGGCTTAGCTTTTTTGCCAATTCTGGAAAGTATAAAAGAATGGAATTGCAAATATGAGATAGCTTTAACACCCAAAGAGACTGATAAAGTAACTTATGCCCAATAGTGTAAGATTAAATTGGGAATGAAAAAGTTCCGGGCATCTGATCCAAATGGCGAGTATACAAGCAGTATATAGACAATATTAAGTGTTGACAGCCTCAGCGGTATTGGCCGGCCGACATTCATTCGCCTGGCCTCTGAAATCTATTAACCGTTGAAATGGAAACTGCTAAACACCCTAAGTAGCATGTGGGGCGATTGTTTTAAATCGTCCGGCTTTGCGGCTGAAAGTCAAAAAACACGTACACCCGTTTGAACCATACAGCTACGGCAGGAGGCTTCATTGCATCTGGAACTATCGCACAGGGTTTCATTAAGCCGTTGGCCTCGCTGCCTCTGGCAGGTGTGAAATTCGTTCCTCATATACACCTGCCTTTCCCATCACTCAAAATTATAATCCCATTTCACCACGTCGGCAAAGTTACCTACCGGCGTAAAGCAACAATTAACATCAATTAATAAGTTATGAGTTTATTATTTAGTAATGATCTCAATTCTGTCCCCACTATTAAACAAGCTGTTTGGTACAAAATAACCCTTAATTTTTTTGCCATTTACTTTTATAGCTGTTAAGATTCTCCCTTTTCCAGGTTTTGTTATAGTTAGTATTTTACCTGTATTTGTTTTCCATTTTATTTCATCAAAAAGCGGAACGGTAACAATATACTCCGGATCCGTTGCCGAAAACGGATAAAGACCCAACGCGCTGAATACATACCATGATGACATCTCCCCTGCATCATCCATACCGCTCAGCTCCAACCCGTTATTACCTATGCCATATAAATTATTTAATATATGATCTATGATCTTCTGCGATTTCCAGGGCTTCCCGACAAAATAATAGGCAAAGGGCGCTTCATGATCCGGCTGGTTACCCTGGCAATATTGCCCTATCATAGTTTCTACATTTCTGGCAATGTAATGAGGGTTCCATGGCACGGTAAAAAACGAATCCAACTTTGCTTCAAAGTTTTTTGATCCGCCATACAGCTTAACCAATCCCGCCATATCGTGCGGCGCAAAGAAAGAAACCTGCCAGGCATTTGCCTCCCTGTACATATACTCATAATAGGGATATTGTGGATTAAAATTTTTAACCCATTCCCCATTTTCTAACCGGCCTCTCATAAATTTGGTAAACGGATCAAATACATTTTTATAGTTTCCGGATCTTGCCATCAAGATTCTATAATTGGCCGTATCGCCCAATTTTTTTGCGATCTGGGCAAGGGAATAATCATCATAGGAATATTCTAAGGTTTTTGATACGCCGGCTTTACCTTTGGTCTCTACATTGGGTTCGGCAACATCAGGATCCGATATATATCCTTTTTTAATGTATTCCGCTATAAATGGACGCGTTCCTCCTTCTACATTCGCATTTCTTAACAGCAATTGATAGGTACCTTTAATATCAAAGTTGTTGATACCTCTGAGATAAGCTCCTGCAATGGAGGATGCGGCATGATCTCCATGAAAAAAGGTAGGTATAAAACCAGTCTTATCACCTTTATCTTTCAGTGATTTAATAACATTAAGCGTAACATCAGGGCTGATAAGCTCCAAAAGTACATCCTTATTACGGTAGGTATCCCATAACGAGGGTTCTGTGTAATAGGTAATGCCGGTTTTTACTACATTCTTTTTAATATCTGTAAATTCTCCGTTTACATCACTGCGTAATGCCGGCCACAGAAATGATCGGTACAGGCAAGAATAAAACATCTGTTTCTGTTTATAGGTTCCGCCTTTTACCTGGATAGATGACAATAATGTCTCCCACTTTTGGTTTGCTTCTTTCCGAACAACTTCAAATGTTTTATTGCCTATTTCTTTTTCCAGGTTTTTTTTTGCGTTTTCTACGCTTACAAATGACAAGCCTATTTTAAGTTCGACCGGCCTTGTACCTCCGTTCGCTAAATGAACTATGGCAAAGCCTGTTTGCTGACCTTCATCTTTCTTTTCTAATTTTTCAATCCGGGTATTTAGTAGCGCATAAAAATAAACGTTTTCGCCACTTTGAAAGCCTTGTAAAGCAAAGTCGCCCACCTGTTTAATCTTCCAGGTTGATACCCTGCTAAGGGCTTTTGACAAATCAAAAAGTATCTGCCGGTTGGTATTGTTTTTATATTCATATCGATGATAGCCGCATCTTAAAGTAGACGTCAAACTCACATTAATGCCATAATCATCAAGATATACCTGGTAAAAGCCGGGAGAAGCGCTTTCCTTTTTATGCGTAAACTTTGAACCAAATTGAGCACCCGGATTTGAAAGAGGCAGGATTGGGATATTACCCAAATTCCAATGCCCTTTGTTGGTATGCGTAAAGCCCACAATAACCGAGTCTTCATATTCATATCCAGCCCCGGCAGGCTGAAATTTTGTCATTGGACTCACCTGAACCATAGCATTTGGCAACGAACTACCAGGAAAGGTAAGTCCTGACCACGCGCGCCAGCCTTTTGGTAACTCATAACCCAGGATTTTAGGATCAGTAACTCCCTCCGAGCCAATAAATGTATTTACATATTTTGTATAAGCCGTTGAGGTTTGGCTTTTACTCGCTGTAGATGCAAGCAGCACTATCAGTATTATATTTAAAATGCTTTTAGCAAAATTTCTCATTCTTTAAAAATAAGGTGATTAAATGAATAGATCCAAATTGTAATCATTCTTTTGCATAACACAGTAATATATGCATTCTTCCTCCTCAATTTTTAGCATTCTATTTTCTTCGAATTCTAAGCTAAACCCATTTAAATTCAAATAAAAAGCCTGTAAATGACGACTTACAGGCTTTTATTCCTAATTTGATCTTAATCTTTGATGGTCATTAGGTAACCACTTGTGTTTCTTTGACGGCTGACTGGGCGATCGGTTTACGGTGCCAATAATTAGCCAGCAAGGAGCCGGTGATATTCATCAACGGACCAAATACAGCCGGGGCCAAACCAACGGTGGCTATTTTTCCCATTTCTTTTGCCAAGCCAGACGCCAGTCCCCCATTCTGCATTCCAACTTCAATGGCCATGGTACGGCAGTCTCGTTCATCCATTTTAAACAGGCGGCCGGCCCAGTAGCCCAGCGTATAGCCCATCAGGTTATGAATGAGCACCAGTAAAACCAGCATAAAACCAATATTAAGCAAGCTGCTTCTGCCTGCAGCCGTAATGATCACAATGATGAACGCAATACCGAACATGGAAACCATAGGCATAGCATATTCCAGCCACCTTGCTCTTTTAAGCAGGTATTTATTAAACAAAATGCCCGCGCCAATAGGCAGAATCACCATTTTGGTAATGTCCCACATCATTTTGTACATATCTATCTGGATAAAGGTACCACCCAAAAACTTCATGAGCATGGGTGTAAAAACAGGCGCCAGCATGGTTGAAACCGCGGTGATAGTAATTGACAAAGCCAGGTTGGCTTTTGCCAGGTATGATATCACGTTTGAAGCCATACCATTTGGAGAACAACCGATAAGGATAATGCCCGCCGCAATCTCTGGTGGGAAACCGCTCAGTTTGGCAAGTGTAAAGCCCAGTGCAGGCATGATCAAAAAATGGCTGAACACCCCAATAAACACGCCCTTTGGCATTTTTATAACACCGGCAAAGTCCTTGATACTCATAGACGTGCCCATACCAAACATAATCAACTGTATAAGCGGCGTAATGAGCGCCGCGAGTTTAAACCCGCTCAACTGTATAAAATGCTGCGGATAATACAAGGCCGTGGTAACCGCCGCGAAAATGATAAGCGTATAAGAAAAGCCTTTAAGCTGCTTAAATCCTCTGAACGAAATAGCCAGCGTTATAAAAAAAGCGATCAGGAATGGGCCGGTTTGTTCAATGCTTCCACGGAAAAAAAACGTACCTGCAACAAGCAGGCATATCGCCGATAAGCCTGCGGTTGTTTTATAAATATTTAAATTATTCAATTCATTATGGTTTAAGGTGAATAATTACCAGGTTCTTTTCTCCATAAAAGCATCCAGCTGCGTGCGGGTCATTTTTACTTTGCTGTCGCTTTGAACAAGCCATTTCAAAAATGCTTCCCTGATGGCGGGTGTCCACTGGCTGTCAATCTCGCCGGTACTGTAGGTACCCGATTTAAGCATAGCGTGTCCAAACTCATCACGCAGGGCAATAAACTCGGCTGTAGCAACCACTTTTTCTGCTAAATGCGCAGGAATGAACAGTACCCCCTCCTTTTCAGAAATAACCAGGTCGCCGGGCATTACAATGGCATGCCCTATTCTAATTGGTGTGTTCAGCCCCATTAACACCATTTCTTCCAAATAGGATGGATCAAAATCGCGGACAAAGGCATTAAACCCAGGAATACTTTTTAATCCCTGCAAATCGCGCGCGGAACCATCAAAGATAACCCCGTTACCCGATTTATTGAAGATAGAATTACCCAGGTTATCGCCTATTAACGTCCCTCCTTTTATTTTGCCAAAACCATCGGCCACATACACATCGCCTTTTTTCAGCACGTCAATTGGCCAGGCGTTGGTATTGCCTTTCCTGCCCTCTTTTACTCCCTGTGCCTTGATGTTTTTTTCCAAATCGGGCCTGCTGGGCATAAACATAGCTGTTACCGCCCTGCCAATTACAGGTACATCATCATTTACTAATTTCCAGTTGCCCTCAAACTGGTTGTTGTAACCTTCGTTCTTTAGCACGGTCCAGGCCTCTTCAATACCGATGTGCCTGGCCCGCTCCAACAGCTCGTCGGGTATTTTGGGTCGGCCATCGTCAAAGCGTTCGCCTTTCCATTCAGAAGTATAAAATATCAGTTGTTCTTTTGATATGGTTTGGGCCCTTACGCTTACAGCGCATAGCAACAATACCGGAAAACAGATCTTTAAAATGTTTCTCATTTGTTTATAGGTTTATCATTGGTTACAGAACTCTCCCTGGCAAGCGGCCTGCTATTAGGTATCCTTGGCGCTATTATCGGCGTGGCAATACCATTCAGATCATACACTATTCTACCCGCCCGAACGGTCATTTCACATTCCAGTTTCTTATCGGCGGTAATTTTGTACCCGGTATAATCAAACAAACCAAATTTACCTTTGCGAACACTTAAAATAGCAATATCGGCATCTGAACCTACAGAAAGATTTCCCAGTTCCTCATGCTTAATTTCGTTGGCTGGATTTGAGGTGCTTACTCTGATCACTTCATAAAGGGGCATACCTATATTCAGGAATTTAGACATGGTAGTGAGCATATCCTTCATGGCATTATTCATACTGCCGGTATGAATATCCGTACTGATAGAGTTTGGAAAAAACCCATCCTTTACAGCCGGTATGGCCTGTGAAAACGCAAAGCTGATACCGCCATAACCCACATCAAAATAAATACCGCGCTTACGTGCTTCCCATACAAAGGGCTTTATTTTTTGCGTATTCTGGTCAACAATATACTCCCTGTTATCTAATTGTCCAAAACAGTGCGTAAAAATATCACCGGGGCGCAGATGTTTCATAAACAGCTCCTCGATAGACAGTGGTGGGTTACTCCCTCCAAAATCAATCATTACCGGCAAACCGCCAGCCATATTACCGGCTTCTACAGCATGGTCAACCGGGGTCCATTCATGCCCTTCATAGTGCGCTACTTTAAACCCAACTACAATGTTCCGGTAACGACGGGCAACCAGCGCGGCCATTTTGGAGTCCATATCATTGGAGTTTTGCTCGTAACCACCACGCATGCCCTCGCCTACAATATTGATAAAGGCCAGCACCCGCGTTTGCGATTGATCGATGGTTTGGGCCTTAAATGTAGGAAAAGTACGCCAGCCCGAACTACCTGCATCAACCACGGTAGTAACACCATTGCGAAAGGTAAAACCATCCGGCGGCAAAGCCAGGTTGCCGTTTTCATACTGATGATCGGGCTCGGTACCATAAAAATTGTGGGTGTGGATGTCGATGAGGCCAGGTGTAACATACATACCGGTAGCGTCAACAACCTGCAGACCCAGTTTAGGGTTGATGTTTTTGGCCACCAGCGCTATTTTGCCATCCTTTACTGCCACATCCATTTCGGCATCGATGTTATTTTTAGGGTCCATAACGTAGCCTCCTTTGATAACCACATTATAGAGGGATTGTGCTTTTAATGTTGTAATAGCCAGGCCTATGGCTGCTATTACCAGGAATATTCTTTTTTGCATTTCAAATCATTTTTAATTTAGGTAATGCAGGAAACCTGGGGCAATAGTTATCCTGTCGGAGCAGAAATACCTACTCCGTAAAGCAATAAATAATTGTAAGTCAGCTTAAACCGCCTGTTGTAAAATAGCCTTTACGCGGCTGGCAACTACATCGATCTGGTCGGGCCGTAACAGCACTACTCCAATAATCAACGTGTCATCGTGTCGATTGGCAACTATACTTGGCGTGCCGCTTTTGAGGGCGACCAGTACATCTTTAGGGTTAGTCTTTATTTTGGTTTGATCCCAGGTAACATTTAAGCTCGGAAAAGCATTGGCCGGCCCGGGGTTTACCACTACCTCGGTTTTTACCGTAACTACTGTTTCCAACGTGCTGCCAATACGCTTTGCACGCTGCAGCCAGTCGTCCCATTCTTTATGGTGGTCTTTTTCCAGATAAGCCTTTAAAGCCGCGTACATGCCAAACATTTCCTCCTTGTTTACCTTCATAGGTCTGCCAATCGGTGCTTCATTGGGGCTGTGGTTCAGCCGTGCAGCGGTGATCAGATCTTTCCGGCCAAATAATAAACCGGCGCTTTGAGGCCCGTGGATCATTTTACCACCCGAAAAAGTTATCAGATCGAAGCCCATTTTTTGAAACTTAAACAGGTTCTCTACCGGCGGCACGTCTGCCGCGGCATCAATAAATGTAGGGATGTTGTGTTTTTTGGCAATCTTTACAAACTCCTCATGCGTAATGCTGCTTTTCTTTTCGCTGGCATTAAAAAACAAGGCCATCACGGTATTGCTGTTGATCGCGCTCTCCATACCCTCAGGTCCATCAACCTCAATAATTTTGGCTCCTGTGGTGCTTACTGCCTGGTCAAACAGGTAGCGATGCGTTTTCTGCATAATAACCTCGGGCCTTGGGCCGGGCAAATTGGGCAGTTGCTTGATTTTATCCTGATTGGTACCAGTTATAGCCGCTGCTGTACCTAAAACGATGGCGCATGATGCACCTGATGTTACCATGGCCGCTTCCACATGCAGCATTTCTGCTATCTTACCTCCTACCTTATCCTGCAGCTCGTACATATTGGCAAAATCATGTGAGGTTGAATTAATGGCCTCCAACACTTCCGGCAGCATCAGCGAACCTGATAAAAAGGTCATGGTTACCCCGGCGTTTATAACCGGGGTAACATCAAGTTCCTTAAAAAAGTCGCGTTTGGGCGCTGTTTTTGGTGTAGTAAGGGTATGTAAGGAGGCCGCTTTGCCTATAAATCCACTGGTTAAAGGGAGTATGGTAAGGCCTTTTAAAATATCTCTGCGTTTCATATAAATCTATGTAATTTCTATATGTAAGCGATACAATCCATTTCAACCAGGGAGTTTCCGGGTACGCCGCCTTTGGCTACGGCTACGGTTGTGCGTACCGGCGGATTTTTACCAAACCTGCCTTTGTACACATCATTCATGCCCTGGTAATCGGCAATGTCATTCAGAAAAACGGTAACTTTTAATACCTTTTCCATTGATGAGCCTGCTTTTTTCAATTCTTTCTCCAGCTCCTGCAATACGATTTCGGTGTGCGCCTTGATCTCGAAAGGCTCCACGTGAGCGCCTTTTCCAGCTATAAAAATCATATTGCCCAGTTTGGTGGATCCCGAAAACAGGGGTACATCCTGGTGTTTGGTAATGTTGTTTACTTCTTTTTCGTCGTTGCTTACAACACTCGCTTTTGCAAAGCCAAATATTGAAATGCCTGCCGCCGAAGCCAGCAGTTTTTTTAAGATCGATCTTCTTTCCATGATTATGTTGTTTTTAGGTTATGTATAATTTTAAGGTGTAAATGATACTCGGCCGGTATTAAGGACGATCCCACCACATGCGCGTCAGGAAATCGTCTGGACCCTGACGGGCAATGGCCGCGTTATAATTAGCTTTATTTAAATTTTGCTCGGTAGTGGGGTATAACATTCTTCTGAATATTTTGCCTCCTGTAGCATTACCCACATAGTTATTAGGTACTAATGCCGGGTAACCTGTACGCCTGTAGCTGGCAAATACTTCCTGTGAGTTAGGGAATACCCCAACCCAGAATTGTGTATAGATCTGTTCCATTTGAGCATTGAATGAGCCTGTGGTATTTAGCCGGTGATAGCTCAGGTAAGTTTGGATCTGGTTACTGCTGATAACACCTTGCGCCCCAAACAACGCCCATTGACGCATAGACGCGCTGATGCCATTTTCATACAAAGTACTCGTACTTGATGCGGTGTACCAGCCACGTAAAGCCGCTTCGGCCAGCAGAAAGTTGGTTTCGGCGTTGGTGAGCAATAGATACGGGCTATTTAGTTGTAAAATAGTATTGGGATTGGGTTCTGAATAAGTTACAAAAACGGCATCGGCGGGTTTAGCGCTCAGGCTTGATGACATACCTTTTTGTATCACTGCCGTGGTATCCGCAGCTTTATTTAACCAAACCACAGAAACGGCTGCCAGGCGGGGATCATTATTGGTTTTTAGATAGTTAATAAACACATCCTGGTATTTACCACCTTCGGGATTGGATGTGCCGTTTGCACCTATAAAGTCGGCATTAAGCATATTGAGAGCAAGTGGGTTTTTGTTAATATCCTGACCGGCAGAAACGTAACCATTTACTTTAGCGATATCGACATCCGCGGTGATCACACCACCGGCGATGGCTTTTTTTGCCCATGTTTCGGCACCGGCAATATCTACTTTGGTCATGCGCATGGCACAACGCAGCATCAGGGAATAAGCAAACTTTTTCCATTTATCCACATCGCCGTTATAGATCAGGTCGGCTGCACCAAATGTTGGTTTTGCCGCATTAAAGGAGGTCGCGGCTTCACTTAATTCCTTCAGTATATCGGCATAGATGTTCTTTTGCTCATCATACGCGGGCATGTAAATCGCATCAGTGAACCCTTTACCAGCTTGTGAATATGGAATATCACCATAAAGATCTGTAATACGGCTAAAGCAGTAAGCACGCCATATCCTGGCTGCCGATAACAGATTAACCTGATCCGGCTTACCGGTAACTGAAGTAATTACCTGAGTTATCTCATTGATCTCTTTTGGGTAGGCGGTGTTAAACACCACCCATGATTGTGAGCTTTGGCTCAACACATATTTTGCGCCAAACCCGGCTACATCATTATAGCTGGTGGTATATTGCATGGTACCCTGAAGAAGCACCTGAACGTCACCTGCTCCATCCAACACGGCTTTAGTAAATACAAAAGCCGGCGTAGGGTTAGCTGATGAATTGGGGTTGGTATTGATAGCCTCAAAGTTTTTGTCGCACCCTTGCAGGCCAATACAGGCTATCAGCAGGGTTAACAATTTGGGAATAAAATATTTTTTCATGATGGTGGTTTTTCTGAATTAAAATTTAACCATGAGGTTTAAACCATAGCTTCTTGTTCTGGGCAGGCCGAATGATTCGAAACCCTGACTTGAGCCATTGGTAAAGCTCGACTCCGGATCGAAATTGTCTGTTTGCTTATAAATGGTTAGCAGGTTACGCGCGACAAATGAAACAGAGGCATTTTGTACATTGATAGCCTTCAGGAGATCGGCCGGAATATTGTAACTGAATATAACCTGGCGAAGCTTTACAAAGCCCCCATCGTGCAAAAACAACTCTGAGTAGGACTTATAATTATCATAATAGCTGCGCAGGTTTGATATGGGCACTGTTCTTGAATATGGATTACCAGCCTGATCAACACCACTCAGCTGCAAACCGTTATCCCTGCCCGGCAGGGTTGTTTTCATTAAACCTAAACGGGTACCGTAAACTTCCATTAACGAGAATATCTTATTCCCAAACTTACCATCAAGCAATACATTCAGGGAGAACCGCTTGTAACGGAAATCATTTGACCAGCCCATGGTTATGGGCGCTACGCCTTTGCCCAAAGTTTGCAATCCTGTTGCCACAGGTAAGCCGGTAGTGGCGTTAAATACGGTTTGGCCATTGGCATTTTTAAGGATACGGGTACCTACTATAGTACCATACGACTGACCAACAATGTTATTGATATACGCCCAGCCATTAACAGACGAAGCCATCTGGATCTGATCGAGCCCGGCCGCCAATCGTACCACCTCATTCTTGTTATAAGCAAAGTTGTAACTGGTATTCCAGCTAAAGCCTCCTGTTTTTATCGGAGTTCCGCTTAATAACACCTCAATACCCTTGTTGCTGAGTTCGCCTACATTTAAAACCACATTATTGTAGCCTGTAGTTCCGGAGATAGCTGTAGAAACGATGTCATTAGTAGTTTTACGATCATACAGGGTTATATCAAAACTTAAGCGGCTGTTAAATAATTTGGCCTCAATACCCGCCTCTGTTGTGGTAGAGGTGTAAGGGCGAAGTGTTGAATTAGAGATGGTTGTGCTGGAAACATTTTGTATGGGTTGCCCCGAACTTGGCACCATGGTAAATGCCTGGTTAATTTGGTATGGATCTGGCGCACCACCGCCTACTTGTGCAAATGAGGCCCTTAACTTGGCGTAGTTGATTACCTGTGGTAATTTAAACGCCTCCGAAAGTACAAAGCTACCACCCACCGAAGGATAAAAGAGACTATTGTTTTTTGGGCTTAAAGTAGAGAACCAATCCTGGCGACCGGTAACGGTTAAATAAGCAAAATTCTTATACCCAATATCAGCCGAGCCCATCAATGAATTGATAGCCGTTTTATTATTTTTAGGCGTTGTGGAAATGGTTGAAAGATTGGTTGAGCTGTAGAAATAAGGGATAATATAATTACTGCCTGTAATATTGCTTTCATTATAAACAGAACGCTGCTGATTGCCCCCTACAAATGCAGTAAGAGCAAAATCCTTAGTTACTTTGCCGTTGTAGTTGAGTGTTAATAAACCGTTTGTTTCAGAAGCATCAACCTTCAATTCACTATACTGACCGTTTGGGACGTATAGAGTACCGGTGGGCAGGATATACTTGTAGTTGTAATAATAAAAGTCGCGGCTCACAACACCTTTTAACGACAGATTCTTAATAATCTCATAGGTAAGCCCGGCCTGACCAATGAACCTGTTTTTGATATCATTCTCCTTAAACTTGTTGACTACAAAATAGCTGTTTGAGGCAATGGAGGCATCATTCCAGGCAATTTCATTACCATTGGCATCATAACCTGGCTTTAGCCATCTGATATCAGCGGTATTGGCGATCATATAGGGCGTCCAATTGGGGTTACCCAAAGCATCACCGGCAGTGGTTCTGTTATGGGCGTTTTCAACGTTATATTGAGCTAATGCTTCCAGGTTGATGCGTTTACCCAGCTTGCTGTTAATGCTCAGGTTACCTGTTTTACGGTTATAATCTGTATTGGGAAGTACACTTTTACTATTGAGATCAGAAGCCGAGAAGCGATAATTAATAGCCTCGGTACCACCCGTAAAAGCCAGTGTGTTGGTAAATGTAGAGCCGGTTTGATAGAAATTTTTGATATTATCCCGCTGGGCGCTATATGGGTGTGTCAACCCATCAGCGGCAACATATGGCGAACCGTCAATTTTGGCACCGAAAGACCGGCGGCCTGTTTGTATAGCCTCTCCCTGTGTGGTTGGCTTTACACCGTTATCGCCCTGGCCGTACTCATATTGCCAATCCGGGAAAACAGCCGGCGTTTCCATCGTGTAGGATGAATTGTAATCAACACCGATACCTTTTTGCGCGCGCCCCTTTTTGGTAGTGATCAATATAACACCGTTAGCGGCCCTTGCTCCATAAAGCGCGGCAGCAGTACCACCTTTAAGTACACTGATAGATTCAATGTCATCGGGGTTAATCCCTGCTATGCCATCGCCGCGGTCAACGTTACCTGCACTGCCGTTTGTTGTGGCACTGCCCCCCGGTACCGAGTTTTCCAGGGGCATACCATTAATTACATACAGTGGCTGGTTACCGCCCGACAGCGAGCCGTTACCCCGGATAATAACCCGGCTTGATCCGCCCGGGCCGGTCGATAATCCTGTGGCATTTACACCGGCAACTTTACCGGTAAGGGCGTTAGCCACGTTGTTTTCACGAGCCTGTGTAAATTCATCGCCTTTTACTTCGGTAACAGAATAAGCCAAGGCCTTACGCTGACGTGAAATACCCAAAGCCGTAACGATTACCTCGTTAAGCTTGCTTGCTTCCTCTTGTAAATGCACGTCGATGGTTTTACGGTTGCCTACCGCAATTTCCTGGGTCAGATACCCTATTGACGAAAACACGAGCACCGTATTGCCATCAGGTACATTAATACTGTATCTGCCATCGGAGCCTGTACTGGTTGCAATTGCCGCGCCTTTAATCCTTACGGTTACACCCGGCAATGCGCCGGTTTTATCGGTAACCTTACCCGTTACCTGAAATGCTAACGTTTTTTGCATTACCAGAATAGCGGAGGTGTGTTTCCTTTCTATCAGGATCATATTGCCTGATAATTGATAATCCATGCCCAGGGGATCAAATATCTTGGATAATACCAGGCTCAATTTTTCGTTTTTTACATCAATGGTTACTGTTTGGTCTGTAACTATTTCGTTACTAAAAACAAAACTTAGCTTAATTGCCTTATTTATTTGCTTTAGTACATTTTTTACAGGCATGTTTGTCACTTTTAACGAAATTGGAGTGTCTAAGTCCTGTATAGAGTGAATGACCGCGCTGGTTTTAAAGAAACAGACAGATAAAAAACCTGTAGTTATGACTATCCTGTTGACAGCTTTGCGCAGCCGATTAGAGGACAATATTTTTTTTGTCATATATTTGAAGAAAATTTATAGTGAATAAATGCCCTTGCGGGAGCTATGAATTATCTGAGCTTTGGCTCGGTGAGGTTGGATGTGCTGGAATCACATTCAACCTTTTTTTATGTCGTCGTTGTATATTTCTATAGGCAATCGGTTTTAAAAGTTATCATTCTGTTTATTTATTAAAAGAGTGTGTATACATTTTTATCAATCCGGTATTTGGTATGTGTAAGCCTGGTGATCCCATTCAAAATATCAGGCAGGGTTTGATTTTGGAATATGGCTGTAATATGCCTGGAGGCGACACGAGGGTTATCTATCACAATATTCACCGCATATTTATTGCTTAGTGCAATAGCTACATCAGCCAACGTAGCATCCTCAAACATCATTTTATCATCCATCCAGGCGATAGCATCTGTTGGATCGGCCATCCGGCTAACCGTTAGGGTTTTATTCTTTTGATCGGTTACGGCACATAACCCAGGTGTAAGTATAGCGTGTGCTTTGCTGCTTTGGTCAATAACACCCACCTTTCCGGTTAAAACAGTTACTTTTTGAGGTCTCTGTTCATTGTAGGCACTAACCGTGAAAGTTGTACCTAAAACCTGTGTTCTTAACGCGCCCGAATAGATGATAAATGGTTTCTTACTATCATGTACTACTTCAAAATAAGCTTCACCTTTTAAATAAACTATCCTTTGTCCGTTACTAAATTTTTCCGGGTAACGTAAAGAGCTATTGGCATTCAGGGTAACCTGGGTACCATCGGCTAAAGTGACTACCTTGGTTTTGGCGGGCAAAGACTGAGCGGTTAAGTATTGGATGCTGTTAGCCGTCTTTTTATAAAAGCCTATGGTACCTATCAGCAAGGCCAATGCAAAGCACGCGGCATATTTAAACAATACACGGGTATTAAAACGTTTGGGTGTTTTTTCTTTGATCCGGGCAGAAATATCGGTCCAGCTTAAATTGTTTTCAATTGCAGACTGCGCCGATTTTTCCCAATTGTGTTTTAACACCTCATCAAAATCATCATTATTGGGCGAAGCTTTGAGCGTCAACATCAACTCATCAAATTCCTCGGGTGTGCAGGCATTGTTGATGTATTGGTTTAATAAGTATGATTTTCTTTGCTTATGATCCATCATTAACTGTGTGATTACATTAAAGACACAGCAAACACACAAACAGACTAATGCAAAATGAAAATTTTATTTTTTTTATTATAACATTCTAAAAATGTTATTCTATCCTACTGTGAAATACAGAATATAACCCATCAATAGTTGCTCTTTGGTAAAATTAAAATCAGCCAACAAAATAATGCTTCCTTTAATACCTATATTTAATGAGCACGAAAATAAGAATGAGCGTTGGATCGATACCGTGCTGGGTAAGATATCCTTTTATGGATGCCAAAGCCGAAAGCAGATGATTTTTGACCGTATGTTTTGATAAGTTTAACTGAGATGCGATGTCGTCATAGCTCAGATCGTTGTTTTTGCTCAGCTCATAAACCAACCTGCGTTGCGGGGATAGCTTGCTCACAGCCGCATGGATCAGTTTTTTATACTCAGACAACTGTACTGCCGATTCCGTATCATTATAACCCACCACAGCAATTTGCATTAAATGATTAGTAAGCCGCATATCGCTTGCCGCCTTTCTTAAATAATTTAATGAGTAATTGCGAACTACAGTATATATGTATCCGTCCAGATTTTTTACGTCACTTAACGCTTCGCGATTCTGCCAGATCTTAATGAATATCTCCTGGGTAATTTCTTCTGCTGCGTAATGAGATTTTGCTAAAGCATAAACCTGGGCATAAACCTGGCGGTTGTATTCCTCAAATACCCGTCTGAATTCAAACTCTGAATATGTTTTCCGGATATCGCTTTTCATTAAATCAGCAACAAGGTTCTTGTAATGTTTTAATAGTGATAAAAATTTTTATCTAATATAATGAAGGTTTTATTCATTCCAACAAATCATTACAAATTTCCTAACCTTTTGATGATGTTATATTAACTTAATGGAGTTCATGCTCTATCCAGCTACTTTTCTCTCCAGGTAAAGTTTACCGACCATATCCCGGCATTTACCGGGTAGCAGCCCGGTTTCTCCGTTTTTGCTTTGCGGCAACAGGGCCATCAGGATAGTTTTGCCATACATCAAGCTGATCTTGTTTTGTGTCTGCTTAAAATGTTTTAATGCCTTAATCGTCTATACTATCATGGAAAATGATCAACTCATACTGAATCCTACCTTTGATTCGCCTGACCGGGAGCAGGAATTGGCTATCTTATTTTTGGATATCCGGAACTTTACCGGCTTGTTGGAAGCACAGGCTGGCCAAACCGTTATCCAGGTGGTTCGCCGTTTATTCACCGCCTTTAACCAGATCGTTAAGAATTTTGGCGGCAAAGTGGTGGAGATCGCCGGGGATAGTTTATACGCTGTGTTTGGTTTACAAAGCGAATTAAAAGAATCGGTGAACAATGCCTACCAGGCCTCTAAAGTTATGTTCCAGACTGTCAAACTTTTTAATGACGCCTATGCAGAACCTTATTATGGCGGCCCCTTGCAAATTGGTGTAGGTTTGCACGCGGGGAAAGTATTTGTAGGTGAATTCGGCCCGGATAACGAGCCGCAATTATCTGTTACGGGTTTGCCTGTTAATATCGCATCAAGACTTCAGGCTAAAACCAAGGAGCTGAACAACGATATGATCATTTCTGAAGATGCATACCAGTTATTAACCGGAAATGAGGGCATCACCCTTCATCAAACCGTGAAACTGCAAGGCATTAGCCAGGATCAGCAGATCCGCTTAGCCGGCAAGCCTTATCACACACATCAGGAGCTTGACTATTTACTGGCCATTTCGGGATAGATACAACCAGACTAAACCAGATTTTTCGCTGTTCTCCTTTCCTCCAGAAAACCCATCTGTAGGTTTAATTACATTCTGTATACCTTCTCTCTCTCATTTTCCTATAATTAAACCCTTGCCTTCAGAGGCCGCTTTGGCTATAGGATCTGTCTGCATTTATAATTATGCAAAAATAAATTTGTTTGTATCTAAAAAGTTACTATTTTTATTTTTAGAATAGACCAGAATAGACCAATTAATTTAAATCAATTATGAAAAGAAAAGTACCTAAGAACCTGGGACTTGTTATGCTTTGCTGTGTTTTGCTGCTCAGCTTTCAACAAGCTTTTTCCCAACAAGTTAAAACCATTTCGGGTCACGTTAAAGATGAGCAAGGCTTGCCTATGCCCTCAGTCAGCGTTAGTCTTGCCGGTACCACTCAAGGCACCACCACCGATGTTAATGGATCTTACAAAATCAACGCGCCCGAAAACGCCACCCTGGTGTTCTCCTTTTTGGGCTATGAGAAGAAGACAGTAAAGGTTACCGGCAGCTGGGATGGAAATGTAACCATGACCGAAGACAAAAAGGCCAGGAACCTCAACGAAGTAGTGGTAGTAGCTTATGGAACTCAAAGAAAGGCAAACCTAACGGGCTCGGTAGCGGCAATTGGAGCAAAGGAACTTCAGGACCGCCCGGTTACCAACCTTAATGACGCGCTGCAAGGTACTATGGCTGGGGTCACCGTTACTACTACCGGCGGACAGCCAGGTTCAACCGGCAGCATTAATGTACGTGGCATTGGCACACCAAACAACAGCACCCCCATGGTGGTGATTGATGGTATCATTGGTAACCTTTCTGATGTAAACCCAAATGACGTACAATCGGTTTCTGTATTGAAAGACGCAGCCTCGGCAGCTATATATGGATCCAGGGCGGCCAACGGTGTTATACTGATTACCACCAAACGGGGTAAAAGCGGTAGAATGCAGGTAAATTATAACGCTTATGCGGGCAAGCAAAAGCCTACTAACCTACCCGATTTTTTGCCTTCCTGGCAGGCAGCCACACTGTATAATCAGGCTTTGGCAAACGAAGGTCAGGCTCCATACTGGACAGATAACGATATCACCTTATTTAAAAACCAAACCGCCCCGGATACACACCCCAATACCGACTGGCAGGGCTTTTTGTATAAAGGGAGCGGTTTTCAACAAAACCATGCCGTTAACATCAGCGGCGGAGATGATAAAACCCAATACGCTTTTTCGCTGGGCTATTTTCAGCAAAATGGTATCATACAGAAATCAAATTATAAAAGGTATTCAACCCGTATGAATATCAATTCGGCCATCACCAAAAACTTTAGCGTAAATGCCAATCTATCATTTTTATACGCCCCTACGCAGGCACCTGATGGTTTAGGAGGCGGAGATATAGGCGGTATTATCGGTACAACAGCTGCCATGAGCAGCACGGTTGTAAATCAATACAAAAACGGTGTTTACAACTACCTTTCTTTTGGCAATCCGATTTCCTGGCTTAATTCACCAGGCTATAATAACAATCAAAATTCTCTTTTTACAGGTAATACGGGGCTTGATTGGGAACCGATCAAAGGGCTTCATTTTAAGCCATCATTCTCCTACCGGTATAATACAAACCCCGCGCAGGAATTTAAACCAGCGGATACTTATTATGATCCCAAGAACCCAACTGTAGTTTTAACAACTATCAGTCAAAGTTCAATAGTCAACACCAACTCTACCAATAATTACTATAATCTGCAGGCATTATTGGAATACGACAGGCACTTTGGCAAACATAGTATCAACATATTGGGCGGTAGCTCGCAGGAATTGACTACCTACCGGTACCTGTATGCTTACAGGCAAAATTTCCTTAACAGCTCCCTATCAGAAATAAACGCGGCGCCGTCGTTGGGTCAGCAAAATGCCGGTACTTCCAGTCAGTTAGCGCTGCTCTCTTATTTTGGCCGTGCCAGATATGCCTATGACGACAAATATCTGTTCGAAGCCAACCTGCGCGATGATGGTTCGTCCCGGTTCACCAACGGGCAACGCTGGGGGCTTTTTCCATCGTTTTCTGCCGGTTGGAACATCTCGAAAGAGCGCTTTTTCGGCTCTTTATCAGAGGCTATTCCCATGCTTAAACTGCGGGCTTCCTGGGGTAAGTTAGGTAACCAAACACTTGGTACTACAAATGGCCTTAATATTCCCTTCGCCTATCCGGCAATTTCGGTTGTATCAAGCGGGCAAAATTATTCATTTAACCAGACCCTTGCCCCTGGCATCGCGTTAAACAACGGCGCCAATGCATCCATTATCTGGGAAAAAACAACAACTAAAGACGTAGGTATAGATATGGAGCTACTGAATAGCAATTTGAGTTTTACGGCCGATTATTTTGTAAAAAACACCAACGACATATTATTACAACTGCCGGCCAGCAATGTATACGGCTTTACAACACCTTTCCAAAATGCCGGTGCGGTACGTAATTCGGGCTGGGAACTGGCTGCCTCATACAGAAACAAGATCGGGAATGTATCCTACAACGTTGCGGTTAACGCTTCATTCATCACCAATAAAATAACTGATCTGGCAGGTACCGGATCTATTTCCAGTGGAAGAGTAGTGGGTTACCCTCTCCAGGCATTTTACGGATACCAGGCCGAAGGTATTTTCCAGACACAACAACAGATAAATGATCACGCCAAACAAAGCGGCGGCGTTATTGGCCCCGGCGATTTAATGTATAAAGACATCAGTGGCCCAAATGGCAAGCCCGATGGCGTTATTGATGGTAATGACCGGGTGTACCTGGGATCGCCTTTTCCTAAAACCACCTTTGGTTTTACGCTGGGTGCAGGCTGGAAAGGATTTAATATAACCGGCTTTTTCCAGGGAGCATTGGGGGTAAAGAATTATGTTCAGGGTTTTGAGCTGGGTTCATTACAGCAAGCCAACATAGGCAACCCTACCACAGCTTTACTGGATGCCTGGACGCCGACCAATACCTCGGCCACTTTCCCGCGCCTGTGGTCAACGTATACGCAAAACAATCCGCAAAGCTTTATATCATCCTTTTGGGTACGTAATGCCTCTTATTTAAGATTAAAGAATTTATTGGTGAGCTATACCCTGCCTGCTAACACGCTCGCTAAACTGGGTGTAAAGGGTGTCAAGATTTATTACAGTGGTCAGAATATCCTCACATTCACCAGTTTTTACAAATGGGTTGACCCCGAAACCACTACAGGGAACAACGCTTACGGATCATATCCGCAGTTAAAAACAAATACCCTTGGTCTCGAGGTAACATTTTAATTATTAAAAAATTAGTACATGAAAAATCTATTCATAACCTTAATTATTTTAGGCTCGCTGGCATCATCGGGCTGTAAAAAGGATTTCCTGGACCGAGCTCCTTTAGATTCTTATACCAATACTGTGCTCTGGAAATCATCAAATGATGTACTTGCAGCACTCAATGGCTGCTACTCCAAATGGGGAGGCGGCAATAATGGCTATTACGGAGTTTTTGCTGATAATAACTCCGATAATACTTTTGACCAGTTTCCATGGGAAAACTGGCTGGCCCTCTCGGCGGGTATCGCTACACCAACTAATCCGGGATACACAAAATGGCAGAGTACTTACACCTGTATTCAAACCTGCAACTGGTTTTTAGATAATGTGGGCGCTGCCAATATGGATGCAACGCTTAAAGCCAGGACAATAGGCGAAGCCCGTTTTTTAAGAGCCTATGAGTATTTTATGTTGAGCCAATTGTATGGTGCTGTTCCACTGGTTGAACATAATTTAACAACTGATGAGGCCAATAAAGTAACACAAGCATCAAAAGCTGATGTGGTTAAGTTTGTATTAAACGAGCTTACCGCTATTGCCCCCAATCTGCCTGTTAGTTATTCCGGCTCAGATCTTGGGCGCATTACCCAGGGTGCTGCTATCGCCTTAAAAGCAAGGATCGAATTATTTAATCAGATGTATCCTGAATGTATAGCTGATTGCCAAAAACTAATGACCGCGCCGTTTACTTACAGCATCTATCCAAGCTATGTTAACCTTTTCCGTCAGCCTTTTGCTGATAATCAGGAAGTAATACTGGATGTTCAATTTAAACCAAGTGATAATAATTTTGGATGGGCCAGAAACATGACCATCAATTCGTTGGGTGGTTATAATTCTATCGCCCCTACTCAAAGTCTCGTAGATGCTTATGAAACTACCAATGGTAAAACCATTGATGATCCGGCATCGGGCTACAATCCGGCACAACCCTATCAAAACAGGGACCCGCGGCTTAGCGCCACTGTTTTTTATCCGGGTGCGCAATACAGCAGCAAATTGCCTTATGGCTTTTATTATGATCCTATTTCAAGCAATCCAAAAACTTTAGACCATTGGGGCGATAACAACTGCAGCCCTTCTGCATACGGGCTACGCAAATACACACCTTTTATTGCCGACTTCCCGAATCTTGACCAGGTAGGCATGAATGTTATCCTGATACGTTACGCGGAAATAAAATTAATGGATGCCGAAGCAAAAATTGAAAGTAATAAAATAGATGCATCGGTTTATGATGACATCAATGCGGTACGGAAAAGAGCAGGCGTAAATATGCCCGCTGTAGATCAGTCAAAGTATAACGATCAGGCAAGTCTACGTACTTTATTACGCAGGGAAAGAAGAGTAGAACTGGCGGTGGAAGGTCTTCGCTGGTTTGATATACAACGCTGGCAGATAGGCCAACAAGTGATGAACGGCCAGGTATCTGGCAGTTTGCTTGGTACTGTGAATCAAACAACCGGTGCGATTACCCTAACCCCTGGAACAACCATCAAAGTGGGAGCTGCACGCGTATTTGACCCGGCGAAAAACTACCTGTGGCCGATTCCGCAGACAGAGATAGATCTGAATAAAAGCCTGAAACAGAATCCTGGTTACTAATTAAAATGATAACGTGTTTTGTGCTTAAAAAACATGAGCATACGATGTAATTTGTAACACGGGCAAATATTTCGTATATTTATATAAATCACAGCCCGGGTATCTTTTAGTAGAGATCCGGGCTGTTTGGTTAAAGTAAAACTGGGGACAAAAACCGACCATCTTGCATACAGTTATTTGACAATCAATAAATTAATACTTTTTAAAGTTTTAAAAACCACTCGAAACAGAGTTAAAATTTGTTAAAAAGTGTTAAAATCGATGGTTTTGAATCAATTTTTGATCGTTTTTGGCCGGTTTTTGAACCGAAAAGTGTTAAAATTCAGGGTTTAAAAAGTTTTTGGGGTGCTGATTGGAGCGGTGGTCGTACATCATTTATCCGGCTTTAATAAAATTATGGTTGAATAAAAAAATAAACCCAACCCAACTAAATTAATAAGGAAACAGTGCAATCAGCTTGCTGCGTTTTTTCTTACTTTGGCTAAAATCTACACGTGAAATGGATAGAATTTTTCAGGAAATAAAAAAGCTTACAGATATACCGTCTTATTCAAAGCATGACCGTTTTGTGCAGGGGATCATCAACGCTATCAATGAAAAAGTTATTGGGCAGGATGAAACGTTGCCCTCAGTAAACAGGCTGATCAAAGAATTGGGATTTTCGAGGGAAACGATCATCAAAGGTTATAAAGACTTGATTAGCAGGGGAATTGTAGAATCAAAAAACAGGCTGGGCTATTTTGTTGGCAATGGCAATACAGAACAAGTTTTGAATGTGGCCCTGCTCATGTATAACCTGGATACTTTTGAAGAGCAATTCTACCGTAATTTCCGTCATGAACTGGGTCAAAACATCCGTTTAAATCCCTATTTCCATCATGGTGATATTGAGATATTTGAAACTATCCTTACCCAGATCAAAGGAAAATATGGTATGTATGTGATAGCGCCTATCCCCCACCCGAAAACCAAAGAACTGCTGGATACTATCCCACGCAATAAATTCCTGATGTTTGACCGTTACGAACCATTGGAGGGCGACTTTAATCATATTACCCAGGAGTTTGGCCAATCGTCCTATAAGATCTTCTCCCAACTGGCGTCCAAAATAAGCCGGTTTGATGAAATGATATTTTATCATTCGCCCAACTCATTGGATCCAAAAGAGATGGTCAAATCATTCAAAAAATTCCTGAAGGATTTTAATATCAAGGGGCGCATCGTAAACGAATACACACCCGGTACGGTGGAGAAAGGAAAAGTTTATTTTACACTGGACAACTTTGCACTTTGGCAGATCATGCGCGATTGTAACAGTCAGAAATTAATACCGGGGAAAGATCTTGGCATACTGTCTCACAACGATGAGCCGGCTAAAGAGATCATCGGGATCACCACCTTTTCTGCCGATTTTTCGAACATGGGAAAATTGGCCGGCCAAGCCATATTGAATAAAGAAAAGATCAGTTTAACGGTTCCGATGCTCCTATTTGAACGGAATACGCTTTAAATTACGCAAAGGTGAATTGGGTTATTTTTATCAGCTTTCTTTTCTTTACCAGCATTGTGGGCTTGGTGTCATGGTATAAATCAAGAAAAAGCAAGCTCAACACCCTAAATGGTTTATTCCTGGCCGATCGCAGTCTTAGCTTTTTACTGGTAGGCGGAGGCTTGTTATTTACCAATATCAATACAGCCACCATTATAGGCGAAAACGAACTTACCTATACGCACAATATGTCGGTGATGGCCTGGGGAATGACCTCTGTACTGGCCATGTTATTGGTTTCTGAGTTTTTAATGCCTATGTACCTTAGGCTGGGGATAGCCACCACACCCGATTACCTTACGGCCCGATACGGCCCTGGCATAGGGAAACTGGTTTCTTTTATTTTTTTGATCAGCTACATTATTAATCTATTGCCATCCGTACTGTACAGTGGGGCGGTCGCATTTAACGGGTTGTTTCATTTTTCGGAGATCTGGCATACAGATTACTGGACAACCATTTGGATCCTTATCTGGGTTATGGGGACTGTTGGTTGCCTTTACTCTTTATTAGGAGGATTAAAGGCTATTTCTATTTCGGATACTTTGCTTGGCCTGGGCATTTTTGCAGGCGGGCTTTTACTGCCTTTTTTTGGACTCAGGTATCTCGGGCAAGGCAGTATCATGCAGGGCTTACATATACTATTGAACACGCACAAAGAACATCTGAATAGTATAGGCTCAGCATCAGACCCTATCCCCTTTGGCACCTTGTTTACAGGTATGCTATTGGTGAACTTATATTACTGGGGTACCGAGCAATATATAGTTCAGCAGGTGCTGGCTTCAAAAAATCTTAAAAGCTGCCAGAAAGGGATTGCTGTAGCCTGTTTGGGTAAGTTGATATCACCCTTGCTTTTAAATGTTCCCGGTTTAATTGCCGTACATATATTTACGCATCTGGATAATTCAGCCGAAGTATTTCCCAAGCTGGACAGCCTCGTATCGCCGCCCTTCATAGCCGGATATATCGCCGCCATCATTTTTGGCGCAGCCCTTACAACTTTCAATGCGGGTTTAAACAGCTCAAGCACCTTGTTTGTACTAAACATTTATAAACCATGGAAGGAAAAGCGCTCCCGGCAAACTACCGAGAAGGACATGATCAAAACAGCTAAAAGATTTGAGATCATCATCTGCTTAACCGCTATGCTCATTGCGCCATTTATCATTTTTGTAAAAAATGGCTTTTATACCTATGTACAAATTGTGAACGGTTTTTTTAATGTGCCCATTTTTACTATTATGTTTATGGGTTTTGTGACTAAAAGGGTGCCCGCACTCGCAGCCAAAATAGGTCTGGTATTTTTTATAATAGCTTATGGCATTACGCAATTGGTAATCGACACCCATATTCATTTCCTGCACATTTTGGCCATACTATTTGTGATAACCTGCGGACTCATGTTTGTTATAGGTAAGCTTTACCCAATGCCTGTACCTTATCAGCAAAAGCTTAATAATGTGGTAGATATAAAACCCTGGAAGAACCGCCATATTTATACCGGTATACTATTACTTCTCATGATACTGATGTTTATTTTGTTTTCGCCGCTGATACTTGCAAAATAAGTTTGGACAATAAATAAAAATGTTTATTTTTATAAAATAGACCAGAATAGACCAGAATACATAATTTGAATATGAGTACGATTGTTTCTTTAGCACGCATGATATTTATATTTGCAGCGGCACTTGGCACTGTTTCCTTTTCTGCCGCTATGGCTCAGGATAATGGTGTACAGTTTTCTTCATCTGATAAAAAAGTAGAACAGGCTTTTGCATGGGCAAAAGGTATGGCTTTGCATTATAAAGGTCATCCAAAAGACTCAGTAGGTCCATGGTATGAATCGGCCTTGCCCCCACGTGATGCATTTTGCATGCGTGACGTATCACATCAAAGTATTGGTGCCGAGATATTAGGTTTAAAACAGGAAAATCGCAACATGCTTACCTTGTTCACAAGCAATATATCGGCATCAAAAAACTGGTGCTCCTACTGGGAGATCAATAAAGCTGGGAAACCAGCTCCTGAGGACTACAGGAACGATCACGAGTTCTGGTATAACCTGCCTGCTAATTTTGATGTACTATATGCCAGCTGGCGGCTTTATTTATGGACGGGCGACAAGTACTATATCAATAATCCCGCTTTTGTACATTTTCAGGAAAAAACGGTAACCGATTATATAAACACCTGGGTACTATCAGCCGATTCTATGTTAACAAGACCCGCTCACCCCAATGCACCGGTTCCTTTTAATGAAAGCGATTCTTTCCATCGCTGCCGTGGCTTACCTTCATACTCTGAGGGGGTTGCCAATTTAAAAACTGGTGCTGATCTGATAGCGGCATTGTACAGGGGGTTACTTACCTATTCGGCCATATTAGTAGAAAAAGGCAGGCTAAAAGAAGCAGCCTTATATAGTCTGAAAGCCGAAAAATACCGCCAACAACTGGAGACCCACTGGTGGGACGAAAAAGATAAATTATACTATACTTACTACAGTAATGACAACCATTTTGGAAAAGATGAAGGCGAAACCTTTTTGCTTTGGTTTGATGCGTTGAAAGATGCCAGCCGTGTAAATCAAACATTATCCCATCTCAGCTCCAAAACCTGGAATGTGGAGAATACTTCATACTTACCGCTTATATTTTATAACAAAGGCTCATGGGATAAAGCGAGGGATTACATCCTGTACCTGTCCAATGAAACTACGGCAAGGAGAGAATATCCGGAAGTTTCTTTTGGAGTGATAGAAGGTATTGTACAAGGACTGATGGGTATTACACCCGATGTACGCATGCATAGTATCAGCACTATTTATAAAACATCAGCGGCCGGTAACGCGACTATAAGTAACCTGCCATTGTTGAACACAGTGGTGGATGTGGCACATCTTAATGCTCGTCAATCATCATTGACCAACCATGGAAAGCAGCCATTAAAATGGAAGGCTTTGTTTTACGGTAGTTATCATCAGGCTTATACTAACCGTAAGCCTTTGGCTATCAAACAAGAAACAGATTCGCAGGGGAAGGTAATGTCCTTTACCGAAGTAACTGTTAAGCCCGGTCAACAAGTAAAAGTCAACGTGAAATAATAAAAGCACTCATCGCACCATACAAAAACATTTAATGAAATCTTGCTCACATAAACTCCTGTTCTCAGCATTAGCATTTCTTATACAATGCACCTCATCCTACGCTCAAAAACAAGCTTTGCCGCCACAAGCTGACAGGTGGCTTTTACAACCGGATGGCAGCATCACCTGGAATATCAAAGACCGCTTGCCCCATGCAGACCATATAGAAATGTCGGGCGAGAAAGTATCGTTATGGGTTGCTTATAGTGTAGATTCTTCCAGGACTTGCCATGTTAGCCGTACCGTGGTTTTCCCAACTTTTCGTATGCTTCCTGATGATACGCGCAGCCATATCGCTTATACATTTGATGATAATACCTTACCAAGAATACGTATAAATGGCAGGCTATTACGTCCAGATGTTTCGGAAGGAAATATAAATGTACTGGCAAAAAGTATTAATCAACATGGCATTATGCGTATTATGGAACAGGCTGGCGATTCGAGATACGTTAAAATAGAACGTGCATTTTTTCCATCTGTAGATAAACCCCTGGCTATTGAAAAGTATACATTTACGAATACCAGTAATAAACCGGTCACTATATCTGTGGAGCATTTGAAACGGGAGGTAACTACCGATACCCTGAGAAGTAAAGGATCGCCTCATACGGTGATCATGCAGTCGATAAATGATGGCAGCAGGATATTGCAGCCAGGACAGGTATACACCTTTTCCGTTTGTTACCGAGCTACTGATCATCCCTCATCTCTGTCCTCTGTTGACCCTCAATTTGAAGAAAAGGCGCGTGAAAACCGGATAGCTGAAATTGAGGCGCCTTTGCAGTTACAAACACCGGATAGTATCCTGAATACGATGTTTGCTTTTGCCAAGATCAGGGCTACAGAAAGCATTTTTAAAACTAAAGGTGGCTACATGCACGGACCTGGGGGCCTATCCTACTATGCCGCTATCTGGGCCAATGACCAGGCAGAATATATCAACCCCTATTTTGCCATTTCTGGCGACAGGATAGGAAATCTTTCTGCGATGAATGCTTACCGGTTGTTCGCTAAATATATGAATCCGGACTATAACGCCCTCCCAAGCTCCATTGTTGCCGAAGGGGATACGATTTGGAAAGGTGCCGGCGACCGAGGTGATCAGGCCATGATAGCGTACGGCGCATCAAGATATGCCCTTACTTATGGAAATGCCGACTCTGCAAAAGTCTTGTGGCCACTCATCTCCTGGTGTTTGGAGTATAGTCGCAGGCATATCAACGCTCAAGGCGTTGTAGAATCACAAAGCGATGAATTGGAAGGCCGGTTTCCTTCGGGTAAAGCCAATCTTTCTACCAATTGCCTGTATTATGATGCATTGGTTTCAGCAACTTTACTTAGCAGGCAATTACAGTTACCCAAACAACAAACCGATCTGTACACGAAACAAGCGGAACAGCTTAAAGAAAATATTGAAAAATATTTTGGTGCTGATATAGCCGGATTCCATACTTACAAATATTACGAAACCAATGATGTGCTGCGTGCCTGGATCTGTATACCACTCACTATGGGTATATATGACCGGAGTAAAGGTACTATCGACGCGCTATTTTCGTCTCAGTTATGGACAGCCGATGGTTTAGCCACACAAGCTGGTAAAGAAACCTTCTGGGACCGTTCCACCTTGTATGCCCTCCGTGGTGTTTTGCAAGCAGGGGCAACAGAGCGGGCTATGACTTTTCTGCGTTATTATTCGCGCCGCCGGCTTTTAGGAGAACACGTACCCTACCCTGTTGAAGCTTATCCCGAGGGTAACCAAAGACATCTTTCTGCCGAAAGTGGTTTATACTGCCGGATATTTACAGAGGGGTTGTTCGGTATCAGGCCTACAGGATTTCGTTCATTTACTTTAAGTCCATGGTTGCCGAAAGGCTGGGATTTCATGAAGCTGAAAAACATTAAAGCTTTCGGCCGTTCCTTCGATATTACCGTAACACGGAAGGGTGTCAATGAAACGGTTACCGTTACACCTGTCGGAGGCAAACCCATTCAAAAAACATGGGCGGGAAAAACTCCAATGGAGTTTAAGTTGTAATAAGGTAAGCAGATAGCTAAATTGCATAAATACCTTGCTTCAGCATGGCGATCATCGTACAAACAACATTACCCGAATCGAGGTGTAAACTAAACTTTCGAGTAAAAAATGTTCTATATAGTTATTTAATCAATATATTCTAAGCTAATACCGCTGAAACAACAGAGATTGAACCAGGCGACGATAACTAAATGCCATTAAGTTCAATCCAGACAGGTGCATGGTCGCTGCTTTTTTCCCAGCCCCTGACTTCTTTGTCAACTCCACCCGACACAAGCCGGCCCCGGAGGTTAGGACTTAGCAGGAAATGGTCAATCCGCAACCCGGCGTTCCGGCCATAGGCATTGCGGAAGTAATCCCAAAAAGTATAAATTTGTTGACCAGGATAAAGTTTCCTGATCGCATCCTCCCAGCCCTGCTTTAAAAGCTTCTCAAAGGCAGAACGGACTTCAGGTCGAAACAGTGCATCATCCAGCCAGCGTTCAGGCTTATATACGTCTAACTCGGCCGGCATTACATTAAAATCTCCGGCAAGTATCATGGGCACATCCTGTTTGATCTTCCTTGCAGCATGTTCCTGTAGCCGGTTGAACCAGGCCAATTTGTAATCAAATTTTGGGCCGGGTGCCGGATTGCCATTGGGAAGGTATAGACACGCAATAATGATACCACCAGCAACAGCTTCAATATATCTGCTATGCAGGTCGTCCTCATCGCCAGGCAAGCCACGGCTTAGTTCTTTGAAATCATCCAACCGCGATAATATGGCTACACCATTCCAGCTTTTCTGGCCATGCCATATGGCGTTATACCCAGCCTCTTTAATAGCTGCTTCCGGAAATTTTTCATTGGGGGCTTTTAGTTCCTGTAAGCAAACAATATCTGGCTGTGATTCCGCCAGCCAGCGAAGCAGTACCGGTAACCTGCCGTTGATGCCATTTACATTGTAAGTAGCTATTTTCATTGATGTTAGTTTGGTCCTAAATATACATCCACGCTGTAATAAAGTTTTGCAATAACCGCTAAGCGCGCAAAACTTTGCCTTTTAATCCAGGAAACTGGGTAACCCGTCTTCCAACAACTTTGAGGCAGCGTCTTAACACCCTCTATAATTGGTGAAGGTTGAAATAATAGTTTCAAGTGTTTCGTTTTTACATATATTAGTGAACCCTAAAATTCCATTTGGAATTATCACTGTACATATCAAACTTGGAGAGTGTCGGTGTGCTGTCGCCAGAAGACACTAAAGCCAGCTGCTCCTTCGAGTTTGGGACCACCTTGGGCATAATCCTATAGGTTCCATCAGTCAACTGATCGATTCGCCATAATTGTTCCGGCGCGCCGGTAAACGTCGGAACTGTTATCAGTTCAGCATCGGCTGTTGCTGCTAATGCACGGTCTGTTCCTGCAATTGTTATCTTATAATATGGTCCGCCTAAATATCCACCTGCACCAGGAACTTGTGAAATTGTCCATTTTTGATGAGGGCGAAACATATAATCACTTACCCGTAAGCCAATGTTTCCGGTTGGCCAGGTTTTAATCACATCTGCTAACTCCTGTGATGGCACTGGCTTTACCGGTTCATCATTATTTCTGTTAAATCGCATTCCACCTGGCATTCTTATAAAATCAACATTCAATTGCAAGGCGTACCCTCTTCGCTCTGACTCAATCTCGTAAGTTCCATCTTTAAAGTTATCACCTGCAACAGGCCATCCATTTTTCCATAGTAACGGGCGGATGCCTAATACGCTACGACCACTTTGGTCCAAATCAGCCTCGTAATGACAAGACATCTTCTCAACGCCGTCGGCAACTACTACACGTCCAAAATGTCCTGGCCCAATCAGCCTGTCGCCAGCTGCAACTACCATCTTACCACCTCCTTTCAACATACTTCTTCCGATGTTATCAATGTATGGCCCCGTTATCTTTCTGGAGCGGCCAACAACAATATTATAGGTTGAGTTTGGGCCGTCACAGCATGTGCCGTGTGTTCCAAGCAAATAGTACCATCCATCCCGGTATAGCAGATCTGTAGCTTCACAATCAATGGCTATATTTAATGCTTTATTACCTTCCACCCGCTTACCCGTTTTGGGGTCAAGTTCCACCAGTCGTATATACCCAAAATAGGTACCATAGGATAACCATAACCTGCCATCGGTTGGGTCCAGAAGAAGCCCCGGATCTATCGCATCATTATCCTCAATACCATCAGATGAGGCAACTTTGACAGGATCTGAATATTTAAAATCCGGAGATTTTGGATCAAGCGACTTATTCCACATGCTAAGTATAGTTCCGTTATGACCGCCCGCCAGACCACCGCCAGTTGCACCATACACAATAAGATAGCGGTCTCCAATTTTTAAAACATCAGGAGCAGCTCCGCCGCCGGGCCTCACTCCACCTCCATTCCATGTCCAGCCATCTTCAGATATTAATCCGCCTCCAAATGTTCCAAATGTGTAAAACTTCCCATCACATGCTGCGATAGTTGAGGGATCATGTATAAATGGCTTACCAATCTGTGCTATCGTCTTTCCGGCTGACCACAATAAAAACAGGGTTATAGTGCTTATGACCTTTAATATTAATAATTTCATAATAAATAATTGCTGTTCAAATTCAACGTTAAATGAGATGATAAACTGACTTATTGCAGGCTGATGGTGAGACCTTTTATCGGATCCCCTTTTTCGTCAAGCAGGCGAACGCAAAAGTCACTAAGGCCGGGACCGTTGATTACCGCTCCACGTATTATATTCTTCCCTTTATTGAGTGTTAGTCGGGTGGAGGTACAATCGTCCATCACCATGCGTCTGTCGCCATCCAGAATCACTGCTTCTTTTCCGTTTAGCCACCATATTGATCCCCCGTTTGATCCTACTGCCAATCTTACATTTTTTATTTCCCGAGGACTGTTGATTATAGTTACCGCCCAAAACAAAACAGCATACGTCTGTTTTCTTAACCCATAGGCAAAACGAAATAATTTGACGTTAAAATCCGGACTTTCTAATGCATGCCATAACAACTCCTGCTCTCCAACTTTTACTTTTTCCTCATCCTTCGGAATAACCGTAAACTGGTTTGGAAAATAATTGGTTTCAAATTGTGTTTTCAGGTAATTCTCTGTAAAAACAAGATTGCTCCGTATTGATTTGTTAATGGGTTCTAAAAGTAACCACCGTTGAATAAACCCCTCAGTATTTGGTGTCTTTTTTGATGCTGTTGCCGGGACAAAGAATGGTGCCAGACTTCGCGTGGTATCATTTTCGGTTATAGGATCAATCTTGCCTGAAATAGCAGATTGTCCTTGTGATTCTAACCCGGCCAAAGTTAAAAAGGCCGCTGCCAGCAATACTACATTGCATTTAATATTCATAGTAGGTGCTTTGACTTAAACAATTTTGATAAATAACATATTGTCGAAAAAACAGGCCGCCTGCCGATGGGTTGTATAGAAATCATTCGCCAATGAGACATCAATCGCCTAATATCTTCAGATCTTAGTGGTGATCATCAGCAATAACAACAAAATATATTTCTCCAACTTTAAAAACGGCTGTAAACATTAATCCAAAACTATACTTTCAGAAAAGCACTTCATCACACTATTCAGCAATAAAAGTCAACATTTGTCAATAATGCCGTATAAAGGATATACTACGTCATGGAAATTCCTGATCAAAGATTATCGGGATGTAAAGCGACAAAAACAAATGGTGATAGATCATTTTAGCACGAAGGACCGGTATATAGTGCCTAAATCAAAAAAACAGCTTTGGCTGCAAACCGCGATGCTGCGCGTGATGCTTAAACTACCGGGAAAAGAAAAGTTATTAGTGGCTTCCTGAAACAAATGAAATGCACCGTAGATGAAGCTGCCAACGCCATAGAATTAAAAAACTACAATCATTACAAACTACAGACCATAAAAAGCGGTCAATTTGATCAGTCCTCACTCATTTAATTTATAATTAAACTAGGTGTCTCAGATGCTTATCAACAGCTTCAATCAGCTGGGTCATTTCAAAGGGTTTGCTTAAGTAGGCATCGGCCCCGCAATCCCGGGCAGTATTTTCCAGATTTGCCCATCCAGACATCAATACAACAGGAATATGACTGGTTAAGGGATGATTTTTGATAGATACACATAGTTCACTGCCAAAGCCATCTTTTAACCTGTTATCAACCAATACCAGGTCGGGCATGTGCAATATTACCCCTTTTATGGAATTTTTATCCAGCGAAGCAGCAGTATCATAACCCTCCTCACGCAGAATCAGTTGTATAGCTTCAGACAGATCAGCATCGTCTTCCACAATAAATATTTTCTTCTTCATAGGTTTATTAATGTAGATAAACAAATTTACATAGTACATTATTAATAATCAATTACTAATTAAGTTATTTAAAAATAAAGAAATGATTTTGATACTGTTTTTACATTATCTCTTTTAATAATGCAAATAGACTTGTGCGTAAAACAATTTTCTTTAATTTCAATTTGAAAGTACTGACGACAAAACATAATTATCTGACACCCTATGAAGATAGTAACATATCCCGGACAACCATTTCCACTTGGCGCTACCTGGGATGGCGAAGGAGTTAACTTTACACTTTATTCTGAAAATGCTACCGGGGTCGATCTTTGTTTATTTAACGGTGTTCATGATGAAGTAGAATCGGCACAGATACCTATTACCGAGTATACCGAATTGACATGGCACATTTATATCCCCGGTTTAAAACCCGGTCAATTATATGGTTTCCGGGTATATGGGCCCTATGAACCTAAGAATGGCCATCGTTTTAACCCCAATAAATTACTGGTTGACCCTTATGCGAAAGCCATTGCCGGAACCATTGACTGGAACGATGCCTTATTTGGATATGAAGTAGGCAGTCCGGAAGAAGATCTTAGTTTCAGCAAAACAAATAGCGCAGCTTTTATACCTAAATCTGTAGTAATCGACCATAATTTTGATTGGGAAGGTGATAAAAGCCCTGATATACCCTATTATAAATCGATAGTATACGAGGCCCATGTAAAGGGGTTCACTAAATTGCATCCGGAGATCCCTGAAAGCATCAGGGGCACATACGCAGCTATTGCGCATCCGGTAGCTATTGCTTATTTGAAAGACCTGGGTATTACCGCAATTGAGTTAATGCCCGTACATGATTTCCTTTCAGACAGGCACCTTGTTGACGAAGGCATCAGCAATTACTGGGGCTATAATACGATAGGTTTCTTTGCCCCCGATGCACGTTATGCTTCATGCAGTGTGCTTGGCGAACAGGTTAAGGAATTTAAAAACATGGTTAAGGAGCTCCATAAGGCGGGCATCGAAGTTATTTTGGATGTAGTATATAACCATACAGGCGAGGGCAGCCATCTGGGCCCTACCTTATCCTTCAGGGGTATTGACAATGTATCTTACTATCGACTGGTTGATGACGATAAAAGGTATTACATGGACTATACCGGCACGGGAAATACGCTAAATGCCAATTTGCCCAATGTTTTGCGCTTAATGATGGATAGCCTCCGTTACTGGATAGAAGAAATGCACGTTGATGGTTTTCGCTTTGATCTGGCGGCTACTCTCGCCCGCGAACTTCATGAGGTGAACCGCCTAAGTGCCTTTTTTGACATCATACATCAGGACCCCACCATATCGCGTGTGAAGCTGATAGCCGAACCATGGGATCTTGGTGAAGGTGGATACCAGGTAGGCAAATTTCCGGCCGGCTGGGCAGAGTGGAATGGTAAATACCGCGATTGTATCCGCGACTACTGGAGCGGCGCCGAAAGTACCCTGGCCGAATTTGCAAATCGCATCACCGGCAGCTCCGATCTGTACAAATCATACAGAAGGCCTACCGCCAGTATCAATTTTATTACAGCTCATGATGGCTTTACGCTAACCGACCTGGTTTCATACAACGAAAAACATAATGAAGCCAATGGCGAAAACAATAAGGACGGAGAAAGCCATAACCGTTCATGGAACTGTGGTGTGGAAGGTCCAACCACTGATGCCGTCATTAATAGCTTACGCGCAAAACAAAAAAGGAACTTTTTAACAACGCTCTTTCTTTCGCAGGGTGTACCGATGATTGTTGCCGGTGATGAAATGGGCCGAACCCAGCAAGGAAATAATAACGCATATTGCCAGGATAATGAAATTTCATGGATAAACTGGCAAAACATGGACAAGGATCTATATGCCTTTACCCGCAACCTCATTAATTTACGAAAAGAACATGCAGCATTTTCGCGTAAGAACTGGTTCAATGGGCAGCCGGTTCAAGGTAACGATATTGCTGATATAGCCTGGTTTTTGCCTGATGGTTCTGAAATGAATGAGGACAACTGGAGCCATGATTTTGCCAAATCTGTCGCCGTATTTTTAAACGGCTTGGGCTTGCATAGCGTTAATGCGGAAGGCGACAAAGTTGTGGATGACAGTTTTTACGTCATCTTTAACGCCCATGATGAACCATTGAGCTATAAACTGCCCCCTGAAAAATACGCACTTGATTGGGAGCTCCTGATTGATACCGCCAACCCTGATAATAATGGAGCCGTACGTACATTTAAAGCGGAAGATACTATTCAAATAGACGGCCGGTCGGTAGTATTACTTCAACATCAGCTAATTCATGATGCAGGAACAAAACAGCAATAGTCTTTAAGTAATTTAACTTCTCTCGTTGTCTGTGTCCTCACAGACAACTTGCATAAACAAGAGAAAAGAAAATTGCCGGTGAAGACACAGGCAATGGAAAAAGGTCAAAAGGTCCGAATAATTTAATCCGAATAATTTAAACACAAAAAAGCAGAATGGATATACTCCATTCTGCTAAATCACTCTAAAACAATCACCTCTTATTAAATAGGAAGTTTCTTTCAATAATCAGGGTATTAATTAAATATACTTCTGATTATTTGTACAAAACAAAGTTATCTATAATAAAATTCGTGATTGATCATTTACCTATATTTTGACTAATAACTGACAGTAAATCAGCCCCATTAGTTAAGGATGACTTAATACATCAAGCCTTTTATAAAAATATCTATCAGCAATAATCTTTTGGTATGTATTTCATCCAGATGTTCTTTACGCGGAAAGTTTACCTTCTTTTGTGATACAGCGCTAACTTTAATACCGTGCAATGCATCCAATAACAGATCGATAATTTCCTCTGGGTTTTCTACAGGTTTAATGGCTCCCCGCTCTATTTCGGTTTTTATGGCTTTGCTCAATAAATTCAGTTCCGCCAGGTGAACCTGCTCTACTATATCCCAAATCGTGTCCGGAAGGTTTTGTTCATTAAGTCTGAAAAAATCAAAGAAATTGTAATTGCTTACAATAAAGTCGTGATTGGTATTGATCTGAAAAACAAAAGCGTCTTTTAAATTAGCAAAAGTGTCAATATGGTCTTCCAGGTTTTTGATGTAATCATTGGCCAGTTTACGCATTACTGCCATGTACAACTGGCTTTTATCAGGAAAGTAGTAATAAAGCAAAGCCTTTGACATAGATAGGTCACCAGCAATTTCATTCATGGTTGTTTTCGAATAACCATAATGTAAAAACCGTTGATGAGAGGCGTCTAATATTTTTTCCCGCTTTATATCCTGATGGTCATTGCCTGCAGCCATTTGATCTATAATTATATAAAACCCTAAGTCAGATCACATTCCTGACTTTTTTAACAAAACTATCAAAAATTCTATAAATATAAGTACCAAGGCCTGCCGCATGTGTTATTGCCAAAACAATTTTACATTCCAACTATTTTTAAGGTAGATTTTACAAACACATCTGCTACAAACATGGAAAATAAATTGCCGCCTGGTCTGCTTGATCTGTCACAACGTATCCCATCCTTAATATGGAATCTGGCCATTGCGATAATAGCCATTTTAGTGGGCCTTATTATAAAATTTATAGTTACCCGCCTGTTCAGACTGTATGCCAAGAAAGAAACCTCCTACTCATTCTTCAGATCGGTGATCATTAACCTTGGGCGGGCTATCACTTATTTCATTCCTCTTTTTCTGCTTAATTTGTTTATTCCCTTTATGCGGATGGATAAAGTTTACATAGCCCCGCTTGATAAAACCATAGAAATTTTGCTGACCATCTCCTTTGCTGGCATACTTGTTCGGTCGGTGAGGATATTAGAAGATTATATTTACCACACTTACGATCTGAATAAAGCTGATAATTTAAAAGAGCGGAAGATCCGCACGCAGATCCAGTTTATGCGTAAGCTGATAGTTGTGGTTATTGTTTTTGTGACGATAGCCATTATTCTGCTAAGTTTTGAGAGTATGCGTAAAATCGGCACTGGGTTGTTAACTGGTGTTGGCATAGGGGGTATTATTGTGGGTTTCGCTGCCCAAAACTCTTTAGGCAATTTGCTGGCAGGTTTCCAGATCGCGTTTACACAACCTATACGTATTGATGATGTGCTGGTAGTTGAAGGAGAATGGGGGCGCGTTGAAGAAATTACGCTTACTTATGTTGTTTTAAAAATATGGGATGAGCGCCGGCTTATTTTGCCCATTAACTACTTTATACAAAAACCTTTTCAAAACTGGACACGCACCTCTGCTGATATACTGGGTACGGTGTTTTTATATATGGACCATACCGTACCGATAGATGCCATCAGGGAAGAGTTTGAACGACTGATCGTAAAAACGCCTTTATGGGATAAAAGAGTAAAAGTAGTACAGGTAACTGACGTAAAAGAACAGGTTATCGAGATCAGGGTATTGATGAGTTCGCGCACATCATCTGATGCCTTTGACCTGCGTTGTTATATCCGCGAAAACCTCATTACTTTTATACAGCAAAACTATCCCGGCAGCCTGCCCAAAACCAGGAATGAGTTAGGCAATCTGGAAAAGTTTATACAACAACCAGACATTAAGCGCTCATAGATAAACCTACGCCAGAGCCAATAACCAGGGCATCTTCAATGGCCCCAACAATCGGATCAACAAGATGGCTGGCCTTAACTACGCTTTTGCGCAAATAAAAACTGCCAAACGTTGAAACCAAGGCCGCTGAACCGCCGATAACAGCGCCAATAAAAGCGTTGTTACCAGTCGCCTTATAAATACTTGCACCTGCTAATGCTCCAGACAAGGAGCGCGCTAATACGCTAAAAGGTTTGATCCGGTTAGGTGTTACCGGTAATTTGTCAACCGCAAGTTCGCTAAGGGCCATTACTTTGAGCGTATTGGCCACCCCGGTTGATTGCATGAATTTAAAATTTGATTGTTCCAGGCTTTTTGATTGATGATGGCTTAATATATGACTGGCAATAACAGGCGCCGAAGAGGTACGCATACCTGCCAATGTACCCAAGCCTATTACCTGCCATAAAGGGTTTGATATTTTGAGTTTCATATGGTTAGCAATGATGTTTCCTGATAAACCAATTGAGCTGTAATTATGTTCTAATTAAAAAATATAAATCAATAAGAAATTTTAACTGTTATTATAGTATACCAATAAGCATAACTATGAAACTACGTGAAAACAATATGCTGGATGAACTTGGCGGCGCAATTGGTAAAGGTCTGCTGGCTGGTTTGGCAGCAACCGCTGCCATGACTCTGTCGCAAATGATCGAAATGAAGATCACCAAACGTAAACCGAGTGAAGCCACACTCAAAGTTGCCGGCGAAGCGGCCGGGGTGAAACCGGTTGGCCAGAATGAAAAACAAAAAGTTTCTCAGGAGATCCACTGGTCGTACGGAACAATATGGGGAATATCGCGGGGCTTAATATCACTTACCGGATTAAAGGGCCTGCCTGCCACTTTACTCCACTTTGGTGCGGTTTGGGGTACATCCATGATCATGCTGCCAAGATTTAAAGCCGCCCCTCCGGTTTATCAAGAAGATTTCAAAACCATTGCCATAGATGGCTTGCACCACGCGGTATATGCAACAACCGCGGGTATTGCTTATGACCTGCTTGACAGGGGCAGCAAACATGAAAGGAAATTTGACAAACTGGTTAAACGACTTCGTTTGCAAGGCTTCATCAGGCGATTTAAACGCTAACAAACCGATTATCCAAATACAAAAAGCCGCGCTCTTTTCAGAACGCGGCTTTACCTGTCATATTTAATTAAACCGTTTCAGCTTCCAAAAGCTCTTTATGAGGCTCAACCGACTTTTTACCAAAGAAATAGGCTTTCATATTATAGCGAATGATGTACATACAAGGAACCAATATCAGGGTAATAACTGTAGCGAATCCAAGTCCGAATATCATTGTCCACGCTAATGGCCCCCAGAAAGCTACGTTATCACCACCAAAGTGAATATGAGGTTTAAAATGGGTAAAAAGTCCCACAAAGTCGATATTAAAGCCAACAGCTAAAGGTATCAAACCTAATATAGCGGCAGTAGCTGTCAATAATACCGGCGTCATACGGGTGTGACCCGCTTCTACTACGGCATCATGCAGATTTGCACCTTGCTCTATCAGCATATCTGTAAACTCAACCAGCAATATACCATTACGTACTACCACACCTGCAAGGGCAATGATACCAATACCAGTCATAACGATAGACATGGTCATACCAAAGATACTCACACCCAGAAATACACCAATAATACTCAGAAAAATTTCGCTGATGATAATAAATGTTTTTCCAATGGAATTAAACTGGATCATGAGAATGATCAATATCAACCCAAATGATGTGGCCAAAGCCCCTAACAGAAAGTTCATAGCTTCCGCCTGATCTTCCTGACCACCACCCTGCCTGATACTTACATTATCAGGTTTCTTAAAGTTATTGATGGCCTGTAGAATATTGGCATTAACCTCGTTGGGGTTAAACGGCTTTATAACATTTGATCCTAATGTAAGCACCCTGCGCTGTTGTTTACGCTTGATATTACTGAACGTATTGGTATACCTTATATCGGTAAAAGCTGATATAGGCACCTGGCGTATAGCGCCTCCGGTTGCTAAATCGCGATAGGTTATTTTTAAATTACGCAGTTCATCAAGATTACCCCGCTGACTTTCCAATGCCCTTACCTGGATTTTATAGTCGTCTTCTTTGGTGTTCCTGAAATCACCCGCCGGTGCGCCAAATACGGCTGCCTGTAAAGCGTCGCTTATTGTTTTAGTACTTATACCTTCACGGTTAGCGCGTTCCCTGTTGATATCAAATACAATTTCAGGTTTATCGCTCTGTACATCGGCTATTAAGTTTTCAATACCTGCAATATTTTGTTTGGCCAGATAGGCTTTTAAACGATCTCCGGTTGATACAAGCGTATCCAGGTTATCGCCAATGATCTCGATACTGATATCTTTTTGCACCGGAGGACCACTGGCTTCCTGCGCAACGGCTATTTTAGCACCCGGGATACCTTGTACAGCCTTACGGATGTTGGCCAATACCGCTTTAGTGTCCTTGCCATTTCGCTTACCAAATTCAACAAAAGCTACTGTTACTTTACTTTTATTTTCATAATCGCCCTGGTCTTCGTCCTGAGGATCAGTTACTCCTTTAGTAACGTTTGATATTACGGATGATACTATATCTTTATCAGGCGCAACTACTTCAGCTACACGTTTTTCAATTTTCTTGGTGATTTCATTAGTATAAGCCTGATCTGTACCGATAGGCATGGTTAAATACACATATACAAAGTTAGGATCGCCTGAAGGGAAAAACTCCGGTGTTTTACCTATAGTTACCAATAAAACAATGGACAGGATAAACAAGCCAATTGTTCCCATGAGCATGGTAACCGGTCTTTTAACAGCCTTTTCAAGCCATCTGGCGTACCAGTCTTTAAATTTTGGCCAGGCGTTCTTCTGAAACCTATCTATCACTCTTAGCAGAATGAAATGGTTTAACAGGTACAGCGCCATAATAAATACTACCAAATTACCAATGCCAATATTGATCAGATATCCCACTACCGCGGCTACAGCCAGATATATGAGGGCCCGCACGGTTTTTTTATCAAATTTGGGATTATCGTGTTCGCCATCATGATGCGGTTTCATAAAGTCAACCGCAAAAACGGGATTAATAATATAAGCCACTACTAAAGATGCCAACAAGGTGATGATCAGCGTAATAGGCAGAAAGAACATAAAGTGCCCGATAATGCTATTCCAAAATGCTAAAGGTACAAATGGAGCCAGAGTAGTCATTGTTCCTGAAAATACGGGCAAAAACACCTCGCCTGCCGCCATTTTCGCGGCCTGTTTAATAGGGACCTTACCGTTATCGAAAATACGGTGTGTATTCTCGATCACCACAATGGCATCATCCACTACAATACCCAATGCTAGCAGGAAGGAGAACAACACAATCATGTTTAGCGTAAACCCAATAGCCGGCATCACTAAAAATGCGATAAAGCATGACAGTGGAACCGAAAGCGCTACAAATATGGCATTGGTTGTACCCATAAAAAACATCAGGATAACCGTAACCAGGATAAAACCAATTACAATGGTATTGATCAGATCGTTGAGCGTAGTACGTGTTTTATCAGATTGATCGCCGGTTACCACAATATCCAATCCCTTAGGGAATACTGTTTTCTGTTTCAGCTTGATCAGTTCATTAATTTTGTCTGATGCCTCAATCAGGTTCTCTCCTGATCTTTTGCTTACGTTAAGCGTAATTACGTTTTTAAAATTGGGATTGTCGTTGGTTTTTAAACGGGCATAGCTTTCCTGCTCCAGAAATGAATCTTTTACATCGGCAATATCCCGTAAATAAACTGCCTGACCTTTGGGATTTCTGATAACCATAGCGGCAACTTCATCCGCGTTTTTGAAATCCCTTTTAATATCTATGCTCCGCCTTACCCCATCAGATTTAACAGTCCCGGCAGATGTCAGGATATTTTCGTTGCCAACCATTTGGATGATATCAGTAAAGCTAACCTGTGCAGCGGCCATTTTATTCAAATCAACATTGATCTGAATTTCGGGCGTTAATGCACCCACCTCGTCTACTTTTGAAATTTCCTTGTAGCTTTCAATCTCGTCCTTTAAAATATCGGCATACTCCTTCAGTTTTTTCAGGTCATAATCACCAGATATATTGACGTATAAAATAGGCTGGTCGGCAACGTTAATATCCGATATGATTGGCTCTTTATAATTAGCATCATTCTGCGGCAAATCCTGTTTGGCTTTGTCTACGGCATCTTTAACATCTATCTTTGCATCCCTGGTCTTAACATCGGTGTTAAATTCGGCAGTGATGATGGATACATTTTGAACCGAGTTTGAGGTAACCTTTTTTAACCCTTTTAACGATTTTAGCTTTTTTTCGATTTGCCTGGTCACCAGATTTTCTACATTTTGCGGCGACTGACCTAAAAAAGTTGTGGTTACATAAATCTTAGGTATCGCTATATCCGGAAAGTTTTCCTTGGGTAAGCTATTGTAACTTATCAATCCCAGTACCGTAATCATAAATATGAGCACGTATATGGCCGTTTTGTTGTCAATGGCCCAACTTGAGGGCCCAAATTCTTTATTCAGATCTTTCATAATCAACAGATCAAACGTTTATAATTAATTAGCAGACTGTAATACCTTAATTTTGTCGCCATCCTCAATTTCGGTAGCGCCTTCGGTAACCAGCTCATCACCATCTTTTAATCCTGATAATATCTCGGTATTACCGCCATAGGTTGCTCCTGATTTTACGTTAACTTTTTTGGCAATGCCATTTTGGTTTATAAACACATAATCACCGGTTTCTGATTTCAGGATAGCTTTAACCGGAACTACAATAGTGTTAGCTTTAGAGTAATTAGCTATCTGGATAATGGCCGTCATGTTTGGGCGCAAGCTTTTACGAACAGGTAATTTTATTTCCACGCCAAAACTACGCGAGGTTGGGTCAATAACCTTAGCAGCAAAAGTTACTTTAGTAACCAGGGAGTCATTGGCATCCGGCACTGATATTTTTACCTGATTGCCTGTATTTACGCTGCCTGCATAAGATTCGGGCACATCGGCCTTCACTTTTAAAACATCTGCGTTCACCACACGGATACCTGTTTGGCCCGGTGAAGCAGCCTGACCCAATTTGAGATCCATCTGATCAACAGTTCCGTTAATAGGAGATACAATGCGGTATTGGCTTGCCTGCTGTTTTAAAGCCGCCAATGCTTTTTTACTACTCTGCAGTGTTGTTTGCGCTTGTAAAAATTGTACCTCGGTGCCTATTTTTTGATCCCAAAGATTTTTTTGACGATTGAACAATGTTTGGTTCAAATCAACCTGGGCCGCGCTTTGTGCTATGTTTTGTCTCAGTACATTATCATCCAACTGGGCCAGTGTTTGTCCCTTGCTTACATGCTGCCCAACTTTTACGTATATAGCGGTAATAACAGCCGAGGCCTGCGGATAAGCTGTTACATTGTCCTGGGCGTCAATCTTACCTTGTATTTGTACATAATTGGTAAACTGAGCCGGCTTTATAGCAATTGTACTTACATCTGTAGTTTTAGATGAGTCTTTTGAACCAACTTCGGCCTGTAATTTGACGATCTTTGAATTAAGATCGGCCTGTTGTTTTTTCAAGTCGGCCAGCTCTGCCGATTTATCTTTAGGTTTATTGGAGCAAGCCGCCAAAAAAATGAAAGCCGGTATGTATAATAATATTCTTTTCATGTCTTTTTTATATAGTTGGTTTAGTAATTATTTAATGCGGCCATATGCCTTATCCAGATCAACTTTGCTTATTAAGGCATCATAAAGTCCTTGTATATATTTATCGTTTGCATCATCAAGAGATGTTTGGGCCTGGGTTACTTCGATACTTGAACCAACCCCCTGCTGATATTTTATTTTAGAAACACGTAACACCTCTTCGGCTAACTCGCGGTTTCTTTTCTGATTATTAAGGCTTTGCAGACCGTTAACATAGGCAACATTGGCTCGATTAGCTTCCAGCTTCAGCCCGTTTTTTGCATTTTCCAAATCATTCTGGGATTTTAAAACCGCTATTTTTGATTGTCTTACCTGGTTTAAACGCTGCCACCCATTAAATATGGGAACGTTGAGGGTAAGTCCTATGTAACTGGATGGAAAATTCATTTTGTACAAGTTACCAAAACTGTTATTCTGATAAGATGAGGTATAGCTTGCATTGGCTTTCAGCGTTGGTAAATACTGTGATTGTTGACGCTTCAGATCAAGCTTCTTAAGAGCAACACCTGTTTCTGATAAGCTATATTCAATACGGTTATGATAAAATGAGGTATCTGCAGCCAGATCAGCGGTATCGCCCAATTTAATATCCTCCAGTTTATCCTTTAAAGAAAGTGCATTCTCTATAGGCATGCCCATTTGGAACTTTAAAACCTGATAATTTAAGGCCAGGGAACGGATGGTATTCTCGCGGGTGGTTACTAAATTATTATACTGAACAGCTATACGATCTACATCTATTTTTTCAACGGTGCCCTGTTTGTTTTGAGCTACAGTTTCATCATACTGCTGCTTTAATTGTTTAAGATTGGCATCCGTTAACCTTAACTGCTCATTACTAACCAGTACCTGGTAGTAGGCTTTGGTAACTGATACGCTAATTTGGATTTTATTACGGGTCAGGGTCTTTAATGAAAGCTCCTTATAGGTTTTAGAGGCCTTTAAACCCACCAAATAACTACCGTCAAAAAGTATCTGGTCGGCTGTTGCACCAATGCTTGACTGATATTTAACCCCAAACTTTACAGGAATAAAAGTACCAGCTGGCTGACCAAATACTTCGCCGGGCAACAATGTTGTTGGAATTTTCAAGTAATCCTGAAAAGTAGCTGATCCGCTTATCTGGGGCAAACCAATACCTCTTGTTTCTTTAACCTTATACTCCGCGCTTTTAACATCAAGCCCTGCATTTACAACAGAATCCTGATGCTCGTAGGCATAATTGATGCAATCCTGAATACTAAAACTAAAAGTTTGACTATTAGGTGGCGCTTCCTGCGCGTAACTTTTGAAAGCTATAGCGCAAAATACTGTTGCCGTAAAAAGTAAATATTTCATTGTTATTTTATATAATATAGTTGGTATTATTATTCAGTTATTTATCCTTACCGATTCAAAGATTATATCCGCCAATAGCGCTAATAATTTACTCTTCGTGTATGTTTTTGTATTGGTTTAATAGCTTGTATCCCTTAAGAGTGCACACACCATAATTAAAATGATCCTCAAACTGTACCTGTACTTTCCAGGTATTAAATTCTCCAATTGGAAAAATATCGGTATTGAAGCCCAATTCTATCTGGCTTACCCGCATCCGCGCTATTATCTTTACGTCGATATCCTGACGGATGTAACCCTGCTTCATTCCTTTTACCAAAAGATCTTCCATAGTGTTGATCAATACTCCGGCTTTAAATTTTTGAAATTCAGCCCAGGCCTCCGGATGATATTTTTGCATATCATGTACTGCAGTCGGGTTCATCTCGGCAAATATTTCTTCAGAGCATTTCATCATATTGATCATCGCATCTACTACATCGTTTGATTTACTGATGATATCATTTATTTGATCCTCATCTTCTTTCAACCGGCCTTTAAGCACCGCGGTAACCAATTCATTTTTGTCTTTAAAAAACTGGTATATGGTTTTTTTTGACATGCCAATATGTTTGGCTATATCATCCATAGTGATGCTCTTGATTCCTGCTCTTAAAAACAGTTCCAGGCTTCCACGCAATATTCTCTCTATTTGACTCATTGACTTTCCGGGTCAAAACTAAGGAAACATTTTTTGATTTCAAAGTTTCCATTAGAAAATACAATTACCTGACAAAGCACTCATTTAATACCCTTTGTTTTAACTATTTCCCTGCTTTTTATTATATAACCATTGACCATCCTAAAATAGGACATCGGAATGCAAGTATTTTATAGTTCTAATTCGCGCCGCAACATATGGAGTATCTGCCCGTCTATTTTCTTACCTTTGCCAAAATTTATAAAGAACATGACGCTTTCTCCGCTTTCAGCAATTTCGCCAATTGATGGCCGTTACCGTAATACCACCGCTGAACTTGCCAATTACTTTTCTGAATTCGCTCTGATCAAATACCGCGTATTTGTTGAGATAGAGTATTTTATAGCCTTGACGGAAAGTTCCCTGCCTCAATTACAACATTTTGATGCCGGCGTTTCTGAAAAGTTACGCCATATCTATAAAAACTTCAGTGAGGCTGATGCCGAAAGCATAAAAGAGATCGAAAAAACTACTAACCATGATGTAAAAGCGGTTGAGTATTTTATAAAAAAAGAATTTGACAAATTAGGCGGACTTGAGCCTTATAAAGAATTCATACACTTCGGCCTCACCTCTCAGGACATTAACAATACCGCCATACCCTATACCTTTAAACTGGCTGTAAACAATATCTATTACCCCGCTATAAAGGAACTGGTAGACATCCTAAAAAATTACGCCCGCGACTGGGATCAGATACCGATGCTGGCCCATACACATGGGCAACCAGCCTCACCAACCCGTTTAGGTAAGGAGATCCAGGTTTTTGTAGAGCGTTTAGAGGCTCAGCTTGAATTATTGGCAGCAGTGCCCTACTCGGCCAAATTTGGCGGCGCAACGGGTAATTTCAATGCACACCATATAGCATATCCTAAAAATGACTGGAAAGCTTTCGGCAACCATTTCGTTAACGATATATTAGGTCTTAACCGCTCTCAATTTACCACGCAGATAGAGCATTATGACAATTTTGCTGCTCATTGCGATGCCCTGAAAAGGATCAACAACATTATCATGGACCTGGACCGCGATATGTGGACCTACATATCCATGAATTATTTTAAACAAAAAATAAAAGCAGGCGAAGTGGGCTCATCAGCCATGCCGCACAAGGTTAACCCGATCGACTTTGAAAATTCCGAAGGCAACCTGGGTATTGCGAATGCTTTGTTTGAGCACCTGGCCGCCAAACTTCCGGTTTCCAGATTACAGCGCGACCTGACCGATTCAACCGTTTTACGGAATATTGGCGTTCCGGTAGCTCATACGCTTATCGCTATTAAATCAACTATAAAAGGTTTAGGTAAACTGCTTTTAAACCAGGATGCCATTAATGCCGACCTGGAAGCTAACTGGCCGGTTGTTGCGGAGGCTATACAAACCATATTAAGGCGCGAAGGATACCCCAACCCATACGAGGCATTAAAAGACCTTACCAGGACCAATCAACAAATTAACGCCCAAACAATAGCGGCCTTTGTTGATACGTTAAATATAAGTGAAGCTATTAAACAGGAGCTAAAACAGATAACACCGGCAAACTATACAGGTATTTAATGTGCGGATTTCAGATGTGCAGATATGCGGATGAAAGCATTATTGTTTGATTTATCATTTGCACATTTGAAATTTGCACATCTGCACATTATAGAGTCATCTATCATCTATGTGTCATAACTAATTAATAGCTAACTTTAAACAAAAAAGCTACCTAAATTTGTTAATTCAAGATTTAATCAGAAAGCTAAAATGAATATCAACGTATATACAGAGTTAACGCCAAATCCGGCAACTATGAAGTTCATTGTGAACAAGTTGCTTATTAATGGCAGTGCCGATTTCGCCACAAAAGAAAGTGCCGAAAAATCACCTTTTGCTAAAGAGCTTTATAAATTCTCGTTTGTGAATGGTGTTTTCTTTGCCAGTAATTTTGTTACCATCACTAAAACCGAAGGCAGCGAATGGGATGATGTAGAGCCTATTATGAAAGAGTTTGTAAAAGGCGCTGTTGAGTCTGAACTCAAAATACAATTAGAGGAAGAAGCCGAAGCAGCAAACTTTGAAGGTTCTGAAACCGAAGTAAAAATACAACAGATATTACATGATTACGTTCGTCCGGCTGTGGAGCAGGATGGCGGGGCTATTTCATACCGTTCGTTTAACGAAGGTGTGGTTACTGTTGAACTACGTGGTTCATGCAGCGGTTGCCCATCGTCAACCGTCACCCTAAAAGCCGGTATCGAAAACTTGTTGAAACGCATGGTTCCTGAAGTTACCGAAGTAGTATCAGAAGCTTTATAATATTGACACGGATTTCACTAATTGATTCGAATTACACGAACTAACTAGTATCATTGATAAAATAAAGATGGCGCTAATCAAGTAATTAGCGCCATCTTTATTTTGTGTAATTCAAAAAAATTAGTCTAATCCGTGTCTAATCAATTCGTTTAATTCGAATCAATTCGTGAAATTAGTGTAAAATCTATTTAAAGTATTTCTGAATATACTGTACCAGCTCCCGTGTTATCTTTCCGTTGGTTGCTACAACTTCCCTGGCTTCCAGCACATCGCTGCCACCGTTAAAAGTAACTACCTCGCCCCCGGCCTGTCTTACGATGACTATACCGGCGGCTACATCCCAGGAATTTAAATTATACTCGTAGAAAGCATCAAACCGGCCACAGGCCGTATAAACCAGGTCGACAGCCGCCGAACCCAAACGTCTGAGGCCATGGCAATTCTTCATTAAATCGGCAAACAGGGCAATATAGGCGTCCTGCTTTCCAAAGTCATAGTATGGAAATCCGGTAGCCAGTAAACTGTCAGCTACCGTTTGGTTGTTACTTACCCTGATCTCGGTACCGTTCAGATACGCTGGCCCACCTTTCCAGGCATAAAAGCACTCGTCCAGATTTACCTCATATACTACCCCAGCCACCAATTCATCATATTCCTTAAGTGCAATACTTACCGAAAACGAAGGAATGCCGTGTATAAAATTGGTGGTACCATCCAAAGGATCGATGATCCAGTTATACCTTTCGCCAACGGTTGTTGTAGTTTTTTCTTCGGTAATAAAACCTGCTTCCGGTAGTATTTTGCGTAAACCTTCCACAATCAGTTTCTCGGCGGTTTTATCTACGTATGATACCAGATCGTTCAAACCTTTGTATTCGATTTTATCGGCATTAAAGGTTTTACGCTCCTGCCTTATAAAATCTCCGGCTTGTTTTGAAACCTCAATTACCTGTTCAGTTATGTTTTTGAGTTGCATGTTTGCGTAATGATAAGCTGAATGAAAATGCCTTATGTACAAAAAAGCTCGCGAAGAATAAGCTTAACGCTGCCCCTATCCTGGCCACCGGTGGATAAATGCCAAAGTCTTGTATCAATATTTTTATCACCGCTAAATTGGCGAAAAACCCAATGAAGGCGACCGATGCAAAGCGGATAAATTGTTTGTATACCGATAATTTTGATTCGGTAAAAACCATATACCGGGTGATCAGGAAGTTTACTACCACTCCCATACAAAATGATAAGGCAAGGGATAAAGTGGAGTTGCGAACGGTTAACGAGAATATCTGGTAAGTATGCCGTACCAGCAAATTATGATAAAAAAGGTAAAATGCTGAAACGTCAACTAAAAAACCTGCTCCTGCAGAGATCACAAATCTGAACACCTGGTTATCCAGTAATTTATTGGCTTGCTTAATATTAGCCATGCTTTAAAACAGCTGATTTTTTGTCCTTATTTAACCCGTTCATAATTAATATGGCCCCGCCAACAACCATCAGCAACGAAATAAACTCGGCTTGGGTAAAGCTGATACCGGCAACGTGGTATTTAGTGTTTACACGTATCAATTCAATAAAAAAACGTTCCACACCGGCCAGAATCATGTAGATACCAAACATAACGCCTGCAGGCTTTATACGGTCGCGAATGCTCCATAAAAGCCAGAACAGCAATAAGCAAACAATCACTTCATAAAACGATGTAGGATAAACCGGGTACTGTAATTCATGGCAAAATTTGCCAATACAGCCAGGAATGGCCACACCTTCGTCATTCACATTATGCGGAAATTTAAAGGCCCACATCCAGTCGGGGGCCCAACTCAACCAGCCAGGTTTTGGAGCGGTATTGGTTATACCCCAATCACCATCGCCCGACATCTGGCAGCCTACCCTACCTAAAGCATAGGCCAGCATCATACCAGGCCCGCCAATATCCAACATATCCAGAGGTTTAATATTATGTTTGTTGGCAATATATAGTACTGCTGCACCACCGCATATTAAACCACCATAAAAGGTTAATCCGCTAAAGCCTACCAGCATCCCTACGGGATCCTTCATAAATTCGCCCCAGTTCTCCAGTGCGTTAAATACTTTGGCACCGGCAAAGCCAAAAATAGCTGCCCAAAGCAAAATATTGCCCATAAGCTCATGCGGATGTACTGTTACTTCCTTGGTTACCGGTTTGGGTTGTTTTTGCTTTTCGGCCTCATGATAAGCCCAATAAGCAAACGCGGCGGCACCAATGATCCCGCCCACCCAGCTGCCGCGTAAGGACAATAAAAAATCCTGCGGGGCATCTAAAAGCATACGGTAGTTCAGTATACAATCTACCAGTTTATAACCTAAAACAAAGCCAAAAACACCATTACCAACCAATTCATTAACCGAGGCGGGTTTACCTATAGTAACTGTTTTCTTGAACGAATGGATAATGCCTAATTTTTCTTTCCGTTTAAATTCCTGTGCAAAAGCCCAGTAAGCGCCCATAAATGCTATAGCCACAAAAAACCCAAACGTTTGAACAGGCAAAGGAATATTTATACCAAAAAGATATTGTAAAAGCGATGTAATGGTTGGAAACATAGGTTATAGTTTGAAGCGAATATAGCGTTTTAATGCACTAATATTTCTTCGCTTTCTGTTATATCGACATCACCATCTGGTGAAATATTTGTTAAGTGTACCTTTTTAAGTTCGTTGATCAGCACGGGGTCATACTTGGTACGTACCTTCACATAGTTACGGGTAAAACCGTGCATATAGCCCTCTTTAATATCCCCCTCAAATAAAACCTCTTCTGTTTTATGCAGCTGGCTCTCATAAAACGCCCGGCGTTTTTTGTCAGACAGGATATGCAGCATTTTACTACGCTCACCACGGGCCGAACCCGGTACCGCGCCGGTCATCTGACTGGCCAGTGTATTTTCCCGCTCCGAATAGGTAAACACATGCAGGTATGAAACGTTCAGCTCATTCAGAAAATTATAGGTCTCCACAAAATCTTCACGGGTTTCGCCGGGGAAACCAACGATCACATCCACACCGATACAGCAATCGGGCATCAGTTCTTTAATTTTAGCTACCCGGTTTATGTACAGATCACGCTTGTAACGGCGACGCATCAAGCCTAATATCTTATCAGAACCCGACTGTAAAGGGATATGAAAATGCGGCACAAAACGCTTTGAAGCAGCTACAAAAGCAATAATTTCGTCGGTAAGCAGGTTGGGTTCGATGGACGAGATCCTGAAACGATCTATCCCCTCTACATCATCCAAAGCCTGTACCAGGTCAAAGAATTTATCTTCGCGTTTACCATTGCGGATACCAAAATCGCCCAGGTTTACACCGGTCAATACAATTTCCTTTACACCCGATGCCGCTATCTGCCGGGCCTGTTCTACCACATTTTCGATGGTATCACTACGACTACTGCCACGGGCCAACGGTATGGTACAAAAAGTACAGGAATAATCGCAGCCATCCTGAACTTTCAGAAAAGTACGGGTACGGTCGCCAAAAGAATAGGCAGGTACAAACTCGTTGGCTTCTGATACCGGCTGGTTAAACACCAAAGCCTTAGGTTTCTTGGTCAGATCGGTAATATGTTCAATGATCTGAAATTTTTCGGCGGCGCCCAGCACCATGTCTACACCCGGTATTTCGGCTATTTCCTGTGGTTTTAGCTGTGCATAGCAACCCACAATGGTGACATAGGCGTTCGGCGATATTTTGAGCGCCTCCTTAACTATTTTCTTGCACTTTTTATCTGCGTTTTCGGTAACCGAACAGGTGTTGATCACAAAAACATCGGGGGTATTCGTAAACTCCACCGTATCGTAGCCAGCCTGATTAAACAGGCGCCCGATAGATGAGGTTTCCGAATAGTTGAGCTTACAGCCCAGCGTATAAAAGGCAACTTTTTTATTCATCTTTAAGGGCGCAAAGATAATTAATTATTGAATTACTGAGTTAGTGAATTATTGAGTTATCAGGGCTGACGCATTAGGAATTTGATTTAGCGATTAATGAAAGTAGAAATTTGTGGTTCCAACCGGCCATTTTCCTT
>NZ_JBFUPN010000022.1:0-158902 GCF_041355315.1 Mucilaginibacter sp. RCC_168
TGGTACGCCCCCTGAAGAAAACAAAGCGTTGCCATGCAGCATCCCTATTTTTTCTTCCAGCGTCATTTTCCTGATGACGCGGTTGATCTTCGTGGTAAGCGCCGCCTCGCTTTTGCTTTGTGCCGAAACTCCGCCAGCCACCAAAAACACCATTATACAGGCAATCGTATATTTCATAATATTCATTTCTTTAGGTTTTAACATTATTTAGTTGAAATCTCCACAACTGATTCTTTTAACCCCGGCGACCCTGCTTTTAAAATTATAGTTCCCGGCTGCCCGGTCGATTGTACGATAACCTGGGCATACCCGTTAAACAATTTCCGTTTATATGGTGCCGGAGGATAAACCAGTTGAATTAAACCGGGATCTGTATTAACACTCGCCCAGATATTTGCTTTAAGCAATGGCGTAGCCACAATAGCTATCGTATTGGTGCCAGGGTGCAGCAATGAGGCATCAAGCTTAAACTCCTGTTTTCCATCACTTTCTTTGATTTCATGCCCAATTTCTTTACCGTTAATATAAATGCTTTGCAGCTTGCCAATATTTTTACTAAAAAAGGTAGTGGTTGCGGTAGCAAAATCAGCGGGCATAGTGAAGCCAGCCCTGTAAACTATCGCTTTTACCTTTCGGCCAAATTCATCATCCCGGGTATCTTTAAAAGCGGCTTGCCAGCCAGTGTCATCATAGTCCGCCGCTACTTCGGTCTTCACATTTAATTCTTCGACAAACTTTTCCTTTAAATTACTGATGTTAACCAGGTTGATCTGTTCCACATATTGATCCGGCTCAAGTGAGGTTTGATTTCCATTTCCTACACCTATAATTTTACCAGGGCCATTGATGGAAAAACCGATCTCATTTTCGGCCGTTGGCACATTCAGTTTGTTTTTATCCGTAGCTTGTACGGTAATAACGGTAATATCCCTTCCGTCGGCTTTGATCACCTGCCGGTCAGCCAGCAATTTCACCTGAGTGGGTAATAAGGTAGTTTTAACAACGTCCTGCCCTACTCTTACACCTTTTTTATAGCCAATGGCTTCCAGTGTTCCAGGCTGATATTTAACCTGCCATTCCAAATGTCCGTTTGGCTCCATTGTTTTTTTACCCAGGCTTTTTTTATTTAATAAAAGTTCCACCTCGTCACAATTACTATAAGCACATACCCTTATTTCCTGGCCTTCCTTACCTTGCCAGTTCCAGTGTGGCAGCAGATGTACTACGGTTTGATCCGTCCACCATGATTTTAAATAATAGTAATCGTCTTTAGGAAAGCCACAGGCATCAACCATACCAAAATAGGATACTACCGAAGGCCATCCAAACGGTGTAGGCTCGCCGCGGTAATCAAAACCCGACCATATAAACATTCCCGCCAGGTAAGGCCGCGCCGCATAATGTTTCCAACCTTGCTCCAGGCTATAAAAAAAGTCGTTTTGCTTTCTGTCGTATGCAACAAGTTGCTGCTTGCCCATATCATCTTCATAAATCCCTCGTGAGGCCACTGTCGATCCTTCCTCGGTACCCCAGCTAAACTGGTTGGGATACTTTTTATGTTGTTCGTCGGTATTTTTAGTTGCTACATAATTATAGCCCAGCACATCTATTACTGTTGATATTCCATTGCCAATGCCACCACTTATTGCCGCAGTGATATAACGGCTCGAATCAATAGATTTGGCAAAGGCCTGCATTGTAGCGGCTATACGCGCCCCGGTAATATTCCCTTCAATGCCCCACTCTTCGTTCCCTATTGACCAGCTGATGATACTGGGATGGTTTCGATCTCGCAGGATCATCCGCTTCACATCATTCAACTCGGTTGAGGCTACACCCATTAAGCGGTTTTCATCGATAACCAACATACCTAACCTATCGCAGGCGTCCAACAGTTCGGGTGTTGGTGGATTATGCGAGCAACGATAAGCATTGCAACCCATACTTTTCAACGTACGAATCCGAAATTCCTGTAAAGCATCGGGCAAAGCAGCGCCCACACCGGCATGATCCTGGTGATTATTGGTTCCTTTTATTTTAACATGCTTCCCATTCAGAAAAAAGCCCTCGTTTGCATCAAACCTGATGGTACGTATCCCAAAAGCTGTTGCATAACGATCAGTAACTGTTCCGTTCTCCTCAACCGTAGTCACCAGCCGATGGAGGTAAGGCGTTTCTATCGACCATAGCCGAGGATCGTTAACTGTTAAAATGCTTTTCACATCCTGCGATGAAAAGGGCTTTAAAGTGAGCCCAGTGACCTTGTTTGTCGCAAGGGTCTTCCCATCAGCATCAACAATAGTTTGTGTTATGCTAAAACTTCTCGTTTCTTTATCGGCATTAACAATGTTGGCTGTTGCTGTAACATCGGCGGTATTGTTTTTCACCTGGCTGGTAACAAACGTTCCATTAGTAGCAATATGTAATTGGTCTGTTTTATTGAGCCAAACATGGCGATATATCCCGGCGCCTTCATAAAACCAACCTTCTTCGATGGTTACATCAGCACGTACAGCGATAACGTTATTCCCCCCATAGTTTAAATATTCCGAGATATCATATTCAAAGCTATTATAACCGCTGGGTTCTGTACCCAAATAATGACCGTTAATCCAAACTATGCTGTTACGAAAAACACCATCGAATGCGATGGAGATATGCTTACCCAAATCAGCAGCCGGGACAACAAAAGTTTTACGATACCAGCCCACGCTGGCCTCTGGAAAGTTACGGCCTATTGCCTTTGAACCATGGCTTAAAGTACCCTTTGGACTAAAGGGCTGTTCAACGGCCCAATCATGCGGCAAATTTATCTTACGCCAGCCCCGGTCATCAAATTCCGGTGATGCGGCACCGTCTCCGTACCCTGTTTTAGCTAAGTAAGAGAAACCACCGGTACCATTGTAAAAATCTTTGGAGGGATCATAAGCATGGCCCAAAGCAAACCGCCAATCGTTATCCATGGATAGATGTTCGCGTTTTACGGCAAGTGGTTCCTTATTCCCGGCCATGGTGGGTTCCGAAAAAACTGCAAAAAACAATATCAAAAAATAAAAAAAATGGGTAGACTTCATTTCTGTAAACATGAATTTGAATAAGATTATTTAATACGAATATTGATAGCAGATCCGCGGGTATCTGATCGTTCGCGGATATGATTATCCTGGTAAATCTTTAATTGGCGCCAGCTATAATAGCTTTAATGGTGCGTTGATCAAGCACTTTATTATTACGTCTATCGATGGCAACACCGGTGTCCCAAAAAAATGGTTTAAGGCCATTGGTTATGGCTTGTTGAGTTGTAAATTTTATCCAATAATCCACTGCGTTATGATGGGCCGTCAGATCTTTAGGGGTAGTTCGTCTGTAGGCGCCGTATTCCCCCATTAAAACGGGGATGCCTTTATCCACAAATTTTGCCTTCATTAATTGGAACGCACTCTTTACCTCTGCTTCTTCTCCATAGGTCGGATTTCTGGTAGTATCTGATAGCGAATGATGACCACTTCCCCAATAATAAAACATATGACCCCATGATTCGTCTTTCTCCATCAGGCAAAAATTAAAAGGAGAATAATAATGTACCTCTACCATCAACCGACCGGCAATCTGATCAGCCGGCAGGGCAGACATCAGCTTGTTTGTTTTGGTAATATCAGTACCGGGGCCCTGAACAATCAATACCCGATAACTATTCCTACCCCCGGTTGACCTTACTGCATTAATAAACGTTTGATGATAGGAAAGCAATACTGCCATTTGAACCGGATCATTCGTGCTGGGTTCATTGGCACTTGCAAACATCAGATGCCCATCGAAATCGCGCATAGTTGTTGCTATCTGTTCCCAAAATGCTTTTTGCCTGGCATTGACAGAATCCCTTTTAAGAAGCGTGCAGTTATTTTCCAACCAGCCGCCATCCCAATGAATATTAAGTAAAACATAGATATCATTTTTTACACAATACCCAACCACCTGTTTCACCCGTTTTAGCCATGCATCCTGTATTTTGGCGCTTTTTTTATCTGCATATTGATCCCATGCACAAGGGATGCGAATAGCGTTAAACCCGCTCCGCTTTACAAATTTAATATAGTCTTCTGTAATTAAAGGGTTACCCCAACCCATTTCTCCGCCAGTGGCTTCCATCGTGTTTCCAATGTTCCAACCCAGCTTTATATTTTCAGCCTGCTGCACTGCCGTATTGCCCATTCCTGTTTTATCAGGTGCTTTGGGTGACGTATTATACGAGGGATAAATGCTGCTGATCTTAGCTGTATCCTTCATTACCTTTTCACCAATGTGTCGGGCATCAGCAGGCATAACAAAAGCAGCCAAAAAAATAGCGTACGTACTTAGTAGTACTCGTTTTAACATAGTATTAATTAAACAGGTTTATAAATTGATCTTGACCAATGATCTAACACCTCATGGCATGAGGTGATAAAGATTCGGTATTGGTTTTATGAGTTTAAAATTAAGATATCGATACGCAATCGATTGTTTAGAAATGGGGGCACAAATGTTAATCCAAATCAACAGATTGATTTACAGTTTATTAATACGCAAAACTTGAAATTAAATTAACATAGCGGCTTAAAACCCAATTGAAAGCGTTAACAAATATGGCCTAAACTATGGTGAAGTCAAAGACTGATTTGCTATATCAGCTTCCGTTACCGGGCTTCATTTGGGTGCTGATTATTTTTATTACTGACATATGCTGACGGGAGGCAATTAAATTCGGCTTTAAAAGATCGCACAAAATATTTCTGGCTTTTAAAGCCAACCTTGTACGATATCTGCGATATGGTTAGTTGTGAACTCTCCAGCAATTGAGCTGCACGTTTGAGGCGAATAGACCGGATGAGTTCTACCGGTGATTTTCCTGTTAATGCCAGGGCTCTTTTATAAAGCGTAACCCGGCTAACACACAATTCACTGCTCAGTTCTTCTACCGAAAAATCGGCATTGTCAATATTCTTCTCAATAAGCTGTAATGCCCTTTTGATAAATACTTCATCAAACGATTCGGTCTCTACATCCGTTGGCTTAACATCGAGCTGTTTTTGATAAGTCTTGCGCATATCCTCCTGTATGGCCAGTATATTTTTCAGTTTCGATAAGAGGATCTCGAAATTGAAAGGCTTGGTCAGGTAGTCATTGGCACCGGTTTCAAGCCCCTCCAATTGCTGCTCCTCGCCGGTTATTGCGGTAAGCAGTACAACGGGGATATGCGATGTCCGTTTATCATTTCGTATTTTTCGGCAAAGGTCGATGCCGCTCATTTCGGGCATGCTGATATCGGTAACTACGAGGTTAGGATGCAGGGCTAAGGTTTTTTGCCAGCCTTCCTTGCCATTAGCAGCCTCAATAATTTGAAAAGTCTCATTTAAATTGTCCTTCAAATAAAAACGGAAGTCTTCATTATCCTCAACCAGTAAAACAGTGAGTTTTTTAGCCAGACCAGTGGCGGGTTGAGCCCATCCTTCATCTCCGGTTTTGGACAACTCTGGTATATCCACTTGATTATAAGGTATTTGTTCCGCTGCTTCTGTGATTAAATCAACAGGCAGCAGGATAGTAAAATAGCTGCCCTGTCCCGGTTCGCTTTCTACTGATATTTGGCCATTATGCAAATTTACAAACTCCCTGGTGATTGACAAACCTATGCCACTGCCCTGATTAACCATAGAGTCGGGTACTTCATTCTGAAAAAAGCGTTCAAATATCTTTTCCTGCTTATCCAATGGGATCCCAATACCAGTATCAATAATCTTTATCTCCAGCAAGTGCTTTTCCGGTGTTTTTTCAAGCACTGCCAGTAAAACGCTTACATACCCGCCCTCTGGTGTAAATTTAAATGCGTTGGAAAGCAGGTTAAAGATGATCCGCTCTATCTTATCATGATCAAAGTTGATCACCAGCTTTTCAACTTCCGAATCAAACATAAACCGGATCTGTTTTTTCTCTGCAATGTCAGAGAAGGAGTATGCCATTTCCTTAATGAAACCGATAATATCCCCGCTCCGGGCATGCAACCGGAGCTCCTGCACTTCCATTTTTCGGAAATCAAGCAACTGGTTAACCAGGTTTAATAAGCGTTTGGCATTACGGTTTACCAGTTGCAGCTGATTCTTTTGTTCAACATCTTCCGTATACTTCAAAATTTTATCAACCGGGGCCATGATTAACGATAAGGGGGTTCTGAATTCATGACTTACATTGGTAAAAAACTTGATTTTCATCATATCAAGTTCGTGCATACGCCTGGCTTCCTGGCGCTCATGCTCAATCAACAGCTTTGCTTCTTGTTTTTCCTTTTCAACCGCAAATTGCCTTCTTATTTTTTGTATTCCTCGCTGACGCATCAAAAAAAGAATTCCAATGAAGAGTAATAAATAAATAATATAAGCTAACGTAGATTTCCAGAAAGGCGGCAACACTTTAATTTTTAACGATACATAATCCGGATCCCATCTCCCCTCCTGACTTATAGCCCTTACTTTAAAAATATAATCGCCGCCGTCAAGATTGGTATAGGTAGCCTTACGTGTAGCATTATCTGCATCCAGCCAGTCCTTATCAAAACCTTCCATCATATATTGGTGCTTTACCTTATTCGGATTGAAAAAATTCAGCGCGGCAAATTCAATGGTAAAAACATTCTCGCTATGATTTAGTGTCAATTCCCGTGTTGCCGAAATTGCTTTTGACAATACGATATGTCCATTAAGCTCTTCGTTAGCCTTTATGCTTTTATTAAAGAGCAGAAAGTCGGTAAAAATCAATTTCGGTTTATTGACGTTGGCATGTATACTTAAAGGGTTGAAAATATTAAAGCCATGCCCTCCTCCGAATATTAACTCGCCTTTGCTGGTTTTCAGGGCCGCGTGTATATTAAACTCCTGGCCTTGCAGTCCGTCGGTTTCATCAAAGTTTTCAAATCTAAAGGTGTACGTATCCTTAAATAGTGTAGGTGTTATCCTACTCAATCCGTTCGCGGTGCTTGACCAAATCCTCCCCTGATTGTCCTCCAGTATATCCAATATAGAATTGTCGGGCAGTCCGTTTTTCTTAGTAAGTGAAATAAAAACGTTTGTTGCTGGATTCAGAATGCTCAATCCTTCACGCGTTGTTATCCAGATCAGGCCGCGACTGTCCTCGCAGATACGATTTACATTATTGCTAATTAAATGGTTTGTGCTCCTGGGACTATTGCTGTAATGAGTTATGTGGCCTGTATTTTTCAAGATCACATCTACGCCAAAATATCCCCCTACCCAAATATTGCCTTTTCTGTCCTCAAGGATAGAAGATATGTACGGGCTCCTGATATCCGTTTGTTTAAATGGAAGAGAGAACGTTTTTTTCAACCGGTCAAATAATTGAAGTCCGCCTGCAAATGTGCCTATCCATAACCGGTGAGAAGAATCTTCAAGAATATTCCATACCCGGTTATCAGCAAGGCTGGTCACTACCTTATCGTCATGCTTATAGTGGGTAAAGTTTTTTCCGTCAAAACAGTCCAGTCCGCCAAAGTACGTTCCTATCCATAGTTTCTGCTCATGATCAATGCATAAACTAACAATAATATCATTACTGAGGCTGTTTGAGTTCGCCGCATCGTATTTATATTGCTTAAAGCTGCCTATTTTACGATTAAAGTAGATCAGCCCCCCTCCATTTGTGCCGATCCACAGATTGCCATTCTTATCTTCAACAAACGTATCGACATCCTCAAAAGGCAAACTTCCAGGATCCGAAGCAAAGTGTCTGTAGAGTGGAAACCTGATTATATTTTTATGATAATAACTTACTCCTTCCTTGAAAGTGCCTGTCCACATAATACCAGTATCATCTTTATAAAGGATCACACTATTTTGTCTTAATGATTTGGCATCATCTTCCCTGTTTAATAAGTAAGTGATCCTGGAACTTTTTTTATCTAATATGCTTATCCCACCATGATCTGTGGCTATCCATATCAGGCCGTCATCCGCCTGAACAATATTATTGACAATGTTAGATTTTAGTTTTGCCCCTTCCGATTCTTTTGTAATATGTCGGAATACTCCAGTGGAAGGGCTATAATAATAGACACCCGAATCTAAATTAGGGCTATACAACCATAGATCGTTATCCTTATCAACTGTTATGGCATAGTAACCATCCTTATTGTTGGCGGCTTTATTAACGATATTGGCACGATAAGTAATTGCCTTGCGCTTGACATCAAACTTCTCTACCACACCGTCGCGGTAAGCTATCCAGATATTACCGGCCACATCTTGCGTAATATCCGACACATGATTTGAATATAAAGATGTACTGGAACGATGATCATACCGCCTGGTTGTTTTGCTTAATTCACTATACCGGTAAAGACCAGAATCTGGACACACAAACCAAAAGTCGCCTTTTCCGCCGTGGATTATTTTAGAAACATTGGGATAACTGGGGAGCTTTAGAGATTTGGTCATCAACGACGGGTCATTGTTGAACTGTTCTGTTTCGGAATCATAAAAACTTAATCCACTGCGGGTTGATACCCATAGCTTTTTGTCCGGTCCTTCAAAAATATTGGTTATAAAATCATCAAGAAGAGATTTTTTATCATTAGCATCGTGCTTAAATACTTTAAAGGTGTAACCATCGTAGCGATTAAGACCAGATGCGGTACCAAACCACATAAAACCCTCAGAATCCTTAAAAATACAGTTAACCTGATTATGTGACAAACCACTGCTTCTGTTCAATTGCGAAAACTGATATTTGCTATTTTGTGCAAAAACAGCAGAAATGGTAAATAGGAGGACTAAAACGCCTAAGGGTATTTTATATCTCATGGATTTTGGACGGTCGGGGTATTCATAAACTCAATTAATAGAATAGGCTTTCGGTAATTTACGGAAGTTTTTTCAGATATGGATTCGGTAAATATCAAATTTTAGATATATAAATCCAAAATACTTTATATATGAGTATGGTTGTAATTGATTTACAACTATTAAAATAGCTAAGCCAACCATTACAATTATTATCATTGATGACTTTTCAATCATAGTCTTGATAGTACCTAAACCGGCATCACTAATTCAGGCAGCTCCCGGATGCGGACGGCCCCTATTGAAAAGCATAACGGTAGAATTAAGATCTGCCCCATTTGATCGAAGCTCTTCTTTCCATATATATCTATCACCTCCCTTTAGCTGTCTTAACGAATCCTATCAATGCCAAACAGCATGGCCTGCAAAATGTAAGGTCATCAAATGAATTATTCAGAGGGCTACTTCTTTATATTGGTTGATTCAAACCTACAGTAACAGATCTTTTAAAACTTGACTGAAATGGACTTTTTTTTGTAAAAACCCGACTTTACTACATTTAAATCATTCATATACATTTATATATATTCTGGCAATTTGCATATTTGCAATCCAAATGATCAAAAGAAACCTACAGCATACATTTTCACTTCTTAACGTTGACTATGTAAAGCTTGACTCGAAATGGAATTACAGGAATGTTATCAGCCCCTATTACCGGATTTATTATATCGACGATGGCGGGGGTGAAATATCAGATGCAGACAGCTCATTAAAACTTGAACCTGGCTATCTGTATATCATTCCGAGCTTCACCTTATGTAACCTAACCTGTAATCATTATCTTGGGCAGTACTTTGTTCAATTTTTCGAGGATTCGATCGACGGAAGTTCACTTTTTGCTAATAACAGGACTTTATTGAAAACAGAGGCCACCGAAATGGATGTTAACCTTTTTAACAGATTGCTTCAAATTAATCCCGGAAGGGGAATTAACAGGTCTGACAACCCTAAAGTTTATGAGAAAGACATTTATTACAAAGAATACCAAGAGCTTAATAATCAACAAAACACTTCGGCATACCTGGAAACACAGGGTATTCTGATGATGTTAACCGCCAAATTCCTGAATCCCCAGCTATTCAAACATCCGGAGCGTAAAATTATCCCGCTAAAAATCGCGGAAACCTTAAATTATATTCTTGTCAATTTGCACATGGATCTTTCCGTTCGTCATCTCGCTTCCCGCGTTAATCAAAATGTTGATTATTTTTCAAGGCAGTTTAAACAGCATACGGGAACCAGGCCCTTGAATTATATTAACGAAAAGCGTATTGAGCGTGCTCAGTACCTGATGGCGACGAGCAGAATGTCTTATTCGGAAATCTGCACACAAACGGGGTTTGATAATTTATCTTATTTTTCTAAAGCCTTCAAAAAGTTAACCAGCATGTCGCCCAGTACCTATAAAAAACAAATATTCCAGGTTGGCTTTAATCATTAGCGCAAAACCGTTATGCCATATTAACGACAGGCCGCCGATTCCTCCGGTACATGGAAACTCAATTAAGAATGGCATAAAATGAATCAGTATTTATAAATACCATCATCGGCATAATCAGTGCTTCAATTATACATCATACTGCATTTTTATAAATGTTATTAAAACAATTAATTAAGTCTAAAGTGCAGCATCGATGATAATGCTTTCATCTGTAAAAAAGCAAAAAATGGCTGCTAGTGATTACTTGGGAAACATTTGTATCCCTATTTATTAACAAAAATGCCCTTTAAGCTTACTTCATAAAGATTATTTTTAGCGGTCAATAATAAGCCAACAATCCATTTCTCAAAATGTACAATCGTGAGGAGTCCTATCGGCCTTACATTACAATCGATTGCGTTCATTGTTCGCTTTTATTATTGTTATTTAAACAATTTATAAATATCAAGTCAAAATCAAATTATGAGAATTAAAATTACCAATTTAACAAGATTGTTAAGACCAGCAAGATTGCGGCACTTGCTTCTACTACTGGTGTCCATTAGCGCTCTGCCTGTTATGGCCCAAACTACCACCATTAAAGGAATAGTTACATCGGCCGATGATAATAGCCCGCTTCCCGGTGTTACAATAGTCGAAAAAGGAAAACAGAATGGCATCATTACCGGTGTTGATGGTTCTTACTCCCTTAATGTACCCGAAGATGCTACCCTGGTGTTTTCCTTTATAGGCTTCACCAGGCAGGAAATTAAATTAAACGGAAAAACAGTAATTAATGTAAAGCTCCAGAGTGACAGTAAAGCCCTTAATGAAGTAGTGGTTATTGGTTATGGTACGGCCCGGAAAAAGGATTTAATAGGATCAGTAAATGTAGTAGCCGCTAAAGATGCGGGTGCCAATACCAATACAAGTGCAGCACAGTTGCTTATTGGTAAAGCCTCTGGTGTTCAGGTGTTAAATTCAAACGGCACCCCAGGCTCAAATGCCCAGATCATTGTACGCGGTACAGGCTCATTTACTAATGTGGAGCCATTGTATGTAATTGATGGCATACAAGGCGATGCCAATCTTTTTAACACCATCAATCCACAGGACATTGAGAATATTACCATTTTAAAAGATGCGGCATCTACTGCTATTTATGGTGTAGCCGCCGCAAATGGTGTAGTTATAGTGACTACAAAAAAAGGGAAAAGTGGTACTCCGCAAATATCATTTGACTCGCAGGTCGGTACTTCATCGGCCTGGAAGCAACTCGATCTGCTTAAAGCAAACGATTATGTTGCTCTCCTAAAAGATATAGCCGCTACTAATAACCTTACGCCTCCGGCCAAACTAAGTACCCCTTTTGTATCGGTTGATCGTACCGACTGGCAAAAAGCTATTTTCAAAACGGCTTTATCTACCCAAAATAATGTAAGCGTTAATGGCGGCAGTGATAAAGTGACATATAATCTGTCGATAGGCTATCTAACCCAGGAAGCTATTGTTAAGGATTATAATCTGAAAAGATTAAACAGCCGTTTTTCGTTAGACGAAAAGCTCGGGCGTTTCCATTTCGGCCAAAGTCTTAATGTGCGTTATACCAATACCAATGGCCAAACAGCCAGCATACTTAATGCAATTACATATGCACCATACCAGCCTATATATGATCCATCTATTTTAGGGGGCTACTCCATCCTCACCAACGTTGATGACAACAGTAACGCTGTCAATCCATTACAATCATTGGGCGTTCAAACACTATCAAGCAACGATCTGGTCTTATATCCACAGTTTTTTGGCGAAGTAAATATTATCAAAGGCTTAACGCTCAGGTCGCAGTTGGCAGGGGTATATGGCAATTCCACAAATGATTCATACCAGATACCTTATGTAACTTCAAACAACCTGGCCTATAGCCGCCAGGCGGGTCGTGCATTTAACAGTTACAATAATTATACTTTTGAAAACTATCTGTCGTATAACCGTACTTTTGGAAAGCACAATATATCGGCAACAGCCGGTACCAGTTATATTGATGCGGGATCAAGTAAATACCTGAGCGTATTAGGTACTGGAATGTTAAATGATAACGTCAAAGATATAGGCGTAGCACCAACCATCACCAGCCAGGCTAATACATCAGGTTATTATACACAATTTGGCCGGGCTATCTCCTATTATGGTCGTTTGATATATACATTTAATGATCGTTATATACTGTCAGGTAGCATCCGTCGTGATGGCTCATCAAACTTTGGTCCTCAAAGCCGCTATGGTAACTTCCCGGGAGCAGGCTTTGCATGGCGCTTTACCGAAGAGGATTTCGTAAAATCGGCACTTCCATTTATCAGCGACGGTAAATTACGTATAGGCTGGGGCCGTACTGGTAATAACAAGTTTGGTTTAACCACTACACAAGTATTCACCTTTAGTGGTACTCCAACCGGCAACCTGGTTTATTCGCTTGGTCAGAATGAAGCATTTGTAAACGGAACAACAGTAGCCACCATTGCAAACCCGTTATTAAGATGGGAACAAACAGATCAAACAGATATCGGGCTTGATCTTGGTTTCCTGAACAATCAACTTACTGTGGCTCTTGATTATTATAACCGGAAAAGCAGTGGCTTATTGGTTGCTATTCCAATACCAACAAGTGTCGGTATAGGTGGATTGAATGGAATTGACAGCAGGTTAGTTACCAATGCTGCTAATGCCCAAAATAAAGGCTTCGAATTTCAGGTGGCTTACCGGGGCAAGGTTAACGACTTCAATTACAATGTCAGTGTAAATGGTGCTTATAACCAAAACAAAACCTTATCACTGGGTACCCAATCGCCAACGCCAATCATCGGGGGATACTTTGACAACTTAAATGGCATCACCTTAACACAACCAGGCTCGCCTATTGGCGCTTTTTACGGGTACAAGATGGATCATGTAGCCAGGAATCAGGCAGAAATTGACGCGTTGAATGCCACTGCCAGGCAAAAAACAGGTGATCCAAATGCCGTATATCAGGCAGGTTTATTACCCGGCGACTTTATATTCAAAGACCTGAACAACGACGGTACCGTTGATAGTAAAGACCAAAAAGTACTGGGCAGTTCCATTCCCAAGTTTATATATGGTTTTAATGCAGGCGCTTCCTACAAAAACTTCGATCTGAACATCGTTATCTCCGGCGTTCAGGGAGTTCAATTAGTTAACTCGCTTAAATTCTTCACCGAAAACGCCTCAACCGGGCATAACGCTTCTACAGCAATTTTAAACAGATGGGAAAAACCGGGCGATGTTGCCTCCTTGCCACGGGCAGGCCAGAATGTTACGGCAACTGGCAATTTGAGACCTTCTGACTTTTTTGTTGAAAATGGCTCCTACCTGCGGGCACGCAACATTACTTTAGGTTATACTTTTACCAAAGCAGCCCTGAAGTCATTCTCGGGTAATGTATTGAGCAGGTTGCGGGTTTATATTGCTGCGCAAAACTTATTTACTATAACCGGATATAAAGGATATGACCCAGAAGTAAGTACGCAAACCAATGGTGGCGTTAACGGTGCAGCTACCGACTATATATTTAACCGGGGCATTGATGACGGGCAGATACCACAGCCACGTACATTTTTAGCGGGTATACAAGTTGGGTTTTAATGATGAAAAATATTAAAGATATAATTATGAAAAAATATATTAAGTATCTGATAGTTGTGATTTTAATGATCGCGACCGGGGGATGTAAGAAGGATTTGAATTTACAAAATAAAAGCGCATTTACTTATGATACCTATTTCACCAGTGATGCAGCTATAAATCAAGCCGTTATAGCCAGCTATGCTACCTTATTACATACCGGTTTATGGGCCCGTGAATGGTATTATATTTTTGATTTGCTAGGCTATGATGCCAAAAATGCACAACCACTGCAAGGTGATCTTTTGGCCCTTGCACAATATAACTTCGCCCCTAATCAACCGCAGTTGGATGCCATGTGGTCGTCGCTGTACCGCCTCATCATGCGATCAAATGTGGTGATTAACCGCGCTCAAGCCTGGAAACCGGCTAACACAACCGAACAAGCAAACCAAAAGCAATACATTGCCGAAGCTAAATTTTTAAGGGCTTATGCTTATTTTAATCTGGTTAATTTGTATGGCCGGGTGCCCTTGCGTAAAGAATACATTCCGCTGCCAACGCCAGACCAGATCAATCTGCCCCGTGCTGCTACTGCCGATATATGGGCCTTTGTTGAACAGGATCTGAAAGATGCGGAAACTGATCTCCCTGTTTCTTACCCCACGGCCAGTTTCGGTCGCGCTACCAGGGGAACTGCTGTTGCACTGCTTGGTAAATCATACCTGTATGAAAAAAAATGGAGCGATGCGGTTACTGAACTAACGAAACTGACTCAGGCCCCGTTTAGTTATTCATTGGCGGCTCAATATAATGATCTGTTTGACGATCCTAATCAAAATGACCCTGGCAAAAATCCGGAAACCATTTTCCAGGTAATGAATCAAGCCTGGACCGATTGGGGTATCGGTAACCAGTATGCTCCCTTTGGTGGCCAGGAAACATGGGGAGGAAAAGCAACCCATTCTGCCCGGGCGCAGGAATACGGCTTTAACGACTGGAATAATACGTACATTACAACTACAGCTGTTAAAGCTTTTACATACCCCAATCCCCAAACCAATGCTACCTATGTTGACCCAAGGGCAGCTTATACTTTTTATGGCGATGCAGCCAGTGGTGGTGAAACACAATACTGTCAGCAATGCTCAACCGGGCCGGTAGCCTTTCCATACGCTACAACAGGGTATAAATATTTAAAATATGAATACTACAATAAGGTAGCAAGTTACGGCGGTCCGCAAAGCGGTATTAACGGGCAGGTGATCCGTTATGCAGATGTACTGCTTATGCTTGCAGAGGCTTATATACAGCAGGGTAATACAGGTAGCCAGCCCTTGGCTCTGATTAACCAGGTGCGTAGCAGACCAAGTGTAAACGCTCCATTATATAGTTCATTGGGTGGGCAATCAGCTGCGATGGCCATCCTGATGCGTGAAAGACAATTGGAATTAACAGGCGAACAATCTCGTTATTTTGACCTGATACGCTGGGGAATTGCCAAACAGACGATCAATACGGAAAGACAAACAGAAGACGGCACCCAACCTTTCCAGGATAAGAATATTTTATTGCCCATTCCTTTTTCCGAAAAAAATGCCAATCCTAATGTAGCAAAAGACATTAGTGGCGACTGGAACTAATAATGATAGTTATATATAAAAAAAGACCGGTAATGATACCGGTCTTTTTTATTGCGCCATAAGGTAATTTAATTCACCGTGGCCGAATAACTATTAGAAGTAAAATTAAGACCGCCGCTTGATGAGGTAATTTCAAAACCAAACTGAACTTTATCAAGGGTTGTAAAATTCACACCTTTACTTTTTATAAAATTCAATATATCCTTTATATTCACTGTTCCAGATGTTTTTTGACTATTATCTAAAAAGGAATATACGGCATTTGATCCGTTTGAGCCTTTATACACGGTATAAGTAGGGCCACCCGAAGTTGGTGTTACATTGGTATAAGTCGCTACCGGATTACCATTGGCATCATAACTGGCTGCAATTGGTTTTGCGCCGCCACGCCAATTTTCCCATATCATAATTTCATAAGCATAGTTATTGCACCATATATCATATGCACTTTCAAAATTTCCACTACTGGGTACGGTTACGTTAAAGCTACTTTTCACCGTATTTAAGGCACTAAAGGTTCTATTAACAGGATAATCTACATTGGGATAGGATTTTACACCATTGGTATTCGGATGATTTGCCCATACGCCCCAGTTACTATATGAATTTGCCCAGATGCTTTGCGGACCAGCTCCGCTTCCCCATATATTATTTTCGATATAATAACCACTGCCGGCATTCCAGGAACCATATTGTGCCGATGACGACCAATTGGCTTTCACTTCGGCATTGGTGCTAACCGGGTCTGGGGTTGGAGACTGAGCTTCTTTTCGGCATGCGACCATTGCAAGGACCATAACCGGGAATAAAAATACTTTTTTCATAACTTTAGATTTTTGTTTATTGGTTTCCCAAATTAAACCCATAGTTATTCAAAAGACTTTCACTAATTACTCAATTTCTTTCACTAATTTCTCAGATCAAACAAATTATAACTTATACTTAACATCAAGATAATAAACATCCACATCCTTAGTATACCTCAGATCTTTTGATAACATCAGGGCATTTACCTTCCAAACTCCTGAACCCATAGTGTACTATACCTTGCAGCTCCTAATTCCCTGTACATACTGTCCATCATCGCCCTGCAATGGTCTTCGCTTTTTTTCCAGGCATCAATTACCTGTTGAACATTGTTATAACCGCTGCCAATATTTTCACCGATATACATGCCTGTATAACCGGCCTCCTGCGCTCTCTGGATTGGAGACGAACCTGTTGGAGCTATATGATCAAAGTAATGATTAACGGCCATATCTTTTGCATGCGCCTGGGCGGCAACCTGTAGCTTATCATTCCATATAACAACCGGAACAGGGGGCATATGAATAGTACCACAGTTGCAGCCTGTAGTCCTCAATGTATTAACAGCATTAAGCATTTCCTGCCGGAGATCCTCTGCTGCGACCTGATCTTTTTTGCAGCCACAAAACATCAGATAAAGCAGTATACTGAACTTGACGATCTTTTTCATATAAATTGCGAATGATGCGATTACCAGATGGCCGCTAAAAGAAAATTAAGTTAAAAAATTATTCTTAAAATAATTGTATTTAATACACCTGAAATATTTTTATCTTTATAAATAACAAGGCGTCCTGCCTGTAAACCTACCTATGAGTGTTCAAATTAATGCCAATATCCCATTGAGGGATAACTCTTTATTGAAAACATCTTATGATGAGGAAAGACCTCTGGTGCATGTTATTGAAGATAATTATGATATGCGGATGGAAATAAGGGATGAATTTAAGAGCGATTATCGTGTTATTGATTCAGAGAATGGCTTAGTCGGGTTCGAAAAGAGCATCGCATCGATACCTGATATTATAATAAGCGACATACAAATGCCAGGAATTAATGGGATCGAATTGTGTAAATTATTAAAGAAAGACGAGCGCACAAACCACATACCCATTGTATTGATTACAGGCTATGATGACGAAAAAGGCCAACTTATTGGCTTGAAAAACGGCGCCGACGATTATGTAACCAAACCTTTTAGCTTTGGCATTTTAAGGGCGCGGGTAAATAACCTGGTTAAAACACGACAATTATTATTGAATAAATTCTTAAATGAATCTCATCAATCACAAATTAAGTCAGGATCTGTTAGCAGCCACGATATGCTCTTAAAAAAAGCTTACGAAATTATTGACCAAAATATAAGTAACTCTACCTTTGAAGCTAATGACTTTGCCCGAGCCATGGGTATGAGTCGGGCACAAACTTACCGAAAAATAAAAGTGGTTACGGGCCTGTCAGTTAAAGAGTTTATTCGAATCACCCGTTTAAAAAAAGCGGCGGGATTGCTCCTAATCGGTGATCATAATATCTCGGAGATCGCTTATAAGGTTGGATTTAGTTCCGGAGCTTATTTCTCATCTTCATTTAGTCATTACTTCAAAATTTCGCCGACCCGCTATGTTATTCTAAACAAAAGCAAGTAATTGTTTCATAGTCCTATGATTATTTAGCCTTCCTAAGAAATAATCAACGGTACAGACGCCGCTATCTACATAAAAATCCGCACAGATTTGATAATTTTTATACAATTTTAACATTTCAGACCCTATTTTCTAACCTTTGTGCCTCACCGGTTATTTGTTTCTTCAATAATTTTATCAACCAATTAGTAAACCCGGTACTCATCAAAAACATGCCTTGTTTTATTAATTATCCTGCCTTGCGAAAATAAAATCTAACCAATTAAACCGGCTCAGGCCTGTAATACATATCGAAAAATGGAACTAATGTTAGACTCTGCGCCACGCGGAGTAGCAACTGCCTCATTATTGACCTTTTTAATAAGTACAACCGTTGTAAAAGGCGGTCATTATACTTTGCAGAAAGCAGTAAATGCCGTCTCTGTAGCAACTGCCTGTCTGAAGGCTATTATCAACAAAACTGCACATCATATCATTTGTATAAACCTGGGCAATAACGAGACACACACGCTCATCCGCCAGGATTATCAGACACATAAAACGCTATTAACCAATCATTTAACCAATTATTCACCGCGACAAATTTATACGTCGTCATTAAACCAATTTTTTATGAAGAGAACTTTAAATTATTTTATGTGCATCCTTGCAATTCTTACCTTAACAAGATGCAAGAAGCAGGCAATCGTTGACCAGGGTGTTAAGCAACCTGTTCCCAAAACAGTTAAGACATTGGATATAACCAGCTATCCAAGTTACAACACATCTCCTCTTCCGCCTGATCAAACGGGGGTAAGCAGTACGGCGGCTCAGCTCGCCACAAAATTCCAGTTAGGATGGAATATTGGCAACACACTTGAGGCAACAGGAGGTGAAACAGCATGGGGTAATCCTACGGTGACCCAGGCCCTTATCGATCAGGTTAAAAAAAGTGGTTTTACTGCCGTCCGTATCCCCTGTAGTTGGGACCAGTATGCAAATCAAACCTCGGCCCAAATTCAGCAAACATGGCTTGATAGAGTTAAGCAGGTTGTTCAGTACTGCGTTAACGACGGTTTGTATGTTATACTAAACATCCACTGGGACGGCGGATGGCTGGAGAACAATTGCACCACCAGCGCACAGGCAGCAGTTAATGCCAAACAAAAGGCCTTTTGGGAGCAAATAGCCACGCAAATGCGTGGTTTTGATGAACATGTGATCTTTGCCAGTGCTAACGAACCTGCTGTATCAGACGCCACAGGGATGAATGTACTGCTTTCTTATCATCAAACGTTTGTTAATGCGGTTAGGTCAACCGGTGGCCACAACAGTTACCGGGTGCTGATTATTCAGGGGCCCTCTACCAATATAGATTACTCGAACACTTTAATGAACACTCTTCCCACAGATCCGGCATCCAATCGCCTGATGGTTGAAGTACACTATTATACTCCCTTTAACTTTGCTGGTTTAAGCGCTGATGCAAGTTGGGGGAATATGTTTTATTATTGGGGCAGTGGATATCATTCTACAACCGATGGTTCACGAAATGCCACCTGGGGTGAAGAGTCAGATGCACCTGCTGAGTTTCCATTAATGAAGACCAAGTTCATTGATAAAGGCATTCCGGTTATATTGGGAGAGTATGGAGCGATCCGCCGGCTAACAACGCTTTCCGGAGATGCATTAACACTACATCTTGCCGGCAGGGCGTACTATCTTAACTATATTACCCATCAGGCATTACAATACGGCTTACGCCCATTTTATTTTGATGATGGATCGACAGGAAACAATGCGTTCAGACTCATTAACAGGCAGGCTAACGGAGTAGCCGATCAACAAGGTTTAGCCGCTGTAGTACAGGGAATGCAAAATGGAACATCTTCAACCATTCAGGTTGGACAAGTTTATCAGATTTACAGCAGAAACAGTTTTAAGGCTCTGGAATTCGCTGGCTTTGGAACGGCTAATCAAACACAGGCCGACCAATGGGAATATTTGGCGGGAGCAAACCAGCAATTTAAAGTAGAAGATGCAGGAGGAGGCTATTATAGATTAACCCCTATGCATGCCACCGGAAAGTGTTTGGAAGTTTATGGCTGGAGCACCGCTAATGGCGGACAGGTGGATCTATGGGATTACAGCGGTGGTGCAAATCAAAAATGGTCTATTCAGATAACCGATAATGGATATTATAAGATCATTAACGCAAATAGCGGAAAAGCTTTGGATGTTTCGGGATCATCGCTCAATAACGGTGTTGCAATAGACCAATGGACTTACTCCGGAGGCCGCAACCAACAGTGGGCGTTTGTGAAAATCTAAATTAAAATACAACTATATTATTTTACAAAAATAAAATCTCTAATGCCTTTATTTCAAATAAGGCATTAGAGATTTTACATTGTTATACTACTGTTCCATTATTTAATCGCATGGCAGAATACGTACTGGCTAAAACTTCGGCCAACTCCATGACCACCTTAATCCCGGATAACCGTATACCCCACTTTTTCGGCCTTAGTTTCTATCCATTTTCCAATATCAGCAATTTTTACTCCCTCACTAATCTGAGAAATCGCCTCTAATAATATTTCTTTCGAAGTATCTGCATGCCCTGAATATCCTCTCCTACTGCTATGTTTTAGCTGGCGGCCCTGTTCAGGTTTACCAAATTGCTGTGATAGGTATCCAGATAGCCGCGCGGCGAACTGCCTATAACGTATTTAAACACCCGGTTAAAATTGGTTATGCTGTTAAATCCACATTTATAGGCAATGGAATTGATGCTTTCAAATTTATGAGCGATCAATTTTTTGCAAGCTTCATTAATCCTGATCTCATTTAAAAATGAAATAAAAGTATGACCGGTATGCTTTTTAAAATAGCGGCAAAATGACTCTGGCGTCATATAAGCAACTTTGGCTACATCTTCCAGCGTAATGGGATCGCTGTAATGCTGCATAATAAAATTATATATCTTCCCTATGCGTATACCCTCGTTTTCGGTAATACCGGGTAAATTGCCGTAGGAAGATAGTGGATCTAATTTGTCTTTTAGATTTGTTAAACCCTTCAACAGATATAAAAACTGCACAAGCTGATCGGAGCCTGAAGCATTTTTTAAGTTGATCATTATTTTTGTTATCTCATCAGTACTGTCAACCGGAATTTTAAACCCTTGCTGATGTTGTTGCATAAATATCCTGCCTTGAGCCATCTCCGGCAGATCAAACAAGGAGGCCAGCGCCCCTTCCGGGTCAAAAAATATGGTTAAGGCTTCTACTTGCTTATGGACATTTTGAACAAAGTATTCAGGATTGCTTTTAAATACATGTGGCAAGTTTGCTCCTAATAAAAATACATCACCCGCCGAATAATCATGCATATTGTTTCCAGCTATCAAAGTACCCTCCCCCTGCCGTATCCAGGTGATCTGGATCTCCTTATGCCGGTGCAGATATGGGTAATGATGGGGCAGGCAAACTTTTTCTACTATCACACTTTTATCGTGGGGCAACGGGATGGTAAATTGTAAAACTTTCATCTTGATATGAATTAATTCTTCCTGAATTTACATTTACTTAACTTAAAAAACTAATAATTTGGAATAATAGGATAATATTTGGTTACTATTTGATAATTTATTGTGATAGGCAGATAAAAATTGCTTTAAAAATGAATGATCAATCCATTTTTTATTGTTAAATAAACAATTTTAAAATATACAATAATGAATATCAAATATGCATATTTATAATTGTACATTAAACAATTGTAAATATACTATTAGTGGATACTTCCTCAATAAAAGTATAAATAGTACGGATATTTTGAATTTACCCTACCGTTCGGGAGCAAATTCATTGATATTGATAGATGTTGGTTTGCCCGAAATAACTTCTGTCACTAGTAAACCTGTGGCTGCACCCAAACTTAAACCCATCATGCCATGCCCGGTGGCTATGGTAAGGTTTGCGTATTTATTACTGCGACCAATGTAGGGTAACCCATCAGCTGATGCCGGTCTGAAGCCAAACCAGATATCTTTTTGCTGTGGAACTGCCGGTTTAAGTTCGGGAAAGTACTGCGGTACAGATTCCACTATCCCTTTTACCCTGCTCATGTTTACCCGGTTGTTGATCCGGTCAAGCTCCATGGTCCCGCCGTAACGCAAGCCGCCGTTCATGGGTGTAATGGCAACCCTGGCTTCGGCCAGTAAAGCTGGGATCTGCATTATTTCCGTATTATCCTGAACATTGAAGGAGTATCCCTTGCCTGGCATCAGCAGAATTTTTAGTCCCAACAATTTGCCTATCGAGGACGACCATGAACCACCAGCTACTACATATTCATCGGCAATAAATTCTTCCCCGAATGATAGTACACGGCTTACTTTGCCATTGAAAGTCTCAATTTTTGTAACCTCTTTATTGGTAACCAGGTTAACGCCTACAGTTCGTAAATACCTTAACAAAGCAGCCATTAACTTATTGGGCGAAAGATGCGCATCGCAACCATAATGTACGGCACCTAATACATCCAGCTTAAGTTTGGGTTGCAGCTTCATGCAATCAGCAGGGCTAAGCACCTTCATATCCAAACCTAACTGTCGTCCCTTTTCAGCCATGTGAGCTTCTTCCTCCTCGGCTTTTTCGGTTTTATAAAACATCAGGATACCTTTTTCAACCAGATCAAATTCAAAATCAGGCTCCTTGCTCAATTCCTGATAAAGTTTTTTACTGAGTAAGGATAGTTCTGTTAAAGGTATAGCGGACTTTTCTACATGCGTTGCATTAGCCTTTTTCAGAAATTTAAGCCCCCATGATATTAATTCCGGATTTAGCGAGGGTTTCACATAAAACGGACTTTTACTGCTAAACATCCAGCGGATACCCTGGCTTACCATACCGGGTGTGGCCAAAGGAATAAAATGGCTTGGTACAATCATACCGGCATTTCCATAGGAGCAATTATCGGTCATATCCCCTTTATCAACCACAGTAACCTGGTGCCCTGCTTTATGTAAGTAATATGCAGAGCTCAAGCCAACAATCCCGCCGCCAATAATCAGCACTTTAGCCATAATATATTTTGAACTATTGAAATATTAGATTTTTTAAATAAAACAGGTTATATCACCTGGAAACCATGTGCATAAGGATCATCATCATCAATCTTGATGGTGTTGTAGCCATAAACTTTGGCCCAGCCTTCTACACTCGGAATAATGGCATCTATATCATTGATCTTGACCACCTCTTCCACCCTGCCCGTAAATTTACTGCCAATGATGCTTTCATGTATAAATGGCTGGCCAACCTGTAGTTTACCTTTGGCGTGCCATTGCGCCATACGGGCAGATGTACCGGTACCGCAAGGCGACCTGTCGATAGCTTTATCGCCATAAAATACGGCATTCCTTGCTGTGGCATCATCGGATAATGTGGCCCCTGCCCAAAGGATGTGTGTGCAGGTATTGATGGTAGGATCCTGCGGATGAACAAACGTATATTTTTCGTTGATGCGCTTGCGTAATACCTGGCTCCAGGCAATCAATTGCCCGGCGGTATAATGTTCGATCCCGCCGAAGTTGGGCTGCGGATCAACTATGGCGTAGTAATTTCCACCGTAGGAAACATCAATAGTGAGCATTCCCAGATCAGGGCACTCTACCTGCAGATCTGTTGCCGCAAGATAAGCTGCCACATTTTTAAGCTTTACAGAGGTAACCTTTTTTCCCTCCTGTTTATACTCAATTAACACCAGGCCTGCTGGTGCTTCCATACGGATTATACCAGGTACTTTGGGTTGTATCAGGCCTTCTTCTACAGCAATGGTAATGGTGCCGATGGTGCCATGGCCACACATGGGCAAGCATCCACTGGTTTCAATAAATAAAACCGCCACATCGTTTCCGGGATCATGAGGTGGATACAGGATACTCCCAGACATCATATCATGGCCCCTTGGCTCAAACATTAAGCCCGTCCTGATCCAATCGTATTCCTTTAAAAAATGCTGGCGCTTTTGGCTCATATTGTCGCCTTTCAAAGTTGGACCTCCCCCAGCCACCAACCTTACGGGGTTGCCACAGGTATGCGCATCTATACAAAAAAAAGTTTTACTGCCCATATGTTGTATTATATCACAGCCTCACTTATTTTACCCCAGCTGCCTACAGGCAATACCGGACGAACAGCAAGTGCGTCGCTGATGATCTTTTGAACTTTTTCACGCTCTGCCCCTACTAAAGGTAAACGTGGAGCGCGTACATTTTCGGTACCTATACCGGTTGCCACTTCTGCCAGTTTAATGTATTGTACCAGTTTAGGGTGGATATCCAGCTCCAACACCGGTAAAAACCAACGGTAAATAGCCAATGCTTCATCATATCTTTTGGCTTTAACCAAACGGTATATGGCCACAGTTTCTTTAGGGAAAGCATCAACCAGACCGGCTACCCAGCCATTGGCACCCATCACTATGCTTTCCATAGCTAAGGGATCAACACCGGTTAATATTTTAAACCTGTCGCCAAAGCGGTTGATCATCCGGGTAACGTTTGAAACATCACGGGTTGATTCCTTTACCGCCTGTATATTATCATAGGCTGCAAGTTGTTCAAACATATCCAGGGTAATCTCTACCTTATAATCAACAGGATTATTGTAGATCATGATAGGTAATTCCGTGCTTTTTGCAATAGTAGTGATATAAGTTATGGTTTCGCGCTCTTCGCTGTTGTAGCGCATTGGTGGCAACAACATTAAGCCATCAGCGCCATTATCTAATGCTTTTTGCGCGCAGGTAACAGCCGCTTTGGTTGTTTGCTCCGCGATATTCAATATCACAGGTACTTTACCTTCCACAAAAGATACTGTATGGGCAAGCAGGTCATACTTTTCCTGATCGCTCAGCACGCTGGCTTCGCCTAAAGACCCTCCCAGTATAAATCCGTCAACACCGGCTTCCAGTTGGGCATTTAAGTTGATGTCAAAAGCGTCAAAGTCCAGTTCATCATTATCAGTAAATTTGGTAGTTACGGCGGGTAGTACGCCTTTCCAATCAAATGCTATCATTTTTAAATGTTTTTTTACAAAATTAGCGTTGTAGCAAGTATTAATAGGCCAGTAATTTAACAGGTACTAACCATATTTTATCAAACAAAACCATTATTAATACCGCTACCATGACAAATCATGATGCATAAAACTTTTTAAAGCTTCAATTTTAACACTTTTTGTGCTATAATTGAGGTAAAAACAGCTTCAAAACTGTCAAAAACTTATTCAAAACCATCAATTTTAACAATTTTTAACAAATTTTGACATGTTTTTTTTACTTTAAAAAGTATTAAAATAATAACCATCAGATAACTACATTAAAACAGATTTCTGGAGCCTTGCGGAGCTTAACTAAAACGGCCCGGTTGCATTTTTTACATACAACCGGGCCGTTACCTATACAAATATACTAAATTAATTAGCGGAATAAAAGGCCCGTTTTTGTTTTAGCGATACCTACTGCGCATCCCACCAAACCCTGTCGGTTAGTTTGGCGCTTTGTTGTGGTTGCGGGTTTGATATAATCTCGGTTTGCGGATATAGCACCCTGCGTGGTATAGCTGATAAGGCATTTTTAACCGCGGGCAATATCGGGAAGCCTGTACGCCTGAAATCGGTAAAGTTCTCTAATGAAAGAAAATTCGCTATCCCCTTTTCTTCGATGATCAGCTGCTCTGCGTTGGCGTTAGTTAATGGCCTTGAAGCTATATAAGTATTCGCGTTAGCTGTGCTCACGCCCAGTTTGGTCATATGCGATGATATGGCACTTTGATAAATAGCCTGAGCACTACTAAAACCGGAAAGGATGAGCGTGGCTTCGGCTTTTATAAACAAGGCTTCGGAGTAGTTTACAATGTAATTACTTGCCCCTGCAGCACCATAAAAGCTTCCTGGGCGCGAGTATTCTTCCAGCTGACCAATGGTACTCAAGCCCTGATCCAATCCCGTATATAAACTCGTAGCAAGTGCCGGGGCCACCATGATGGTTAAGCGTGGATCATTACGTGTTTTAAAACCATTAACCGCGGTGCTGGCCATTACAATAGTGCTGGCTGATATAAAATTCTGTTGCCACGGATTTTCTGCACCGGCAGCGCCACCGTAGGCCATTTTAAAATCATCATCATTTGATTGCATTCCGTTTTGAAGAGCAGTAAGTGCCAACTGCGCTTGTGTGGCAGCTGTATATCCAGGCGCTTTAGTCAAATGCATATAATAACGGGCTTTTAAGGTATAAGCCAGCTTTGTCCATTTACTCATATCACCTGCGTAAAAGAAATCATCTCCACCCGGACTTATAATGCCGTTTTTGGCAATGTCAGCAATACCAGCATCCAGCAAGCTTTGTATAGTAGTATAAATATCTTTTTGGGTATCATATACTGGTGTAAAATTAGCAGTTCCTTTAAAAGCTTGCGAGTACGGAATATCACCCCAAAGATCTGTTCCAGTGCCCAGGCAATAGGCCGTCAGGATCTTGGCAATGCCGGCATAGTTGGTTTTTCCGTCGGCAACGGCCTTTGCATTTAGGGTTACCAGGTTATTTAAGCAGTTCACATAAAGCGTCCTCCAATCATCATTCATATCGGTATTATACATTAAATAAGTGCCTGCATTGGGCGCTACCTGGTTTAGCGCGGCCACCTGCATATATTCCTGTACAATTACGGCTACGTTGCCTGCATATAGTTTTGATGATATAGCTACTTCAACCGGGGCAAGTATCTGGGCTTCCGCCACATCAAGGGGCTGATTGGGGTTAGTATTTACGTCAATATATTTTTTACAACCTGAAACACTTATCAGGATACATGACATTAAAATCATTGATATTTTTTTCATGATATTTTTTAATTGATAAATGATGATTAAAGGGTAAGCTTCATGCTAAAATCGATAGACCTGGATGTGGGTACAGAAAAGGAATAAATACCTTGCGAACCATTTGATGAACCGAACGAACTTACCTCAGGGTCGCCGCCAGTAAAGTGTGGTGCGTAGATCCACAGGTTACGCCCGGTTACGCTAAAATTAACTGCTTTGAAAGGACTACCCCTCAACCATGATGGTTTTACAGTATAACCTACACTTACATTTCTTAATTTGATATAGGTACCATCCTGTATTACAGACTCGGTTACGCCGTTTATACGCTGATAATAAGCCTGTCCGTCAACAGCCACGGTATTAGCTTGTCCTGTTGCATCACTTACTCCCGGAACCACCCTTAACCCTCTGTTTTCGGTTACTTTAGGTGTTCCGTAAAAATATCCGTACCCATCCACGTTATTCTGGATATCGCCGCCTTTTTTAACGTCAAAGAAGAAACTGAAATTAAACTGCTTATACCTGATATTATTGGCAATTCCGCCCGTCCAATCCGGGTTAATATTACCTATAACACCCTGATCGGCATCAGCATAAGGTAATCCGCTGGCATCAATGCGTAACTGCCCTTGTGCGGTACGTGCATAGCGTGTTCCATATATGGTTCCGTAAGGCTGACCTACAATAATTGTAGTAAAGCCATTTCCGATCTGTTGCAGATCGCCATCAATTGCCAGAACCTTATTCCGGATACGGCTGTAGTTGATGGTCATGTTCCAGGTAAAGTCCTTTGTTTTCACTGGCACTACGTTCAATAACAGTTCAATACCCCGGTTTTGCATTATCCCGGTGTTTACAGTAGTACCGTCATAACCTGTTGATGGTGCAATACTCACGCCCGGGATTAAGCCATCTGTCGTCTTTTTAGCAAAATAAGAAGCCTCTAAACTTATCCTGTTATTAAAAAACCCGGTTTCAAACCCTGCTTCAAATTCATTTATCCGCTCATTTTTCAAGTTAGGATTACCCAGCGTGGGGCTCAGTAAAAATCCTGCCTGGCCGTTGTAAGGGAACGAAATGTTACGAATAATGTTATCTTTACTTTGAGTGAGATACGGAGTAGTAAGTGAATAAGGAACCACATTACTGCCGCCAATCGTAGCATAGGATATTCTGAATTTGCCCAGGTTCATGATATCCTGAAATTCTTTGGAGAAAAACTCAGAAAATATAAAGCTGGTAGCTACAGACCCATAAGGGTAAAAATTATGCGCTGTTGATAGTACAGAGCTTCCGTCATACCTGCCGGTTAAAGACAGGATCAGGAATTTTTTATACTCAATATTGGACTGCGCGTAAAAACCGATCCTTCGTGTATTGTATTGGTTTTCAATAAAAGTAACAGTCGAAGCCGAACTGATATTATCCAGATCGGCTACCGAAAGCCCAACACCATTGGCATAAGCAGTTTCTGAATATTGAGAATAAATATTGTTCCCGATAACGCCATCAATATTAAAATCACCAAACTGATGATTAGCGCTTATAAGCAGGTCATTATTAAATTGCCTGAAATTGGTATTGTTAACCACGATACGCCCGGTAGGGTTAGATACTGACTCGGCCGATTCATGGTATCTATCCTGCTCAGTATATACATCTGCGCCAAATCTTTCAGTCACGGTTAGCCATGTTAATGGTTTATAATCGGCTGTAAATGTTGGCAGAAAACGGTTTACGCCCGATTTATTGGAAATATTATCCAATACCCAGTAAGGATTGTTCCTGGAATAACGATACAAGCGCTGGGTGCCGTCTGCATTTTCATAAGGCAGCAGGTTATATGATATCGGGGCTGTAAAAATAGTCCATACAGGGCTCTCCAGTGCATAACCTTCGGGCAAGCGATCATTTTGCGAATTGGTATAATTTAACTGGAATGTGGTAGTTAAATTTGGAAGGATCTGGGCGCTGTATTTGGCAAATACCGAGTTCCGCAGAAACTTAGTATTGGGCACCGTACCCTGCTGATTAAAATTAGAATAAGATATATAATAGTTAGAAGCCGCCCCACCACCGTTTACACTAAACACATTATTATAAGTATGCCCCGTTTTAAAAAACAGATCGGACTGGTTATATTTTTTTGCAGGCTGCCCGTTGATTTTTAAGGTATCCATTAAAGGTCCCCAGGAAGTGCTGGTTTTCTGATCATCACCATTATAATAAATACCATTGGTACCCTGGGCATATTTGCTTTGTATCTGCGGCAGCAGCGGGTTTTCGAAGGAGAAATCAGAAGTAAAATTAATGGTCGGTTTTTTATTGGCTGAGCCCGTTTTGGTAGTAATAATAATAACACCATTTGCACCCAACGAACCATATAAAGCTGTAGCCGCGGCGCCTTTTAGCACGTTGATATTTTCAATTATGGAAGGATCAATGTCGGCTACCCTGCTGGAGCCGGGCCCTGAATTGAGGTTTCCGGTTTCACTGTTATCTATCGGGATACCATCAACAACCATTAAAGCATCGTTATTTCCGTAAAACGATGATGCACCACGAACGACTATACGTGTTGAACTACCTGGGCTGCCAGATGAGCTGGTGATCTGTACACCGGATACTTTTCCGGCTATATCATTAACCAGGTTGGGGTCTTTACCCTGCACCAGGTCTGTGCCCTTAATTTCCTGGCTGCTGTAGGTTAATACTTTTTTGTCGCGCTTAATACCCAACGCGGTAACCACTACCTCGCTGAGTGTTTTATTATCTTCCTCTAAAATAATGTTAACGTTGCTGATATTGCTAACCTTAACTTCCTTCGCGGTATAACCAATAGCAGATACGCTGAGAATAACCGGGCCATTACTATCAATAGTAAATATCCCTTCGCTATTGGTAATGGTACCTTTACGCGTACCTTTTATTTTAACAGACGCACCTGGTATAGACAGGCCTTTTTCGTCTGATACTTTCCCTTTTAATGTAATTATTTGCGCTTTGGCATTATAACCAAATACAAAAATGCCTAAAAAGAGCAAAACAAGCCTTTTGAATAATCGTTTTAGCTTCATAAATTAATTTTTGGGGTTAAAAAATTATTAATTAAGTCTGATCTTTCAGATCATGTAAAAATATTTACCCCAATAGCTAATTTTTTAGCAAAAATTCACCACAACTACCTACATATTATCATTATTAAAACAAAATCCCATAAAAACCACAAACATTTCAAACAAAATATCAGCAGAAGATCAGTTTACACCTTTAAATACTGCTCTTATTATTAAATAGCTCGTTAACTAACAGTGTAGTATCCTAAATCGGTTAAAATCTGATTATCACCAGCAAAATATCATCAATAATTATTCAGGATACCCGTGTAACTTTACTGTATGTTTAATTGTTATAATCACACGAATTTTGCAGCTTTGTTAATGAAATTTACTTTATCATTTATCATTTGCTTTACAGCTGCAATAAGCTTAAAGGCTCAATCATATGTGCCTGAGTGGAAGGATAGCCGGATAAAAATAAAACCCGTTGTAGCGATACAAGCCTATTCATTTGATCTGAAAGATGTTCAGCTGCTGGAAAGCCCATTTAAACAGGCCATGCAGGCAGATGCCGCTTATTTATTATCTATTCAGCCCGACCGCCTACTGTCCGGATTTCGCTCCCATTCCGGGTTAAAGCCTAAAGGTAAAATATATGAAGGCTGGGAATCATCGGGCTTGGCAGGCCACACGCTGGGGCATTACCTGTCGGCCATTTCCATGCATTACGCATCAACCCGTGACCCTCAATTTTTAAAACGGATAAACTATATAGTTGCCGAACTTAATGAATGCCAAGCCGCACGTAAAACAGGCTACGTTGGCGCTATCCCGAAAGAAGACACGATATGGGCTGAAGTTGCCAAAGGCGATATTCGCTCCCATGGCTTTGATCTAAACGGAGGATGGTCGCCCTGGTACACGGTGCATAAAGTGATGGCCGGACTTTTGGATGCCTATTTATATGGCCGTAATATCCAGGCGCTTAAAATATGCCAGGGTATAGCCGATTGGACGGGCGAAACCATTAAAAACCTGGACGATGACAAACTGCAAAAGATGCTGCTGTGCGAATATGGCGGCATGGCAGAAACGCTGGCAAACTTATATGCAATAACAGGCAACAGAAAATACCTCGATCTGTCGTACAAGTTTTATGATAAGCATATTTTAGATCCGCTGGCTCAAAAACAGGATATTTTACCTGGCAAGCACTCCAATACCCAAATACCCAAAATAATTGCCAGCGCCCGGCGGTACGAACTTACCGGCGATAAAAAAGACCAAACCATTGCTGGTTTCTTTTGGGAAACGGTAACGGGTCATCACTCCTATGCTACCGGTGGCAACAGCAACTATGAGTATCTGAGCGACCCGGATAAGCTGAATGATAAACTGACAGATAATACCACCGAAACCTGTAATACCTATAACATGCTTAAGCTCACCCGCCACTTATTCGCGGTTGCGCCATCAGCTGCATTGATGGATTATTACGAGAAGGCGTTATATAACCACATCCTTGCTTCGCAAAACCATAAGGATGGTATGATGTGTTATTTTATACCTCTTAGAATGGGCGGAACAAAACACTACAGCACTCCATTTGATGATTTTACCTGCTGCGTGGGCTCGGGGATGGAAAACCATGTAAAATATAACGAAAGCATATATTTCAGGGGTACCGACGGAAGTCTTTATGTTAACTTATTTATTCCTTCTGTATTAAACTGGAAAGATAAAGGCATTACGGTTAAACAAGAAAGTAATTTACCCACCAGCGACCACATTAACTTTACCGTTAACGCAGCTAAGCCCGCTACTTTCTCCATCCGCATCCGTAAACCTAAATGGAGCAGCCATGTAAGCATCCGCATCAATGGCAAACAACAGCAGCTTATCTCTAATGCACAAGGCTACTTTGTTTTAACTCATAAATGGGGCAAAAACGATAAAATAGAATTAAATACCCCTGAAAATATCTACACGGAAGCGATGCCCGATAACGCGAACCGGCGCGCCATATTTTATGGCCCGGTATTGTTTGCCGGCGTTTTTGGCAATACCGAGCCCGATCCGTTGAAGGGTGTACCCGTTTTTGTGACTAACGAAACCAATCCCAACAACTGGCTGCAAATGGTTGATAAAAACCAGTTAAGTTTTAGCACAGTAAATATTGCCCAACCAAATGAAGTTAAGCTCATCCCTTTTTATCAGACCCAAAACCAATATTACTCGGTTTACTGGGATGTATTCACGCCCGAAGCATGGGCAGTACAGCAAAAGGCTTATGACGAACAAAAGAAAAAACAACAGGAACTGGAAGCCCGCACTACCGATATTTTACGTGTAGGCGAAATGCAGCCCGAGCGCGATCATAATTTCAGCGGTGAAAATGCGACTACCGGCGAAGACCATCAGAAAAAATGGAGGTCGACAGAAAACGGCGGTTATCTTCAATACGAGATGAAAGTTGATGCCAACACCCAAAACACTCTGATCAATACTTATTGGGGAATGGATAACCGCGGCCGTACTTTCGAGATATTGATTGATGGTATAAAACTGGCTACCGAAGATTTGAACCAGTACAAAGAAAGCCGTTTTTACGATATCAGCTATACCATTCCGATGGAGCTTACCAAGGGCAAACAAAAGGTAACTATTAAGCTACTGCCCAAAAAGGATAACAGCGCGGGTCCGGTTTATGGGAGCAGGATGGTAAAAAATTAAATGAACCAATTACAAGAAACTAAATATATGATCAGTACAAGAAAAACGGTCAGCATGCTATCACTATCCATGATGGCATTTACAGGGCAGGTATTTTCGCAGCAAAAAGATTATCCTATACAACCTGTGGCGTTTACCAGTGTCCATGTAAGCGATAATTTCTGGCAACCAAAAATGGAGGTTAACGCCAATGTAACCATTCCTTATGTATTGGCCCAATGTAAGGCAAACGGTCGCATGGATAACTTTTTAAGGGCTGCCAAAAAACTGGATGGCGATAAGCTAAGCGTATTCCCCTTTGATGATACCGATGTGTATAAAGCTATTGAAGGAGCCTCGTACTCTATGCAAAATAAGGCAAATCCCAAACTGGATAAATATATTGATACCCTGATCAGTATCATTGGTGCTGCCCAGGAACCCGATGGTTACCTGTATACTTTCCGCACGGTAAATGCAAAAAAACCGCATGAATGGATTGGCGCCAAACGCTGGGTACAAGAGGAAGTATTGAGCCACGAGCTGTATGATTGCGGGCATTTGTATGAAGCCGCCGTTGCCCATTACCAGGCCACCGGCAAACGGACACTACTTAACATCGCCATAAAAAATGCCGATCTGCTGGTTAAGGTGTTCGGTCCGGGTAAGTTGGAGGAATATCCAGGTCATCAGATAGTAGAAATTGGGCTTTCGAAAATGTACCGGGTTACGGGCAATAAGCAATACCTTGATCTGGCTAAGTTTTTTCTGGATGTACGCGGCCCCAAGGGCGACGCCTATAATCAAGCCAACAAAAAAGTAGTTGACCAACACGAGGCTGAAGGGCATGCCGTAAGAGCGGCTTACATGTATACCGGCATGGCAGATATCGCTGCCTTAACCGGTGATACCAAATATTTAACCGCTATTGATGATATCTGGGGTGATGTAGTTAACAAAAAACTATATATCACGGGCGGTATTGGCGCGACCTCTGATGGCGAAGCTTTTGGTGATGCATATCAGCTGCCAAACATGTCGGCATATGCCGAAACCTGCGCGGCTATTGGTAATGTGTACTGGAATAGCCGGATGTTTTTGTTGCATGGCGATTCAAAATATATCGATGTACTGGAGAGAACGCTTTACAATGGCCTGCTTTCAGGCGTTTCTTTAAGCGGCGACCGTTTCTTTTACCCCAATCCACTGGCATCTATGTCGCAACACCAGCGCAGCGCCTGGATCAGCTGTGCCTGCTGTATCAGCAACATGACCCGCTTTTTGCCATCGTTGCCTGGTTACGTTTATGCTAAAAACAAAAATGATCTGTACATCAATCTGTTCATGGGCAACTCCAGCAATATCAAACTCACTTCGGGTAATGTAAATATTGTGCAAGCAACGGATTATCCATGGAAAGGTAAAGTCGATATTACCGTTAATCCCGAAAAAAACAGTGAATTTACTTTAAGGATACGCATACCAGGCTGGGCCAAACAACAGCCGGTACCAGGCAATTTGTACACTTTTATGGATAAAAAAGCATTGCCGGTTATGTTATCTATCAATGGTCAGCCGCAATCATTTGTTACCGAAAAAGGCTATGCGGTATTAAAACGCACCTGGAAAAAGGGCGATAAAGTATCCCTCCTGCTGCCAATGAAAACAGAAAAAGTATTAGCAAACCCACTGGTAAAAGATGATAAAAGTCGTTTTGCATTTGAACGCGGCCCTGTTGTATACTGTTTAGAAGGCCCTGATAACAAAGACAGCCTGGTACAAAATATAATGGTTGATACCAACGCCATTGCCAATGCAAATTATCATGCCGATTTGCTTAACGGCGTAGATGTAATAAGCGCAGATGGCAAAAGCACAAAACGCCAGTTAAACAGCGATCAACTGATTGAAGCTAACCAACAGGTAAAAGCCATCCCCTACTATGCCTGGGCAAACCGTGGCCCAAGTGAAATGACCGTGTGGATCCCTTACGAGGCTTCGGCTGCACGGCCTAAACCTGCGCCAACCATCGCGAGCACCAGCAAGGTAACATCATCCTTAAAAAACACACGGATGTACGCATCCATCAAAGATCAATATGAACCTGCCGACTCCAAGGACAACAGCTACCCTTACTTGCATTGGTGGCCGGCCAAAAACACCAGCGAGTATGTTCAATACGATTTTGATACCGCGCATACGGTTAGTGAATCAAAAGTTTACTGGTTTGATGATGGTCCATGGGGCGGCTGCCGCATACCGGCATCTTACAAAGTACTTTACCTGAAAGATGGTCAATGGATACCGGTAAAAAACACTACACCTTACACCGTTAGTAAAGATGGCTTTAACACAGTAACTTTTGAACCGGTTAATACCACGGCCTTAAGAATGGAAATTCAGCTACCGGTGGATAATTCTTCCGGCATACATGAATGGGCTGTTAAATAACGATCATCTTGCTACAAAACACAAAAGCCTTTAGTCATATTCTAAAGGCTTTTCTATTTATAATACGGGCGTTTTGTAATTGCCATTTGTTACATTTACATATACATTAACCTATTTTATGTCAACAGTATCCCTGGGCAGTTCTGCAGGCAAATGGATCATGGTATCGTCGATTATGGCTTCGGCTATGGCTTTTATTGATGGTACGGCACTAAATGTAGTGTTGCCATCGTTGCAGCAAAGCCTGAATGCAACTGGTACTGATCTTTTTTGGATTCTGAATGCTTATTTGTTGATGCTGGCCGCGCTTATCATGATCGGTGGGGCCCTGGGCGACAAACTTGGTCGAAAAAAGATCTTCATGGTTGGGATTTTCATTTTTATCGTCGGCTCGGCTACCTGTGGCTTTGCGCCTGATGTTAAAGTGTTGATCGCCTGCCGGATGTTGCAAGGTATCGGCGGCGCGCTGATGATACCCGGTAGTTTATCCCTGATCTCGTCATCTATTGATGAAAAAGAACGGGGCAAAGCTATCGGTACGTGGTCGGCTTTTACTACAGTGGTTACTTTGGGCGGGCCAATTTTAGGAGGAACTTTTGGCGATGCCGGTTTGTGGCGCTATATATTTTTCATCAACGTTCCGATTGGCATTGTGGCGCTTTTGATCTTGTGGCTTAAGGTAAAGGAAAGCCGCGATGAAGATGCCGATCACGCCATTGATTTTCCAGGAGCTGTTTCTATCGCATTGGGTCTGGCTGCGCTTACCTTTGGTTTTTTGCGGGCACCGGTAATGGGTTTTGTTCACTGGCAGGTTTATGTCTCTTTAACCGCAGGTACCCTATTACTGGCCGCTTTTCTGCTTATTGAAAGTAAAAGCAGTCACCCGATGATGCCTTTAAAATTGTTCAGTAATATGACGTTCAGTGGTGTTAACCTGCTTACCTTTTTCCTGTATGCCGGTCTTAGCGCGGCCATGTTGTTTCTTTCGCTGAACCTGGTGCAGGCGCAGGGTTATAGTCAGCTGCAATCCGGACTTACCTTTCTGCCATTTACAATACTGATGATCGTGATGGCCCGCATTGCGGGAGGTATCGCAGATAAACACGGGCCACGCTTGTTATTGATAGGCGGCCCTGCCACAACTGGTGTTGGTTTGCTCATCTTATCCTTTGTGAAACAAACTAATGGCCCGGCAGATTACTGGACCACTTTTTTTCCGGGCGTCATTGTTTTCGGTACAGGCATGTCATTTACCGTGGCTCCGCTTACAGCCGCGGTTATGGGTTCGGTAAGTGACCATTTTTCGGGAACAGCATCCGGGGTAAACAATGCCACCTCGCGTATCGCCAATGTCTTCGCTAATGCGATTTTGGGCGCGTTGGCGGTTCTGTTTTTCACGGGGGCATTGCAGCAGGACATCCAGCACATTCCCTTAAATGGGAAACAAAAGCAAGTGGTTATGGCACAAGCCACCAATCTGGGCGATGCTAAAGTGCCGGCGGGTTTCAATGATCATGATCAGCAAATTATAAAAAAGCTATACCGCGACGGTTTTATCAGTGTTTATGCCAGGGTGATGCAGCTATCCGCCTTACTTGCTTTTTTAGGCGCCTTAATGTCATTCCTGTTTATCAAGAATAATACGGTAAAAAAAGGTAAATCACCCGATGCTTCATAACAACTTTTGCGCCCTTAACAAGTTATCGGTATTCTGGAGTATTTTTGCTTTTAGCTTTGGATTGTAGTTGGGGTGCGCGTTTAAAAAATCATTGACAACTTTAGCGGCCTGCTTATCCTGATAGTAACCAAACACAGCCTGCAACCATGATTGTGGGAAAAAGATATCCCCGGTTCTTTGGATCTCCTCCACCATCTCCAGGCTTTTCGACAGGTATTTCTCTGATGTTTTTTGCCTTAGCGGATGATGCAGATACACCAAAGCCGTGGTTACCCAAGCCTCTTTTTGCCGGTTCTTAATGTCCTGTAAACTATTGAAAAAACGGTCTCTTTCCTGCTCATCTTGTGAGAGGGCCGGAATTAAAAACTCCAATCGTTTTTTACGGTCTGCATTGGTTATCCTTGTCTCCTGCATCTGTAATACACCAGCTACCGAGTCACTTTTTAAGGCTATACTTAGCGCCAGGGAGGTATAATCGTCTTCATTTAACTTTACACCTACCGGTGGTTTTTGCTGCTGCCAAATGGTATAGATATTCTTATTAGCAGCTCCCGTTAAATAAACATCCTGATAGGCACGGAACAACACTTTTTTATTATTAGGTTTTTCCTGCTGTTGTAATGCCGACCATAAACTATTCTCCAGTTCAGCAGCCATAGCATTACGAACGGCAGGCTTGATAAATTCCCAGTAAATATTACCTATGTAACCAGTTAGTAGCCTCAGATTGGTCTCTTCCTTTTCTAAAGCTAATCCTTTCGAAAAAATGTTCAGCAATTCTTGTGATTTAAAGTAGCGGCCGGCTAACATGTTTTCATAAGCTGATATATATAACGAGGCCCTTTGTAAAGGGTTATTGATCCGGAATAAACTATCAGCAATCCGCTTATCTACCGGGAACAAGCCATATCCTATCCCGTTTGAATTAAATATCGTGTACAATGGCTTATCAAGGCCTACCGCTTCTTTCAGGTCGATACTGGCGCCTTTCATATTCACAGTTATATTTTTAGTATGGGATGGGTAAACCAGGATTACATTGAACGATTGCGGCCAAACACGCATTGCGCCAAACTCCGGGTACTGGGTGATCTTAAACGAGCTAATCTTATCGCCTGTATAATTGATCTTTTCGTCAAACACAGGTCGGCCGGGCTGATTTACCCAAACTTTATTCCAGGTGTACAGGTCGGCAGTAGTATGCTTGCTTAAAATGGCGATCAGATCATTCCAGGTGGCATTGCTATAGGCATATTTTTTAAGATACTCTTGTATGCCCTGTCTGAATTTTTCTTTTCCCATCAGCAGTTCCAGTTGCTGCATCATGATAGGTGCCTTGTGATAAATGATATTCCCATACAGCGAACCCGCGTCTTTCAAATTATCCAGATCCTGCCGGATGGGGTTGGCGCCTTGTGTTCGATCGATACTATAAGCCGCCGGGTAATGATCCTGCAGGAATTTCAGATCAAAGGTTTCACTGCCCATCAGTTTTTCGGTTATCTTATCGGCCATAAAATTGGCAAATACCTCTTTCATCCATACATCATTGAACCATTGCATAGTTACCATATCACCAAACCACATATGCGCGGTTTCATGCGAGAACAGATTTGATCGCGCAATGATCATATCTTTTGTTGCCCCATCATCCAGAAATACCGCCGAAGCTTTATACTGCACCTCGCCCGGGTGTTCCATGCCGCCAAATTGAAAATCGGGTATGGCTATAAAACCTATTTTTTGAAAGGGGAATGGAATGCCCGTCCAGGTTTGTAAAAAGTCAATCGCATCTTTATGGGCTGTAAAAGTTGGGGCAATACTTAGTTTGATCTTGGCGGTATCCGTTTCACGGTATAAAAACTCTGCCTTTCTATCGCCTATAAGCTGTTTAACAACATTGAATCTCCCCGCCGCAAATGAAAACAGATAAGTGCTCAGCTTGTCCGACTTGTTAAATCTGTACGTTGTTCTCCCACTCCGGCTTAGAGAATCAATAATAATCCCATTGGCTAATGCCTTCCATCCTGCCGGCACGGTGAGCGTGAGCAGGTAATTAGCCTTCAGATCGGGTTGATCAAAGCAGGCAAAAACTGTTCGGGCTCGGTCGGGTACAAATAAAGCGTACAAATAATCGTCGTTGCGGTTAAGGGATTGATCGCCGGTAGTAAACTGAAGCGAAATCATATTTTTACCTTTACGAAGGAATGCCGGTGCTATCAGTAAATGTTCCTGTTCCTGCTTAACAGGAATCTGTTTGTTATTCACCTGTATAGCATGAACTTTACCCGAATTTTGCTTCAAATCAAGCTGTAAAGGCTGATCGATATGCTTTAAAACCAGGCTAATTGACTCTCTTGCTTCAATACCTTTATTTTTATCGGCGGGAATATCAAAACTAAGCGTGTATTGAAGGTTACTGATCACCGAGCGCCGGTACCGGGCCAATGCCAATGACACACCCGGTTCAACTACCGGCGCACTTACTTGTGCATAAGCTATTACAGCATTAAAAATCAGCAGAAACAAGATAGTACCGCGAGCGTATATTTTAAATATCATAGGGAAAATGTAACAGCCTGAAAGCAGGGTCATCAAATTTATAAAATTGAACCCGGTTGTTTATGATTAAAACGAATCCATAAATACTTTCAGGGCATTTGACTGAGGCAGATCTTTTCGATAAGTAATCAATGTAGTCAGTTGGCCCTGGTCACCATCGATAGGATATGTTTTTATTTTCCGGTTGTAATACATCTGGCTGAACAGTTCTTCAGGCATAATGGTGATACCTATCCCTGCCTCCACAAAATTCACTATTCCTTCCAGCGTATTGAGTACGGTGCACTGGTAATTAAAGATCCCCTGGATTTTCAACCATTCTTCCAGCTTAGGGCGATAGCTGCATCCTACATCAAAAACAACAATTTTTACCTGGCCTTTTTTGATGTATTCTGGCAGATCGGGATAATTTTCGGCGGTCGCGATAGCCAGCTTTTCTTCTTTAATGAGATGTACACCCAATTCAGGTGAAATAACCGGGGCAGCCACAAAGGCGGCATCAAGCTTATAATTCAACACATCATTAATCAAACTCATAGAATTATCAGCCCTGAAACTCAACGTCACATCGGGGTATTTATCGGTAAATTCCCTTATCACACCCGGCACTTTAAGTGCCATTGTAGTTTCAATACAACCAATTTTAAGCGAACCGGACAATTTATGAACATCCGATAATTCTTGTTTTAAAGTTTCGGTTAAATGATTTAATCGCTTACAGTACTGGATAAAGATCTCTCCCGCCGACGTGAGTTCTACCGTGCGCGATGTCCGTTTTAATAACTGCACATTAAATTCTTCTTCCAGGCTTTTTATCCGTGCGGTCACATTTGATTGTACCGTGAACATCGCCTCAGCAGCCTTGGTAAAATTACCATGCGTGGCAACCGCTTCAAATATTTTAAGGTCATTACTATTCATAAATCACTTTTTATGATGTTTTATATTATTATTAATCGTTTTTAACAATCAAATGTACGGTATAAATTTGAACTATGAAATCAATCACTCAAACAAAATGGCAGTTAATGTTACTGCTTTTCCTGTCCGGAGTTTTATCCGCACATGCTCAACAAATGAATACAATAAAAAACAATCAAATGAAAACTACAGCCCTCCATTACAATTACGTTAAGACAAACGATTTGAATATTTTTTACCGGGAAGCCGGCCCAAAAGATGCGCCGGTTATCCTGCTGCTGCACGGGTACCCTACATCATCATTTATGTTTCGTAAACTGATACCTGTACTGGCTGCCCAATACCACGTAATTGCTCCAGACCTGCCTGGTTTTGGTTACACAGAATCTCCTGATCCTGCTCAATATCATTACACTTTTGACAACCTGGCCAAAGCCATGCAAGGCTTTATAGATAATTTAAAGCTCAAACGCTTCGCGGTATATATTTTTGATTATGGCGCTCCTACCGGTCTTCGCTTAGCGTTGGCTAATCCCGAAAAAATAACCGGCATTATATCACAAAACGGTAATGCTTATGAAGAAGGATTAGGTAATGCCTGGACCCCTATACAAAAGTATTGGAAAGATGAATCACCTGAAAACCGCAACACGTTGAAAGAGTTTACCTCATCAAAAATGGTTAAATTTCAATATCAGACCGGTGTAGCGGATACGTCACTGATCGAGCCGGAGGCATATCTTGTTGATCAGCATTTTTTGGATCTGCCGGGGCATTTGGATATTCAGCTTGACCTGATGCTTGATTATCGCAGCAATGTGGCGCTTTATCCAAAATTCCAGGCTTATTTCAGGGATAAGAAGCCGAAGCTACTGGCTGTATGGGGCAAAAACGACCCCTTCTTTTTACCTGCCGGAGCCGAAGCCTATAAAAGAGATAACCCGAACGCAAAAGTGAAATTTTATGATACCGGCCATTTTGCATTGGAAACCCATGCACAGGAAATCGGTGCGGATATTTTGGAATTCATGAAAGATCTTCCTAAATAAACAGGACAACAGGATATAACCAATTACATGGTTTACTATATAAAGGCTTAATTTATCAACTTTAAGTTAGTTTTTTAAGCGAAGTGGTGTTGGTTGATTGCATTAAAGTTTATACATTTGCTGCATTACAGTTTCACATCAAAAACATGAAAAGAATATTAGGGCTTTTAATCACAACAATAGGTATATTAGTAATAGGTGGTTTCTTTGTTTTCACACCCAACCACGCTTTTAACCCTGCCGATTCTGTTAGCGGCGTTCAAGCTTCTGCCGGAATCGTTTATGGCGGCTTTATTACTTTTGGTATTGGCATGGTTATGTTTATATCAACCTTGCCATACGCTGGTGAAAAATCAAAAAATTCCTAATCGGATATAAATTTCTTTTTCGATATACAAAGGGCGGTCCATTAACAGACCGCCCTTTGCTTTTTAAGCATATTCCACAATACGCAATTCCCCCCGCATATTGTCATATTCACCCCCTTTTTAAAAGGATAGCTTCAGGTAACTTTGGTATAACAAAATAAGCCAACAGCGTAAATTATTTTAAAACAAATTAAGGAGAGTACATTATGCAAAAGATCACAACATGCCTTTGGTTCGACGGTAAAGTTGAAGAGGCGATTAACTTTTATACTTCGATATTCAAAAACTCAAAAACCTTAGACATCACCTATTATGGTGAAGGACACCCGCAAATGAATGGAGATATACTGGTTGCCCGGTTTTTATTGGCTGGTCAGGAATTCATGATTCTAAACGGCGGACCTGGGTTTAAGTTCAATGAGGCTATATCACTATCTATCGCTTGCGAAACACAGGAAGAGATAGATTATTACTGGGACGCCTTACTTGCCGATGGCGGACAAGAGAGCCAATGCGGCTGGCTTAAAGACAAGTTCGGCCTGTCATGGCAGGTAAGTCCTATAGAAATTGAAGAAATGTTGCGCGATAAAGACCCTAAAAAGGCAAACAATGTAATGATGGCCATGATGAAAATGGTTAAAATTGATATCCAGACATTGCGCGACGCCTATGCGCAAGCCTGATAGATAAATCAATTCGTTATATTTATCTGTTATGAGAGGTTCTGATTTTCCGCCACCACGTAATGCCGATGAATACATTGGGCAACAACCCGCAGCATTCAGGCCTGCGCTTGAAGAGCTAAGGCACATCATATTAACTACGGTACCACAGGCAACAGAAGTTATAAGCTACCAGTTGCCTTGTTACAAGTATCATTATATGCTGGTAGGGATTGGTACAAACAAAAAGTATTGCAGCTTTTATACCATGAGTCCAGGCCTGGTAAAATCAATGCAGGAGAATCTTAAAGGCGTAAAAGTGTCTGGTTCAACACTCCATTTTGCGCCGGACGAACCCCTGCCTGTTGACCTCATCAAAAAGATCATAACAGAGCGGATGATCCAGAACGAGGTATTGGCTTTATCCAAAAAAAGTAAAAAGTAGTTTTCTTCTCTCAAGCGCTGTAACAGTGCTTGAGAGATATTTTTTCTTTCCTTAATCAACTTGGGCCTGATCATCGGTTTCGATCACTTCCAAACCTCCCCTTTCATTTACGCCATATTTCGAAAAAGTTTTAGCGCTTTGAGGCTGATCGGGTATGTTTTCTCGCCGCCTGGAAGGGCCGCGGAATGGTAATATCAGGATACAGAGAAAAATGCAGACCTTCATGATAGCTATCAGCATAACATTGATTTTGGCACGACTTAAACCGCCGCATTACAGCATAATAAAGCACATGATTGGTTGGGCTTTGCAGATATTTAGCCGCGGTTGATTAGTCCTGGCTAATGACGGCTAAGATAAAAAAATGATGAATAATTATGAAATTTGTTCCTCAATGTTATTCGGGCTGTGCCATGGCCGTAATGGCTTGCAGGAACCAGGCCGCGTGCGGCAGCCATTGTTCTGTCCACCGCCATTCGTTGCCCTTGTCTTCTGTTTTAAAATCAATACCACTACCATCCGGGTTACCTTCTTTGCCGGTAATCCCGTTGGATATTCCGCCTTTACCTGATCCATGACCAAAGCTTGAGCTCATATAAGGCACATTATTTTTACCAAACTGATACATAAAACACATAGAATATGGGTTGCAGCCTAAGATCCAGGATAACTGATCAGAGGCGTAAACGGCAAGATCTTTTTTTACACCCCAGCCTCCCTTTTGCGGGTAAACCAAACGACCACCTACTATTGCGGCGGTAGCTAATGATCCTAACCGCGCATTTTCGCCCTGCCACCACCAGCCGGTCTCGTTTTCATGCGGCATAAAGAAGCCATCTTTTGTTTGATCGCCCAGGCGAAAAGTTTGACGGGCATAGCCAAATGGATTACTCACCTCATTGGTCACCCGCAGGTTGTAATCGAGAGCCTTCTTAATAACAGTTAGTGCTGCGGTTCTTTCGGTCTGCTCTTTTTCCTTACGTAGATAACGGCATAAAGCAATTATAGGTAAACCGGCATCAGATGCATGCCAAAATGGGCGCCCCTGATCATTACTGATAAAATAACCGGCAGGACTAATCCGCTTTTCGATATTCTTTGCCCGTTTGCGGGCCTCTTCATGGTAAAACGAACTATCGGTAGCTATCCAAAGTTCGGTAGCCGCCATCAAAGCACAATAATCGTCAATAATGTTTTCCTTACCATCATCATCGTACTTGGTATTATTTATCAACAAATGGGCAAAGGCACGTTTAGCCGCGGCCAGATATTCGGCCGATTTATAGTCGCCGTCTTTTTTTAAAGTGGAGATGCGTGCCAGGGCAGCTATACCCATGCCCCCGCCTTCGCGAAAAGCACATTGATATTCATCGGTTGTTACACTGTTAGCCCTCAACCCTACTATGCGGCGCGCTTTGGGGTCTTTACTAAAATAGCTAAAAACGGTCATATAAAAATAGCCTTCTTTAGATAGCGAACGCATGATGTAATCAGCGCCCCATAAGGCTTCATTGACCATACTGTCATCAACATGAAGCTGATGTAATAAGCCTGGTACGGTTTGCACCGCGTTCACCATTGACCAGGTAACCAGCGGAATTTGCTGCGGCGACATATAATTGGCATAAGCCAGGTGCGAAAAGTATTTACTTACATCGCCAGAGGCATCGCACCAGCCACCGTGTACATCCACCGTTTTGTTGCTACCAAAAAGGATCACGGCTTTATCAACATCAAGCTCGGTGGGTGTATTAGCTCTTTGCTTATTATAATAATTAATGATAGATGGAAGCGTATTTACAGCAAGCGCGTTCTCACTTATCTCAAAACCATCAGAATGATAAGACTTACCGTTTACGCTGATACTTATTTTATACTTACCGCTTTGTTTAAATGACGAAAAATCTGCCTGATAAAAAAAGGCTCCCTTAACCCAATCATTAATTTGTTGAGGACCTTTTAGCGTACCTGTAAAAACAGATTTCCCTGATAAATTAATCAGGTTAAATGATAACCCGCTTAATTTAATATCGTTACGGATAACCGCTGTTTTTGCTCCCCGCACATCAAAAGCAACCTGGTTAATATAAATTACAGGTGCCGCTTTACCAATAAAAGTAAGCACGATTAAAAAACAAGTGAATAATGCTTTGAATTTGGAGATGCAGTTCATTTTTTTGAAGACAAAAGTTTATATGTGCAAATTACAAATTAATATTCCCCTGAATTTTAAATTGAAGGTCATTTACCCCTATATTACTTCTACAGCAGGCTAATCAATACCCCAACAACATATCAAATAACCGATCATACTGAATTTTCTTCATGAGAAATATTGAGCCTGAACTTTATTGAATAATATAAGTCCTTTACACATTAATTTACTTAGCTTTGAAAAATCATGCGGTAACATTATGGAGAGCCTGCCGCTCACAGTTACCTTTAATTTAACAAACAATAGTTTTAAATAAATAGGATCAGGAAATATTGCCTGTTCTTATAATCGTTTTAATGCCCTTGTAGTATAATACCTCACAAGGGTTTCATTTTTTATAGAAGCATAGTATGGAAGAAAGAAAGTTTTTAGCTACCTGGCAAAGGTATATGCCGGTTATTCGTTTGCATTTGAAGAAAAGCCTGAATGAGGATCAGCAGTTTAAATTGAATATAACAGATTTTGAATCGGCGGGTGGCCGTAGCAAAACAGGGTATACTTTTAATATCAGTATGGAAAATGGTAAAGTGACCAATAACATCAGCGGCTCGCCTGTAGCCCGGGACCTGTACGAAGCCATCAGAACCGACGAAGCAGTGAAAGCCTTACTACAGGATAAAAACGTTAAAATAAGTGTAGGCAAATCATTTATGCTGACCATAAAAACAACCCATCTTTCTACTTACAGATAGGTTTTAAATAGGCAAAAAGGAAATAACCGGTTGGTTATTTCCTTTTTTTATGGGATCTTTTCGAACTTTTATGACCCTTTTTTGAGCTGGCATGTTTATTATGGCTTATTTTCCCATGCCTTCTTTTTGAAGCATGACGAACGTACGACCGCGCTTTGACCAACTTAATGCGTGGCACAAAATCAACAACCTCGGGGTGAAGAGATGGTTCAAACGGATTGTAATAGTAAATACCGGCAGCATCGTAATTTTTAAAATCGGCCTTTAATTTATCTGCAAATACCAGTTCGTTTTTTTGTTCAGGTAAAGTCCATGCAGCCTCGGCAAGCCCGGCTATTCGCGGGAAAAGCATAAAATCCAACCGCTTTTCCGATTCAATGGTTTCTGTCCAGATATTAGCCTGTACGCCTACAATAAGTTTTGAATTTAGCTCATCAGCAGGCACTTGCCTGTCTGGGAAATTATAAACATCTGTTACCCTGTTAAATACCCCATTCCAATTCCTGCCGGCAACAAGGCCGGTGTCCTGCAAAAAATCAAAATAAAGAGGTAAACGTGGGCAAAGCACTACCTGGTAATTTTTCTGAAGCGCCAGATGCAGCTGGCCGGGAAGATTTTGCCGCCACCAAAAAATAATGGTTTTATCAGGGGGCAAGCTCCCTCCCGTAGCTTCATCCCAAGCCAGTATTTTGCTATTCAGGCTGGTAACGGTATCCGCCATCCGCTTAAAAAAGTATTGCTCCAATTGGTTAACACCATCAAAACTCTTTTTCTGCATCATACGCGCAATAGCGGTATCCAACGACCAGGCCTTAACACCATAAGCAACTTCATCACCACCCAAATGGATCATATGTGCCGGGAATAATGAATTGGTTTCCTTAATAATATCGGCCAGGTATTGGTAGGTGTTTTCATTGGCGGGGTTAAAGGTAAAATTGGGATAGCCGGCCACACTCCCGCCAGTATATTCCGGATATGCCCTGTTGGCGGCAGTTGCATGTCCGGGCATATCAATTTCTGGTATTACTGTGATAAACCGTTGCCCTGCATAAGCCACAATTTCGCGAATATCATTTTGGGTATAATACTCTGCTTCGGCAGATGTATCGCTGTAATTGCCCATACCACCTATGGTTGTCAGCTTAGGATATTTTTTTATCTCGATGCGCCAGCCCTGCACATCAGTCAGGTGCCAGTGAAACTTATTTAGTTTATAATAAGCCATCCAATCAAGCAGTTGCTTTACCTTCTCTTTGCCAAAAAAATGCCTTGCCTCATCAAGCATAAGCCCACGCCATTGGTAACGTGGCGCATCTGTTATCTTACATGCTTGCAAACAGATATTTTTGTCATTATCTGCCTGCTGATCTTTTATCAGTTGCAGTAACGACATTAATCCATAAAAAACACCCTCTTTATTTGATGATGAAACCGTAATATGCTCCGGTGTGATATTTAAAGTATAAGCCCCGATTGTTTGCTGGTTGCTGCTTAATTTAAGGTCGATTAAACTTCCGGAGCCATTAACATTTTGTACAAGCGCTACACTTTTTGCTTTATGTACCTCTTTTTGGAAATAACTAACCAAAGCTAATAAGGAAGTATCAGCAGTACCGACGGTGGTGCTATTATTTAAATAAAATTGACCTTCCTGCCTGTTAACCAACTGAGGTTGTGGGATGATGTTCAGGTTTTGAGCCCTTCCATAGGCAGCAATCAGAAGAAAGACTATTAATAGTTTAAATTTCATTCAATAAAAAGTTCAAATCAATCCGGGTGCCGCTATGATAGTAAAAATTCGGCTATTTTAAGATAATTTATTTACAATAACCGGCGCTCAGGCAAACTTTATTGAACCGCGCTTCAGTACATGTTCTTTTATAGGTTCTTTTATAAAATAAAAGGCGACTCTGTTTTGGAGAGCCGCCTTTTATCATTTTATATTTGGGTTGTATTTATTTCCAACCACCGCCCACTGAGCGGTATAGGTCTGACACAGCATTTAAACGTGCATTTTTTACAGTTGCCAGATCAAGTTCGCTTTGCAATACATTGCTTTGAGCAGTGATTACTTCCAGGTAAGTTGCTTGTCCGTTTTTAAACAATAGGTTAGCATTGCTGGTAGCTTTTTGCAATGTGCTCACACGATCAGCAATAATGCCTTGTTGTGTTTTCAGCTTTTCAATTTTCACCAAAGCGTCAGATACTTCACCAACAGCATTTAAAACAGACTGCCGGAACTGTAAAACAGTTTTTTCGCGATCAACCAGTGCAACTTTGTACTGGGTTTTTAATTGCCTGTGCTGTAATAATGGCTGAGCCACCGCACCAGCCACGGTACCAAACAAAGAGGCAGGTATGGTAAACCAGTTGCTGGCTTTAAAGGTATTTAAACCACCGGTACCGGTAATAGTAAGCGAAGGATACATGTTAGCTTGTGCTATACCTACGTTTGCATTGGCAATGGTTAAGGCTAATTCTGCACTCTTCACATCTGGTCTGCGACTTACTACAGCCGATGGCACACCAGCCGATAGATTTTCAGGTATGGCAACCTCTTCTAAACGAACAGTACGTTCAACCCTGTCAGGAAGTGAGCCGGTTAATATTTTGATGGCATTTTCCTGAATAGCGATATTCTGTTCAAACCCTGGAACTAATTGAGCTGCGGATAAACGTTGTGCTTCAGCTTGTTGTACTGCTAATAATGTAGCTTGACCTGCATCAAACTGTAAACGGATAATTCGCAAAGTGCTGTCATTAAGCTTTACATTCTTTTGTGCTATAGCCAACTGATCATCCAGCATCAGCAGGTTATAATAACCTTGTGATACACTGGCCACAATATTAGTTTGGAGCAATTTTTTAGCTTCGGCTGTTTGAAGGTACGATGCCAGTGCCGATCTGCTTTGATTGCGGATCTTGCCCCAAATATCTGCTTCCCAGGTTAATCCAAGGTTTGCATTATAATCTTCAACATGCTTAGTACCAATGTTATACTGTGCAATACTTAGTCCTGTTATACTATTATTTGAAGGGCGGTTGGTATTAGCTGTTACGTTTAAGTTAAGCTCAGGAACGTAGTTCCATTTTACCTGCTTAAACAGTAACTGCGAAGCTTCGATGTTTTTAACAGCTATCTGCATATCGTAATTTTTAGCGATAGCGCTATCAATCAGTTTTTGCAGTGTAGCGTCGGTAAAAAAGCTCTTCCATTGTATATCGGCAATGCTGCTGGTATCGCTGGTATTGGCTGCGTTTCTGAAATTAGCAGGCAGCTCTGCTTTTGGAGTAGCCACATCCTTTGATACTTTACAGGCGCTTATAAAGGCAGCCATTAGTATTAAAAAGGAGTATGGATTTATATATCGTTTCATCCGAATAATTATTGAATTAGTGATTTCGTGAATTAATGATTTTCATTTTTAGTATCAAGCATCATGATTTCTCAAGCGCCGTATTCACGGTTATTAAAAAATCCTGATACTTAATACTCACTACTTGATACTAAAATTAATTTTTTGCCAGTTCAAGGTCCGTTACATGAACATCTTTACCATTATTACCTGCCGGTGCTTTAGGTGCTCCTGAAACTTTTTCCTGCAGATACTGGAATATCACAAACAGTACCGGTATGATGAATAAACCCAGGATTACACCTGAAAGCATACCACCTGCTGCACCTATACTGATGGAGTGGTTACCTTGTGCAGATGGGCCAGTAGCAATACTCATCGGGAACAAACCGAACACGAAAGCCAGTGAAGTCATGATGATAGGCCTTATCCTTAAGCGTGCTGCTTCTATGGCCGACTCAACCAAAGTATGACCCGCCCTTCGCCGTTGTACCGCGTATTCCACAATAAGGATGGCGTTTTTGGCTAACAGACCAATGAGCATGATCAGGGCTACCTGTACATAGATATTGTTTTCGATACCGGTTAAACCTAATACCACAAACACGCCAAATATACCTGTAGGGATTGAAAGTATTACCGCCAATGGCAGAATATAGCTTTCATACTGTGCTGACAATAAGAAGTATACAAATATCAAACAAAGCATAAATATCACAGCTGATTGTCCGCCTGAGGAAATTTCCTCACGTGTTTGACCAGAGAACTCATAAGCATAACCATTTGGCAATTGTTCTTTAGCTGTTTCCTCTATCGCCTTAATGGCATCACCAGAGCTGAAGCCCGGTTTAGGGATAGCCTGAACCTCGATAGAGTTAAACAGGTTATAACGGGAAGCAGTTTCTGAACCGTAAACACGGGTTAATTTAACGAGTGTGTTAATAGGTACTGTTTCTCCTGCCTTGTTTTTAACAAACACGCGGTCAATAGATGCGGGGTCGGTCCTGTCGGCAATATCAGCCTGAACTATCACACGATAATATTTACCAAAGCGGTTAAAGTCTGAAGCTTGTGCTGTACCAAAGTAAGCCTGCATAGTTGATAAAATGTCTCTGACACTTACCCCTAACTGATTAGCCTTTTCATCATTAACTTCTAACTGTAATTGAGGATAATTGGCTTTATAGGAGGTAAAGGCATAAGCAATTGCCGGTTTTGCCATCAGCTTTCCAATAAAGTTATTGGCTACGCCGCTAAATTTATCCAATCTGCCATTGGTTCTATCCTGTAACTGTACGTCCATGGCCTCTACGTTACTAAATCCGGGAACAGTTGGGAAACTGAATACGAAGAAAGTACCGCTTGGTATGCCGGCTAATTTCCCTCTTATTATATTTTGTATATCATCAATATTCTTAACGGCCCCTCTGTCTTTATTAGGTTTTAACAGCAGGAAGATCTGACCTGCCGATGGACTGTTGGATAACGTTAAAAAGTTAAAGCCAGATAATGCCATCACAAATCTTGCTGAAGGCAAAGCTCTCAACTCTTTTTCTGCCTGATTAATGATTTTGCTGGTATTGGCCAATGATGTTCCGGATGGTGTTGAAACAGCGATAGCCACAAAGCCCTGATCCTCGGTTGGAATAAAGCCTGTTTTTGTTCTGTTTACCAGGACAATTGTAGCAACAACTATTAATGCAAGTCCGGCCATACTGATCCATTTATTACGGATAAGGATCTTTAGAGCCCCAACGTATTTGGTGGTCATGTAATTGAACCCGCCGTTAAAGCCTGCGTAGAATTTATCAACAAAGCTTTTCTTAGGTGCTTCGTGGCCATCTGCGGTATGCTTATTCTTTAAAAATAAAGCAGCCAAAGCAGGGCTCAGTGTTAACGCGTTTACAGCCGATATAATAATAGCGATAGCCATTGTTAATGCAAACTGCCTGTAAAATATACCCGTTGAGCCGGTCATAAAGCTAACCGGTAAAAACACAGCGGCCATAACCAATGTAATAGATATAATTGCGCCGCTAATTTCGTGCATAGCCTCGGTAGTTGCCTCTTTTGGGGTAAGGCTCGGGTCATGCTCCATTTTAGCGTGTACCGCCTCCACCACCACAATCGCGTCATCCACCACAATACCGATGGCCAGTACAAGAGCGAATAAGGTTAAAAGGTTAACAGAGAAACCAAAGAGGTTCATGAAGAAGAAGGTACCAATAATGGCAACCGGAACCGCTATAGCCGGGATCAATGTTGACCTGAAATCTTGCAGGAATATAAATACTACAATAAATACCAGTATAAAAGCTTCTACCAATGTATGCTCAACCTGGTCAATTGACTCATCAAGATCGGTTTTGGTACGATAAAACTGGTTGTATTTGATACCTGCCGGGAAATCCTTTGATAATTTTACCATCAACTTATCAATGGCAATCTGGATTTCGTTGGCGTTTGAACCCGACAATTGTATAATACCAATAGTAATACCTTCAAACCCGTTTAAACGGTTCACACTGCTATAGCTATATGCACCCAGTTCAACACGTGCTACATCTTTTAAACGTAACACAGAACCATCCGCATTTGCACGGATAGCGATATTTTGATATTCCTCTGGCGTGGTAAGCTTACCTTTATATTTAATTACATACTCAAATGCTTCATTACTGCGCTCACCTAATCTACCAGGCGCTGCTTCCAGGTTTTTGTCCTGTATGGCTGCCATCACTTCGGCGGGTGTAATTTTGTAAGTTGCCAATTGAGCAGGATTTAACCAAACACGCATGGAGTAATCCTTAATACCACCAAATACACTGGCAGAACCTACGCCCGGAATACGTTTGATCTCGGGAATAATATTGATCTGCGCATAGTTATTTACAAAGGTCGCGTCATATTTTTTTGGATCTTCTGAGTAAATACCCATAGCTCCAATAAAGCTATTTTGTTGTTTGGTAGTAGTTATACCATATTGTACAACTTCTGCGGGTAACTGGCTTGTTGCTTGTGAAACACGGTTTTGAACGTTCACCGCTGCCTGATCGGGGTTGGTGCCTTGTTGAAAGTAAACCGTGATGCCCAATGTACCATCATTACTGGCGGTGGAAGTCATGTACGTCATGTTTTCCACACCATTAATTGCTTCTTCCAATGACGGGGTCACGGAACGTAAAATAGTCTCGGCATTAGCGCCCGGATACACAGCTGAAACCAATACCGACGGAGGTGCGATATTTGGAAACCGCTCTAAGGGCAATTTTGTTAAACCAAGCACACCAACTATCACCAATAATATGGAGATAACAGTTGAGAGTACCGGTCTTTCTATAAATTTCTGAAACATGACTTTAAAGTTTAAGTGTATGTATTAGTTTTTTGTTACAGCGGCGTCGGCTACTTTACCTGTAGCTTTTTGAGGTTGGATCACCATACCCTCCTGTAATTTATCAACACCGCTTAACACAATCTGGTCGCCTACTTTTACGCCGTCTTTAACCAGGTAATTGTCGCCGTTTTTGCCAACAATATTAATTTCCTGTTTTTTCACCTTGCTGCTATCGCCTACGGTAAATACAAACACCTTATCCTGCATATCAACAGTTGCTGATTCAGGTATTATTAAAGCATCTTTATGTTCCAGGCTTAAACGAACTTTACCGGTATTACCAGAACGTATTAAACCTTGTGGGTTAGCAAAACTTGCACGTACGGTGATAGAACCAGTGTTTTTATCAAACTGGCCATCAATCATATCTATTTTACCTTGTTTGGCATATTCAGTACCATCTGCTAATAGTAGTGACACTGATGGTAATTGTTTTAATTTTTCACTTAAGGTTTGACCAGGATATTGTTCTTTAAAGTTTATAAAATCCTTTTCGCCTAATGAGAAATAAACACGTACGTCATGTACATCTGATAGTTGGGTAAGTGCCTCAGCATCAGTTGGACCTACAAGGCTACCTTGTTTTTTAAGCAACCGGCCAATATAACCGCTTACCGGAGCTTTGATCAGCGTATAACCCAAATTGATTTGAGCAGCTGCAATGTTTGCTTTTGCTTGTTCAATATTTGCTTTGGAAACCAGGTTGGTTGCTTTTGCTGTTTTTAACTGGTAGTCAGAAACTACTTTGTTTTCAACTAATGGAGTTAACTTATCAATTTCCAGTTGTGAATTGAGCTGGGTTGCTTCGGCAGCATGTAAAGTAGCGATCGCGTTATTTAAAGCTGCACGGTAAGGTTGCTCGTTAATTTTAAAGATTGGCTGACCGGCACTTACAAAAGCACCTTCGTCAACAAAAACTTTATCTAAAGTTCCGCTTACCTGCGGACGAATTTCTACATTAACAACCCCTTCTATTGATGCAGGGTATTCCTGGTAAGTAGTTTGTGTGCCTGCTGTAACAGCAGTTACGGGTAAAGATGGTGGCGGTGGAGCCTGTTGTGTTTGAGGCTTTGAAGAGCAACCATATAATGAAAGTGCTAAAAGCGCTAAAATGAAACTTTTCATAAATAATTAATTTTTGATGATGATAAATGATAGAGATTTAAATGACCTTGCGGTCTGTATATATGTTGATTGAGTTATGTTCATGTGTATATGATCTGATTATAAACAGCTAACCCTCCTGGCAAGCTGTGTTTGCATTAACAGCCTTATGCTTCTTAATACTGTTAATGAGTAGTATGTAAAAATTGATGTCCATGATATATGTATTTATATGTTTGATAATAGATGTTTAAACTTTATATGTTTAACAGTGTTAAATGATTTAACATTGTTTTTATACGGACAAAATTTTAAGCCCGTTCTATTGATTTAATGATTGTGCCGATAGCATCCTTTAATACCTGTTGATTCATTTCGTCCGAGTAACCCCGGCGCAGGATATTGATCGAGATCAATCCGTGTACTACCGACCAAAAAGTGTAGTATTTTAAGCATACCATATCTTTGGTTGGGTTTTTAATGTGCATGAGTTCAATAATAGCCTGACTGAATTCGTTATAAGGGCCTTCTGACTCCTCGAGAGTTGCCACCATATCACAGCAGCAATTCATCTCCACCCCGAACATCAGTTGATAAAGCTCCTTGTTCTCCATCGCAAAATCCCAATAAGCCAACCACATGGCTTCCAACTGTTTTGCCGGCGATTCATGCTTGGCTCTCACCTCCTGTAAGTCCCTGGTCAATATCAGGTACCCCTTACGGGTAAGTTCTAACAGGATGGCCTCTTTGTTGGCAAAATATTCGTATATAATGGGTGCGGTATATTCAATCACATCGGCAATTTTACGCATGCTCAAAGCTTGCCAACCCTCCTCTTTTACAATATGGAGAGCAGCATCCAGGATGTTGATCCTGGTTTCTTCTTTTAAGCGTTGTATCCGTTCTTTGCTTGCCACTTTTTTACTTAATTAAATTATTTAACAGCGTTAAATTATTTTACAAAAACAACCGGGTTTTATTTCAGTTCCCGGTTTATTTTAACGCTTGTTAATTTATTTAACAGCGTTAGGCAAAAGTATAAAGGTTCTAAACTTTATTTACCATCTTTTTGTCAAATTCATTTCATTGAATTGTCAGGTAAAGTGCTTTAAGCGTTTGTTTTACTTAATAGGTAAACTAATTGCCCTAAATGATAGCCTTGGTGAATCGTTCTGTTGATCAGAATATTTAATTTATTACGATGTGGCTCACGCTCAAAGTCCTCTGCAGATACGGCGCTGTGTTTGGTAAACCACGCTTCGGCCGGTAACGCTTCCATCTTTTGTTTAAGCAGGGTATTCACTTCATTCCAATAAGCTTTCAGTTCTACAATTGATGGTCTTTCCAATTCTGCAGCTTCCGGATTCTTCAGAAACAAGTCATCCAGTTCGGGGTGAAGCCTTTCACCAAGCTCCAGGTAAGTAAACATACCATCGCTTACACCGGTCAGGTGTCCCAACAGGTACACACCGCTGTTACGACCGGGTGCTGTTTGTGCAACCAGTTGCTCATCGCTCAATTTATCTACTAAAGTATTAAGGCGGGTATTTTGCAGTTCCCAATTAGATATGGCCACCTTAATTGCTGTATTCAGCATTGATAGCGCATTGGTTTCGGTTATTGTATTGCTCATATTGTGGTGGTTTTGATGATTAAGGGTCGGCCTTTTTGCCAGACTTTTAATTTTGATACAATTATAAGCTAACTCCGTAGTTTTACCCATCTGTTCTTGATTTCTGCACGAGATTTTACAAACCCATGATCTGTATATTAGGTTACACCAAAGCCGGTTATACAGCGTTATTCACCCCAATATTTATATGACCATATTGAGCAAATGTTTGGGCTTTTATGGTGTAACCACAGCCTCAGCCTGCGGTTTAAGTTTTGATACCATGATAATGATCAGGGCCCCAAAACCGGCTACAATGCCGAATGCACAACGTAGCCCGGCAGCCTGGGCTATAAAACCTACCGCCGGCGGAATGATCAAAAAGCCAAGATAACCTACGGTTGATATAGCGGCTAATGCCTGTCCGGTGTTCATACTTTGTGATTTACCAGCCATGCTGAATACTAACGGCACCACACAGGATACTCCCATCCCCACCATAGCATAACCAACATACACGGTATAGCTGTATGGTAAAACGACAGAAAACAGTAATCCTGTAAATATTAAAATACCACTAAAGCTGAGCACCTTTTTGATACCTGCCGATGCCACCAGCTTATCGCCGGCAAACCGACCAATGGTCATGGACACCATATATACAACAAATGCTGCTGTAGCTGCGGGTTTTGAAGCATGGAGTACTTTTTGAAAATAGATACCGCTCCAGTCATACATGGTATTCTCACAGGCCATGGATGCAAAGCAGATCAATGAAAATTTGATCAGGTGTTTATCGGGCAGGGTAAAAACCGACCGATTTATTTTATTTACAGGTTTTTCATAATAAGCATGAGGATAAAAGATCACTGTAATAATGATCATGCTGATTCCTACAAATAGTAAGTGATAAGATGGAGCCACGTTTAAGGATACCATCAAATACCCCACAGCAGCACCCGCAAAGCCGGCCATACTCCAGATACCATGAAACGTAACCATGATAGACCGGTCATAAAAACCCTGTACACTCACGGCTTGTGCATTAACCGAAAGGTTAAATATGTTACGTGCCGAACCAAAGAAGAAGAGCAGCACAATCAGTTGCCATATATAAGCAGTAAAGCCAGGTAAGCAGAGTAAAAGATTAAAAGCTATAGCTCCCACCAGCATAATGCTCCGGCTGCTAAAGTGTTTCAACATTTTTGCGGTTATAGGTATGGTAAGCATCAAACCAATGGGTAAAGCAAATAACACCGCCCCTAACTGACCTTCATTCAAATGTAACTGTTGCTGTATGGAGGGTATACGTGATGCCCAGGATGAATACCCAAAGCCCGAAATAAAAAAGAATACCCCGCAGGCAATTCGCAATTTCAATTTCCCGGGAGCTGTAACCTGATTCATATTTGTATTTAAAATGGCAAAAGTATGGATAATTTATAAGTGGGGGCACTTTGCCTGGTATATAGTAAACAAATAACCATATAAAGGCAACACCCCCCTATATTATAAATTAATATTTTACTAAAACAGAATTATCCTCCAATTGCAATTTTGACCTATTTGTTTGTGTCAGCAGGTAAATAGCGTTATTTTTGGTAACACAACAAGCCTCGTATAAGAAAAATGAAAACCAGCAGCACAACTTCTGAACCTACTTATAAAGCTGCCCGGGTTGTAGCACCCTCCATTGAAAGACATTTTAAACATTTTCACTCTTTGGTTAATGCCGAAGCTGATGCCGATGTTGCTGCCCCCACACCAGACATCAGTATCATTGAAAATATAATCGATATAGCCTTTTGGGCGAGTTTGCGCCGGGAAGAAGGGTATTCGCCAAAGTTTACTTTGGCATTCCTGCCGCCCGAAAGTGCCGGGCAACCCCTGTTATTTGGTCATAAAATACCGCTTGCACCTAATATTCTCACCAAGTTTGCCTCTGCCGTTCAACAACCAGGCATACATTTAGGTGTTTGGATTGAGGATGGCGAGCTTTATGTTTGGGGTACTACATTGGCTATACCTGCTTATTGCTTTGTACTGGAAGTGATAGAACCGGGCTTACTGGTGATCAAACACCGCAGGGTTGACGGCTTCGGTAAATTTTTGAACATCGCTATTTTAAAAGGCGATGATATTAAAGTGGTCGACGAACAAGGTTCAACCCTATCCGACTGCCCTACTATACTCACCTCTATGCTCGATTTTACTTTACCATCATCCTGGAACGATCCGGTGAATGTTTTGGTACAATTGGCAGCTTCGATGCAGGCACACCGTCGTGGAGGGATCTTACTGGTAGTTCCTTCCGGCAACGACGATTGGATGGAGTCGATCATTACGCCGATATCATACCCGGTATCTCCTGCCTTCTCTGGTCTCACCGATCTGATGATACACGAAGGGATTGAAAAATACCATACCTCCTGGCAGGAAAAACTACGCCGGGCTGTAGATACGATCGGTGGACTAACATCTATAGATGGCGCAACGGTGATTAACGACAAGCATGAATTACTGGCCTTTGGCGCCAAGATCGGCCGGTCGTCCAAAAGCGTCCGTATTGAAGAAATTATCGTTACCGAACCTGTAGTTGGCTGCTCTACTCAAATAATTCATCCGGCACAAAATGGCGGTACAAGGCATTTATCGGCGGCTCAATTTGTATTTGACCAAAAAGATGCCATAGCACTGGTAGCCTCACAGGATGGTCGATTTACAGTTTTTGCATGGTCACCCGTAGTTGATATGGTTCATGCGCACCAGATTGATATTTTGTTATTGTAACCATATCTCTCAAAATGAGAATGAGTTAAACAATCAACCCGTCATTGCGAGCGCAGCGTGGCAATCCCCGATTAGCAGAGTGAGAGTGGTTTTGCAGATTTACTCTGTATAGTTAGGGATTGCCACGCTGCGCAATGACATGATTTATTCTATTATTTTTATAGATTGATCTTCTTAAAACCTGAACCCTATCGATATATAAGGCAAAGCTCCTTCTTTAGAAAAGCCAACCACCCCTTCAATCAATACCAATTGAGCCGGGATTAGGTAGATTCCCCCGCCGTAGCCATCATGCCATTGATCGGAAGATTCACCTGGTTGCCATACCCGACCCACATCATTAAAGCCGATTATACCCAATGAGCCTGGTAATAGGTAGGAGCTAAAATCAAGTACTTTCAGGCGCAGTTCCAGATTATTGTAGGCGATAGTTTTACCGGTGAACCTGTTGGTATGAAAACCACGGAAATTTTGTGCTCCGCCCAACTTCATCAATTGAAAATAAGCGGCATCGCCTACTGTGGTACCCAAACCGGTACGGTTGGCTATCACCAAAACAGAATCCCTGTCGGGGTTTAAATAGAAACTAAACTCAGACAAAATTTGCCCGTAGGTATTATGGCTTCCCGAGCCACCGCCAGAATACCCGCTAATGGTTGTATTCCATAAAATTCCTTGCGTAGGTATAATCAACTTATTACGGGTATCCAGTTTGGCATTAGCGGTTATCCCTCCATAAACCTTGGTACCGAATACTTTTTCATTTGGATACGCCTGATTATAGTCATTCAAAAAGCGTTTACTGTTGTTTGATGCCTGGCTGTTATAAAACTGCCCGGCTACACCTGCGCTTAAACGCCAGTTACCATAGGTATGGTGCAATGAAACATCACCGGTAACGTAATCATACCGGTTACGGTAATAAGAGATCTTATGGTCATCTTTATTTTCAAAAACGGTGTTATTACCTATTCCAAAGAAGTTGCTGAGGTTATTAGGCCCTCTCGACAGTATATTAATACCAAAATCATTATTTCCTATAAGTTTCTTCCACTCGGCCACGTAGGTAAATAATAACGACTTCCGCGCCAACGAGTAATTGGTTAAAAACTCCTCCCTAAACGAATAAGGCTCCTTTCGGAAACCATGCTTTTCATAAGAAAAACCACCGATAAGCAACACACCAATGTCGTTACTGTAATTGGCTAAAATAATAGGCTCAAAACGATCAAATTTATAACTGGTTTTATCGTAACTGTTTACAGTAGTATCTGTTGACGTTTTATTTTTTGCCTGCGATGCCGGTGGTAGTTTGTTTTGCTGGTCGGAACGGTCATAGATGTACAAATTCCGTTTATTATGTAAACTATCGTTCACAGTAAAACTATCCATACCATCCCCGCCAACCATCCGTACTTTAATTGGCGAAGGCTGGTTACCTGTAACCGAAAACACATCATCACCAGCAAAACCATAAAGCCTGACTTCCTTGGTTACAGCAGGTGTAAATATACGGTGATAGGTTACCTTGTCGATACTGCCATCCTTTTTGATCTTATTAACCGTTACCGTTAAATCGCCATTTGGTTCATTATGAACAGTGAATTGATCTGTTTTATCACTCGCCGGGATCTCTACCTCGCGCGATATAAAACGATAGTATTCCAATGCCTGTTTGGCCAATCCATTTCTCCTGGCTATCATCTTATCGGCTATCTCTTTACCCGAAAGCTGATAAATGGCATCAGGCATTAATTTCATAGCCTTGTTGATCAGTTCATCTGTCAATTTGGATTGCACATAGCTAATCTGTTCTTTCCAATCGTCTTCGCTCAACTGATTTAAAAAGTAACGATCAAAATACCGGGCGTTAAAATTCCAGCCATTGATATCTCTAATCTCGTCGCTATAACCCTGAAACTTTGATTTCAACCATTGATGGGCCACTATCCAGGGTAACACACCCGACGTTTTATAATACACCTGGTCGCGATCGCGGGGTACAGGTTCATAAATGGTTTCGTGCTTGCCATCTATCTTTTCCCAGCGCCATTGATCCTCGTGCCTGTCCCAGTCGCCAAGGAGCATATCCAGCAGGCGTGCCCTTAAAACGGTCTTTTCATTAACCCGGTTGTCGTTATCCTCAAGTAGCTTTCGTTGTACCTTTTCAGTATTATCAGTTTTTTCGGCATCAAGAGGCTCCCGTTCCTCAAATAAAAAAACCTGATTGGCAAAATCTTTCCGGTAATCGCCCAGGGCAGGATCATCGGGCACATAAACAATTTTGGGATTAGAATGCGGCACACCCAATGCCTGGGCCAGCGGCGGCACAGTGAGCGCCGAAAACGGATGTGCTGCCGACACCTGATCCTGCAATATATCTTTGGCTACAGTTGGTCTGAGATCGACCGGCAGACCCTTTTCCGGGTATTTTTGAATGGTACGCAACACCCATTGCTGCCCGGTTGAATCTTGCAGTCGCAATGATTTGGTTTGTTGTCCCCCGCCCTTTTGCAGAATTTTCAAGCCTCCTTTTTCTTTGGAGATATGAAATATGGGCAACTTAACCGGTGCAGCCCAAAGCTTCCGATAACTCTCGCCAAGAAAAAACCGGTGGGTTTTGCTTACCCTATTATAAGTGGGCTCAATAGCCAATTTTATACTATCGCCTGTAATCTGTGCCTTTAAGCGCTGTGGGCCCAACAGAAAAATCCCCGTTAAAGAAAGGAATAATACTTTAAGCACATTTTTAGCAGGCCGCATGATATGGTTTTTGTTAAGCAATGGTAGCACCACTGCATATTACAAAATAGTTTTATTTTTCTAAAGCTATTTCGTAATTAACACCTACCCTAAGCGCTTTTAAACCGGTAACACCCTGCAATTCTTCCAGTTCAAGCTGTTCCAGGTCATCCAGCAATATGTCCTCTTCCTGCAGGTATTTAATATATTCCAGATATTCGGCAGCTTCTGCCTGGTTAAAATAAACCATGGCAATTTTACCCGGTTGGGTCAACCGCTCAATTGTTCCGGCTATTAAAACCTTATCGATGCGTTTTTTGACCACCTCGTACCTGATATTATAGGCTCCTTCCACATCAAAACGTCTTTCATCGTTCCTGAAACTGATATCAATAGGATTTGAGTGTATAAATATCAGTTGTGTAGTTTGCAATGGCCTTGAAAGCTGCTCGGTTAATCCATGAGTAAGCCTGGCAATTTCGGCCATTGATTTAAGCTGCCATAAACGGATGTTTTTTAAATACAACACATCAAACATCTTTTCGGGAGCTATGGATTGCCCTATATAAATATCATATTCTACCCCATCGGTGCGGAATTTTTCAAAATAGCAAGGATATGACCCCTGTACTTCTTCCTGCGCCTGCTCCAGATAGTGATTGATAGAAGTATTAACAAGCTGCATAGACGCTTCCAGGTTACGCCTGTGGGCATAAGAAAGGCCTTCTTCTTCACCAAGTGAATCAAAATAACGATCTATTACCTCTTTTTCGTTGGGATAATTCTTCCGGAAATGATCAAGAAAGGGATTTACCTCATCATGCAAAAAACCATCAAGCATCAATTCGTCATTGGTGGTTATAAAGCCGTTCACCTTCTCCAGCCACTCTTCGCATTTATAAATCAGCCTGTCGGTTAATGTAAGGTGGATGTGCTTTTTTAATATGGTCAACGTTTCCATAATAGTGGTGAGCAGCGACTTTAGGTCTTCCTGCAAAGCACTATTACGCTCGATGGTGGAGTTACGGATATCAACTGCGCCGAACAAGGGGTATACATTATCAAAAACCACAGTCTCTATTTCCTGGTTTTTCTTTTTCCTGTTGCTTTTCCGCAAATAGTTCCAGGCCACCTCGTTAAACTTCCATTGAACGGATGGCTGCAACGAGGTAAATTTATCTTTGATGATGGTCTCTATGCGGGAGGTAAACTGGTCTATACTGTTTTGCAGTAACTGAGCTACTAACGGGATAGCAGCCTGTAACTTCGATAACAGTTTTTCATAAAACACGATCTCCTGGTAAGAATAAACTTCCATGATACCGGCCATTTTTTTATTATAATAAACCGGGAAAATACCGTAGGACTTAATGCCCGCCTGCTTTAAAATATTAAGAAAGGGATGTTTTGTTACCTTTTCGTCGGTCAGCGACCGAAAGAATACAGGCTTGGGGTTTTGCTTATAATCGTCGGTAATGGCATAAAATGTTTCCTCGGCCAGGCTAAATTCCTTTGCGGATGAAATGAGCACACTTTGCGAACATTCGTTGGTATCGAATATTAATTTATTATTGACTGTTAAGAAGGGCAATAAGCCAAACTCAATAGCCGGGTTTTCGGAAAGTGTTTTAAGCGATTCGATGATCAGATCGTACTGGTCGGCTTCGTTGTTTGAATGGTTTACGAGCTCATTACGGATGCTTTCTATGGCGTGGGGCAAGGTTACATCGGTTAGGGTTATTACCGTAAACCCTTCAAATTTAAAATTAGAGAGCGGCAGTATATCTTCTAAAACATCTATCCCTTCGTAATCATTAATATATGGCTCAATGGCATCAAAATTGATCTCTGGTAAGTCGCCAGTCAATTTTATATTAACAAACTGTGTGTTGGTCTGGATGTTGTAAAAGCGTGAAAGTCCTGTTTCAGGATCGGCGTTGGTAAACAGCATTTCGTTTTTTGACACCGCCGTAAAACCGTATAAGCGCTCCAGTATCAAATTGTATATAAACCGCTTCTGACGCTGACTAAATAATTCGCCCTTACTAATATTTACTGCATGCAAGCCGGAATGATTACTGGAATGGAAATCGAAAAAAGCATCGGTACTAAAGAATATTTTTTCGGGCACGGGTGTACTCAAAGCCCAAAAAAACTCTTTTTCGTTTAAAATAGGAGGTGTAAGTATGCTGTAGATCAGCTCGAGCATTTCCCGGTACTTTTCAGCATCTTCGGGGTGCAGATCCAGATCAATACAGGTATCCTGTTCAAATTTATTTAATACATACCTGTAAAACTCGCTTTTAAGTGTTTTTTCGGTTTGTATGCGCTCCTTCAAATGCTCCACGAACGGATTAAATGACAGGCAAGTATTCACCTGACATAAAAAACAATCATCCTTATTTATATTTAAAATTTCTGTGTGCATTTTTATATAATTATCCTGTTTAAAACTAAAACTATTGAAAGATATGGTGTATCTATCTTCAGTTTGGCCGGATATTCTTTTTGTTGCCGTTGCTTATTGCATCGCCAATAATACATTTGCCTTGTCAAAGTTATAACTAACAATGGCTTTTGTAAGTAACAGATTTGTAATTAATCAATCTGTATTGACCTTACTATCAAAATCATAGTATTAGTTTAGTCATATTTTTGAGGGTTTTGATACCGCCTGAGCAACTTTTGGTCAGACTAATTCATCGCCTCTTTTAACATCAATTACTTTGTATAACTAAACTTTAATACGTTCCCGGCAGTAACAAGATCGCCTTCATTTGAGATATAAAGATTATTATGATCGTCAAACGCGATCCCTTCAGGTTGATTAAATAACTTTGAGTTCAGGGTATAAACATTCTTGACATTCCAGGAAGCATCAGTAACAGCCAGCACCTTATTAACCGATGAAAGAACATACCACTCGTTGGTATTTAAGTTTTTGGCCAAAGCCGATGGGCGAAATGCGCCTTTCTTTTTGCCGGTTAATTGTTGTTCTATCGTTTTAACATCGATACTAAAACCTCCTGCAGGTTTCACAGTGCCATCGCTTTGCAATTGTAAAATATAGCCACTACTAATCTTACGCTTATCGTTATCACAATTTTTGCATAATATATACAAGCGATTTGTTTTTTCATCGGCATACATGCCTTCATACTCCCCAGCGGGTACTACATCTTTTATCTTTTTCACACCTGGGATCTCTTTATTCCTTACCTGATTAAACGGGAAAGTAAACAATGTGCCATCGCTCCGTAATATGATCATATAATTATTGTTAATAGCAATATCTTCATAATCACCTGATTTGGCGAAACGGCTTTCACTCACCTTTTTATCACCTAATTTTAAATAATATACATTGCCATTTTCATCTTCCTCCGCATATAACGAATCGCTTTTACCATGCCTGAAAGCAATGCCCGATATCTCCGTTAAATTAATGTGCATGTTATATTTTACCGGTTTATTCAGATCATAACCCTTAGGGTTTGCTATCACTTCTGGTTTACTGGTGCAGGATATACCCAGGAGTACTGCCACGCTAACCAACACCATCATGGTGAAAGCAGTAACTTTCCTATTTATTTTGTTGTTTTTAAACTTTCTCATCAATTTTGTGCTGTAAAAGTTCATATATGCCGCGCTGCGAATGCACTAAAGGTTCATGCTTTTCGATACTTATGTTCTGCAACTCTTCATTGAGCATTACCGCCTGCACATTGTCATTTAATTGCAGATCGATGATCTGCATGATCTCGGCCTTGATACCTTGATCATAAACAGGGAAACACACCTCGATGCGCCGGTAAATATTACGGTTCATCCAATCGGCCGAACCCAGGAAAACCTCGGGTTCATTGTTATTGTGAAAAATAAATATCCTTCCATGTTCCAGGTAACGATCAACAATACGGCGTACGGTAATGTTCTCGCTCATTTCTTTAACTCCCGGTATAATACAGCAAATACTGCGTACAATAAGCGATATTTTTACCCCTGCCTGTGAGGCTTCGTATAATTTGGAGATCAATATACGCTCTTCCAGGTTATTTAGCTTGATCGTGATAGCTCCCTCCAAACCTTTTTTAACATGGTTAATTTCCCGGTCAATCAGTTCTATAAACCGCTGTTGTAAATTAAACTGGGCCACCAGCAGGTGTTTAAAATTGACAGGAAAACCTTCGGATGTTTTTGCTTTTTTACCCAGGAATATGAACAGCAGCTCCATTTCACGAAGCATAGCCGGGTTGGCGGTCATTAAAATATGATCGGTGTAAAAGGCCGCGGTGCTTTCGTTAAAGTTACCTGTGGCCAACAAGCCGGCATATTTGATCCGGCCGTTCACCAATCTTTTTACCAAAGCAATTTTGGCATGCACCTTTAAGGCCTTATCACTATAAATGATCTCGACGCCGGCAGCCTTCATTTTTTTGGCCCATTTAATATTGTTAGCCTCATCAAACCGGGCTTTAAGCTCCACCATTACCCTCACCTTTTTGCCATTGCAAGCCGCGCTGATGAGGGCATTTACAATGCGCGAGTCGCTGGCTACTCTGTATAGAGTAACGGATATTTCCTGCACATCTTTATCAATAGCTGCTTCATTAAAAAAGCGCAGTATGCTATTATACGATTGATAAGGCGCATGAAAAATTTGATCATGGTCTGCAATATGGTCAAATAATGATTCCTTGTCTATCAAACCCGTATTGACTATTGGTGACCAACGGGCATAACGTAAAGCGGGCAAATTAACAGGCAGCCCCATCAGATCTTTTAAATTATGATATGCGCCCCCTTCTACCACACTTGAACCCTGCAGGCCCAATTTTTCGGTTATGGAATGCAGGGTACGCAACGGAATACCCGGTTGATGCAGAAAGCGGGTAGCCATACCCATATCCCTTTTTAACAATTGCTTTTCGATCTGTTCAGACAGGTCGCCATGATACTCGTCTTTCAAATCAAGCTCGGCATCACGGGTTATTTTAAAGCTATAACACCCGCTGACGGTTTCGCTGGTAAATAACCTGTCGAGATTAAACCTGATGATATCATCCAGAAATATAATATACTGTTGATCGTCTGCTGATACGCTGTAAAAACGGGGTAATTGATTGGAGGGTATATTAAGCAGTATTGTTTTTTCCTTTTCTCCCTTTACATCAAGGGTGATTAAAAAATACAGGCGGTTGTTTTCTGGAAAGAACTTTTTCCCGGTTTCGGATAGGTCAACCGGCTGCAGAAAAGCCATCACCTGGCTAAAAAAGTAATCAGTTACCTTATCCCGCACCAACTCTGGAAGCGGCTCATTAAACAACAGATTTACCTTATTTTGTTTTAACAAGGGTATCAACCTGCCGGTGAACACTTGTCCAAACTTTTGTTGCTGCCGTTCAATCAATTGCTGGGCTTCCAGCAAAACATCTTCCTTTTCGTGTGCAGCGCCTTTAGCTAGCTTATTTACAGCCAGTATAACGGGCATCCTTACCCGGTAAAACTCGTCCAGATTTGAAGAAAATATCGAAAGAAAATTCACCCTTTCCATTACAGGCAGATCTTCCTTTTCGGCCTCCAGCAAAATACGCTCGTTAAATAGCAGCCAACTCAGGTCCCTGTCAAAAAATGAGTAATGATCCATAAAAGCAGATGTTCGTTTAGCAGATTATATCAGTGATGAGATCAGGAAGGCCAGTACTGAAATAATAAGACCAAACATGAATATATTATAAGAAACCCGCAATAGTCTGTATTTTTTGCCCAGCACAACACCCTGCGAATAGTTATCACGGATAAGACTGCCGTATAAAAAATCTTTATCATCCATCATTTTCACCATACCATCGCTATAATCATTCAATGACATGCGATAAAAGTTACCAAAGAAAAGCAGGTTGACCGTCTTTTTCTCAATATCTTCAGGCGAAAAGATACCTGGAGGGATTGATGGCCGTGTAGACAGGATGGAGAATATCATGGTGGTTAAACTTACCGTAAGCAGCATAAACGTAGGGATAAGCAAGTTAGAATGCTCATCAAGCTTCCGCAATACTAAACTGATAATGGCCGATAAAATGATGGAATTTACGGTAATCATAATATGGGCCTTATTGTCGGCCATATCACTCAAACGCTGATGATTTGCAGAGCTGATACGGAACATAGTTTCGATACCCCTTTCCGGTTTATCACTTTTGTGTTTTTTTTCATGATGCTCCTCTTCTTTAGCAACAGCAGCTTCAACATGATCTGTGTCAGTTATTACATCTTCAGTTTTTTCCTTCTTTTCGGCTTTTTCTTCCACATCCGTTTGTTTTTCCTTTAATTTCTCCAGGTTCTTTTGTTTCTGGTCATTAAGTAACAGCTGGCAATAATCGGTAAAGTAATGATGCGATTCTAACAGCTCAATATTGCCTGCCCGCCAAGTATCTTTATTAATTTCCATATGCCTGCAGGCTTCCAGTTCCTTACGCATGAGCTTGCTTTTTTCTCTAAAATCATCCGTACCCAGGTGAAACAGATCGGCATCGCACAAAATTTCTTCCAGCAAGTTGGTTGGTTTCTGGGGCATTTCAGTAGCCATAATACAGGCACTTACCTTGTCAATCACCGCGTTATCTACCTTTTTTTGCTTTAAAAAATGGGTAGCGTTCTCAGTGCTTTTTACCTCATGATTGCTTTTATCAACAAAGTAGCCGGTGTCATGAAACCATGCTGCTGAAAGCACTATAAAAAAGTCCTCGTCGGACAATTGATAATGATTGGCGATCTGCGTTGCGGCGGCAACAACGTCTTTGGTATGTTTAAGATTATGGTATGCAAGTTCGGGATCATGATGCGCATCAAAATATGATATGACATCATGTTTTACCTCTTCTAACAAGTGTTGAAATGTCATGATAGCTTTTTATGGTTAAAGTACTCAAATTTATTTTAAAAATTAATATTTCCGGCAGGCCGTTAAATGTTCGTTGAATATTATTTAATGTAGACGTTTGAAAACTTTTTAAACCTCAAATTTTAACACTTTCCGGCTCAAAATCGTGGCAAAAACAGTTCGAAGTCGTTCGAAAAACATTCATTAACACTTTTAACAAATTTTAACACGATTTTGATCTGTTTTAAAAGGTTTAAAAAGTATCGGGTAATTGATAATCAAATAACTACACACCCAATAATCTGTTTTTGATTTATTTTACCTCTTAACAGAACGGCCTTGTTTTCTTTTTATCAGAAAACAAGGCCGTTGCACATACAAATATACGCAATCTTGCGGAGAATATTGACGGAACAAAAATCAAAAACGGAACATTTACTCTTCCAGATTCGCCTGCTCTTCCTTTACCGGTGATTCGGGCTCTTCATAACTATAATTATATGGCGGATAAGGGACTATAAACGTTTCCATAACCCTGGTTGATCTCTTAAAATAAGAAATCCAGATGACAGCTATTAAAACCGAGCGCACAGCAACTGAGATACTTTCATTAGTTAAAACAGCTTTGTGTAATGGTTGTACAACCATGATCTTTAACAACAGGAAAATCATACCATATATAAAATACCCAATAATAAAACGGGGTAATATATCGCGCTTGTTAAGCAACAGCACCAGGCAAAACAGCGCATAACCGGCTAATATTGTGTCGCCTGTCAACTGATATATCAATGCCAGCTTATAATTGAACTCATACCGGCTACCACTATAGGCGCCCCAGGTATGCAGGCTAAAAATATCATCCGAAAATAGTCGAAAAACTGCACCGCAAGCCGTTAGCACAAGGCCTATGGCTACCAGCACCAGCCAACCACCAATGGGCTGGAAACCTGAGCCAGGTGTAAAAACTATAGCCGGGGTTTCATGCTGATAGATCCGCATGCCTACAAAAACAAGTACTGCTATCAGTATAACTGCCAATATGATCATAAAGCCATTAACGCCGGTTGTCGATGATGACTCAGCTCCAATGTAAGAGAAGCTATAACTAAGGCCTGTATTATTGAGCTCTTTAACATCATCTTTATATTCGGCGAGCTTGTTAAGCGGTATATTATCTTTAAGAAATGTTAGCTTGTATTGCAAAAACAGGCTATCGCCCACAGCCCTGCGATTTGAAGAAAAATGATAATAATCACGGTTAATCGTGTTAGTCTTCGTTGCCATATCCCAGCCGCCAGATATAATTAATTGTTGTGTGTACTCCAAATTATATGGATAGCTTAATGATACAGGTGTTTTTGTTTGACCAGTAACATTCGGGAACATGTCTGATACGCTGTAAGCAAAAAGCTCAGCAGTTACCCGGTTGCTTGTGGGCCCTTTCTTAAAGAAACTACTGATGAGATAGGTTTCAGTAGTGGTGATGCTATTTTTTTGTAAATCGTCTAATACGGTTACGGAATCTTTACGCTCAATTTTGGTATATATTTTTGCGTAATAATCAAGGTAGCTTTTTTCTGTTTCGGCCATGCTATTAGAAGCTAACCTACCCCGTAGATTATCTGCATGATTACCTGTATAGGTAGTTTTAACAGTGAGTAATACCGGCGATTTTGCATCTTTAATAGTATAGATATCTTTACCAGTGATCTTGCCTGTTTTTGAAGGCGGTATACTTGTTAAGGCATTATTACCGGCTTTTAATACCAGTCCTCTCCCATAATCAGGAAAGTAAACATCAGTGCCCGTGCCGCCCTGATAATCAATAGTGGCATCAACCCAAACCTGTTTGCCATTAACGGTAGCGGTTACTACAGCGTGATTAAAGGCATAGTGTGTAGGTATATAGTCGGCTATATGTTCATTGCGGCTTGCATTTACCAGTACCATGTGCGCTTCTATGCCGTTGGCATTCAGCATGGAAACCAGCAACAGGGATTTGTCTTTACAATCGCCATAGCGCTGTTTAAATACTTTTTGAGGGTCATTGGCCCGGTGCGAGTACTGGCCAATCTCAATACCCATGTACCGGACCTCGTTTTGCACCGTCCGCACAGCCGCTCTGAAATATTTCTCCTTATCGCCACTGGCTTCTGTTTTAAGTTTTTTTATGCGATCAGCCAATTCTCCGGTAATATGTGTATCGATAGGATTAATACTTAGTGCCCAATCCACCACATCAGCCCAGCTGTTATATTCGCTGATTTGCACATGTCCCAAAGGATCATACCAATCAGGCTGATTATTATAGTCCTCGCCAGCCGGTATCTGAAAATCTTCATAAGCATACTGTTTAAGTCCGCCGTTTTCAGAAACCGTTATTTTAGGTGTCTTATTAAAATATTTAAAATTGAGCTTTCTTTGCGCCGACGCGATGATAGCCGTATACTGATGGGCTATGGGCGTGTACCATTGAAAATAAATATTATCGCAGTATTTACCTTTAAAAATGGGGTTACGGCCGGTAAGCGTATAGGAGTATTCTATCCTGTCGCCTTTACGGATATCATCCAATATACATAAGGCCGAAAAAGTGCCCTGGTATAAAAAATCAGAGAGGTTCTTTTCGTCGGCCAATACTTTAAAAGCTGATATTTTTAATCGGTTTAGCGGCTTATTATCGCGCCAAACGGTGATATCATGAAAATCAAGGCGTTCAAAGGCCGGGTCAAAGCTTATGGAGATCTGCGAGGCGTTTTGAATCCCCGCATCTGATACAATTTCGCGGATCACGTGATGGTAATCCGCCTGTTTTTCTACCTGGATCTGCTCTTCAATAAGCGCATAAAAAAAACCTCTTTCAATGGTTCGTGCGGATGGCTTTTGACTATAAGGCTTAAAGCTGCTTAGCCATACAGGTTTGGAAGATTGATGTACAACCGGGGTACCCGCTTTAGCTAATTGATTGTTAAACAACAGTAACAGCGGGCAAAAAATTAAGGTTAGGTATATTTTAAAACACTTTGGCATACAGGCATTGAAAATAAAGAAAGTACCTGACTTTTTGATATTTATTTAAAATAACATAGAGTGCATAAAAAAAGCCATCTCATAATTGAGATGGCTTTTTGATATAGCTGAAATTTATATTATTGTCCACCACCCAAAATCGGGGCAAACTTTTTCATATAATCATTCAATTGTGCCTGTACCTTTTTATTGATATCGGCTTGTTTATTTTCTTTGGTAAAATCGGCTATACCGTTTAGTATTTGCAAACTGATCTGTACATCGCGCATGTTTACGCTGCTGGAATTATCTGATAGCAGGTGATAGTTGTAATCCAACTGATCGGTAACGTAATCATCAATGCTATTGGTAAGTCTTTTACCCAAAACCACATCATTAAGCTGAAATGCCAGTTGCGCCAGGAATAATTTGCGACCGGCAACATCAATGTATGGTGTAATATCAGGCATTTCCTGGTCGTATTTATGCAGTGCTTTTAAAGCCAGATCGTTGTGACCTTCCTGCATCAGGTTTTGGATCAGATCAATAAACGTAGAGGCCATTACCGGGTAAAACATCGATGTTGATTCATGATCTAAATAACGGGCATTTTTAAAGTTGCCGAATTTAAACTTATTCATGATGTTATTATACATCACCATGGTATTGGTTTTACCCAGCTGATCATGTTTGGTAGTATCCTTTTCAAAAGGGATCAGGTGGTAAGTAAAGCCCTCTTTATATAAATAAGGCTGTAAACCTATCAGGTTATCGTTACCGATAGTAGTAGTAAAGCAGATCGGTCTTTTCCAGTGGTTATGCGCTAAAATATCCAGCATGGCAAGGTTATCTTTGGTCACATAGTTTGAAGTGAATTTCCACTCCATTGATTTGGTGATCTTATCTTTCTGATCGGCAGCAACTACCCCATTTTTAATTACTTCATCAGGATCAATGGTAATTTTAAAGTTTTTGGTTGGCAGATAGTTACCCCAGTCGCCGCTTTGATATTGTACCTGGGCGGCTTTATCATCCGAAGAGATAAAGTCAAACACTTCCTTTACTTCTACCGGTCCGGCTATTTTCTGGTCGTTGTAGTAAATAATGTCCCTTACCCCTTCCTTATATTTATCGTAAGGCATGGTGATGGGTAATGGTTCCGACTGGTTCATTTTTCCCTGCATCTGGCGGATGTACCAGTCGCCTGTAAATAAGCTCAGGTTAACAATACGCACATCCGGGCGGATGCCTTCCACTTCCTGATCATACCATAACGAGTAGGTATCATTATCGCCATAGGTAAACAATATGGCATTTGGCGGGCACGATATCAGGTAGTTATAGGCCATATCATGAGCTGTCCACTTGGTTGAACGGTCGTGATCTTTCCACTCCTTGCTGGCAAGTAATACCGGAGCTAATAATAAACAGATCACGGTTGATCCGATAGCGGCGGTATTGGCATTGATATATTTACGGGCAAATTCGGCAATGGCAATAACACCCAGACCTATCCAGATAGCGAAGGCATAAAACGAGCCCACGTATGAATAATCGCGCTCACGTGGCTGTATAGATGGCTGATTAACGTACAGCACAATGGCGAGCCCTGTAAAGAAGAATAACAACAATACAATAAGCGCATCTTTCTTTTTACGGTTAAGGTGATAAAACGTACCAATTAAGCCAATAATAAGCGGAAGCGCGTATAACGGTGTATAAGTTGTCCCGTGTAGCAATGATTTGGGTAGATTCTTATCAAAAAGGCCTGTAGTCCAGTTTCCATCGATACCACCAGTGCTCGTTTGCCCATCGGCATCATTGGTACGGCCCACAAAGTTCCACATAAAATAGCGCCAGTACATCTGGTACATTTGCCAGCTAAACATAAATTTCAGGTTATCGCCAAAGCCAGGCGCCTGGCCATCCGGAATGCGTAGCCACTCTTTATAAAACTGAACATCGTTGGGTTCGGTACTGTACATACGCGGGAACGGCGTTGTATGGCTGTACTCCGTCTCAATCTTTTTACCGGCATTCTCATACTTTGTTTTTCCTTTACGGTAAATAATGCTGCCTTCTTTCTGATCGGTAACGGTAGCATCATAATATGGACCGCTTAATAAAGGAGTTTCGCCATATTGAATACGGTTTAAGTAACCGTAAAGCGTAAAAGCATTATCGGGATGAGAGTTATTCAGATCGGGGTTTGCAGTAGCCCTGATGGGGATATAGGCAAAAGCCGCATAGCCAAAATATATAAAGGCTACGCATAACAAAGCCAGATTAAGCGTTGGCTTTTTAGCGCGGATACTATATATGATACCACCAACAAGCACTACAACAATTAATAAGATAAAGAAAAACGCGCCGCTGCCAAAACCAAGGCCCAGTGAGTTTACAAAGAAAAGATCAAAATAGGCGGCAAATTTGATAGTATATCCCCTGATGCCATACTGAACCAGCCCCAGGATAACAACACCGGCCAAAAATGCCAGGATGCCGTTTTTAACTGTAATCTTTTTACTTCTGCGGAAGAAGTATACCATAGCGATAGCGGGGATGGTTAACAAGTTAAGCAGGTGGATACCGATAGATAAACCTATAACATAGGCTATAAAAACCAGCCATTTATCGGCACCTTTTTCATCGGCATGTGCATCCCATTTTAATATGGCCCAAAATACAATAGCGGTACACAGGGATGATAATGCAAATACAATAGTTTCAACCGCCGAAAACCAAAAGGTATCGGTATAGGTAAAGGCCAATGCGCCAACCAGCCCCGCTCCCATGATCAGGATGAGATTTGATTGTTCTACAACGTCATCGCGCTTATTTAAAAGCATTTTTTTGGCCAAGGCGGTTATCGTCCAAAACAGGAACATAATAGTTGCCCCGCTGGCCACTGCCGAACCTAAATTGGTAAAATAAGGCACTTTAGTATTATCGCCGAATGATAATAGCGAAAACAATTTGCCCAACATGGCAAAAACAGGATACCCGGGTTGGTGGGCCACCTGTAAACGGTAGGCACATGAAATAAATTCGCCGCAATCCCAAAAACTTACGGAGGGCTCCAATGTTAAAATGTAGGTAACAGAAGCTATAACAAAGCAAAGCCAGCCTAAAAGATTATTAATTTTTTTGTATTGCATTTATATATGGGTTCATTAGTTCAATGGTCATTAGTTTATCGGTTCATCTGTTCAATGTTCATTAGCAGGCTGCATATGAATAAGCATGCAGGGTTATTCGTTCAAAAACCAATGAATAATTGAACCAATAAACTAATGAACCAATAAGCGCGCAAATATCAGGATTTTTATAGCTTATTAAAAAAAAACAGTATCGTGCCACCAAATTTAACATAAATTAACTTTTACAGTCATTAATCTGTTATTTTGTAAAACAAATAAGGGTATTATTTCCTTAGGCAAATAAGCTTATCAAATTTTCATGTTAATATAAATAATGCTTACTTTGTTGTGATGCAAAAACTCTACTTCTTTCAGTATATAAAATTATTTTTATTAGCGGGTATCCTCCTGCTTTCCACTCAGATAAGTAACGCGCAATCTGTTTATTTACCACAGTCTTATCTGCTTTACCAAAAATTCAACGGCGATATATATAGTATAAAAACCTCATTTCATACTTCCTTACGCCCTTTTCTGATAGATAGTGTGATCAATGGCACGTATGATTCTGTGATGAATATAGGCGTAAGTGATCAGCGTAAAACATGGCTTAGCCGCAAGTTGTTTAATGAGCATTTGTTTGACATACAAACTAAAGATTATACTTTTTACGGAGACGTTATTGCAGATCTATCGGTTGGGAGAGACTTTTCGGGCAAACGATCAACCTATTTGAATGCCCGTGGCTTTCAATTTGGAGGTACTGTAGGTACCAAATTCTCCTTTTACACGAGCGGTTTTGAAGATCAGGCCAAATTTCCGGATTATTATAACGACGTAGTAAACGCCAATGGCTTTATACCCGGCCAGGCTTACGCACGCCATTACAACGGCCAAAAGCAAGATTCTCAGGATTGGTCGTACGTTACCGCTATAGCATCTTACACCCCCATAAAACAACTGAACATTACGTTAGGTCAGGATAAAATGTTTGTAGGCGATGGGTACAGGTCATTGCTGCTTTCGGACTATGCGGCCAATATGCCTTTGTTAAGGGTTACCGCCAACCTCGGAAAGGTGCAATATATGATGGCCTGGGCATACCTGGAAGATCTTAAAGCACTCAAATTTGACCAGCTGGGAAGCAACAGACGCAAATGGGCTTTGTTTCATTATGTAGATTGGAACGTAAGTAACCGCGTATCATTGGGTTTCTTCAACGCGCTGATTACGCCGGAGGCTGATGACCAGGGAAACAGACGGGGTTTTGATGTGAATTTTATCAATCCCCTGGTATTTTCCAGTGGCTTGGGATCATCCGGCTCGCCGAAGGATAATGTGTTTATGGGCTTTACAGGAAAGTACAAAGTATTTGACAAAACAGCCATTTATGGTCAGTTACTGCTCGACAGGTTTAAATTCAACAACTTCTTTTCGGGCAATAACCTTGATAATACCAATGGCGTACAACTGGGTATACGCGGAGCCGATATTTTTAAGGTTGAACGTTTAAACTATCTTTTCGAGTTTAATACCGTAAAACCAAATACTTACACCAATACCAACACGCTTAATAATTATACCTTTTTTGGCGATCCGCTTGCTCACCCTTTCGGTGCCAATTTCAGGGAGTTTTTAGGGATTATCAATTACTCTATCGGCCGGTTTGATTTTCAGGGCCAGCTGGATTATGGAAAATATGGACTTGATGCTAACGAAACAGACAATAACGGGAAGTTACTCACCAAACCATATCCGGTGACCCCTAACCCAACTCCGGTTATAGGTCAGGGTATCAGCACACAACTTTACTATGGCGAGGGTACTGTATCGTTTTTGGTTAACCCTAAAACAAATCTCCGCATTGAAATCGGTGGCCTTTACCGGCAGGAAAAAAACTCCCTGAGTGATAACAAAACCACCTTAATTACATTTGGAGTAAAAAGCGGTTTCCGGAATTTATATCATGATTTTTAGCGAACAAGTATCAAGTAGTTAGTATCAAGTATCACGACAAAATATCAGTAAGTCGAAAATCCTGATACTTGATACTAACTACTTGATACTGACTAAAACCTACAATTTCAGCGCGCTGATGATCTGTCGCACCAGTTCGGCTTCGGCAAATGGTTTGGTCACAAAACCCGAAAATCCTTTTTCCGAAATCTTTCCGGCATCCGATGGTTTCGAAGTACCACTTATAGCAATAACCGGCACTTTATTTAGCGGGGCCTTTAAATGCCTGATAGCCTCGATAAGTTCATGACCATCCATGGCGGGCATCTGGATATCGGTTAATATAACGGTGATGGTTTCTTTAGCCAGGATATCTAATGCGGTTTCCCCGCTATTAGCCTGGTAAAATTTAATGTTCCATTTGCTGGTCATCATTTTCAGAAACATTAAACTCAATTCATTATCATCCACAGCAAGAATACTAATGCCACTTAGTAACGATAAAGGATCATCTATTTTTTGTTTAGCAACAGCAAGGCTGCCAGCTTCATATGGTATATAAAAACTAAATGTGCTCCCTTTACCTGCCGTGCTTTTTACACTGATCTGCCCTTTTTGCAGCTGAACTAACTGCTTACAGATATAAAGCCCGAGCCCTGTGCCGGTTTGACCTTTTGCAGAATTGGTTTGATAGTATTTGGAAAAGAGATTGGCTTGCTGTTCGGTACTGATACCGGCGCCTGTATCGGCAATATCAACTACCAGCCGGCTTTCCTTATTGACCGATACCAGGGAAGCTTTTACAGTAACACTTCCCACATTGGTATACTTAATGGCATTACTCAGCAGATTAACCATTACTTGTTTAAGCCTGAAACTATCACCTAAAACCAGGGCGCTCCTATCTCCTTCAAAATGATATTCCAAATTGAGTTTCTTTTTGGTGGCACTAAATTCCATACTTTCTATCACCTCTTTCAATACAAAATCGGCATTAAAGGGATCCCGGTTGATCTTAAACTCACTATTCTCCATTTTGGCGGCATCAAGCGTATCATTCAGCGTCCGTAACAGCATATCAGACGAAAGCCTGATAGAGCCCAGCATATCTGCCTGCCGTGGCGACAGGTTAGTTTGACTGAAGATGTACAGAAAGCCCTTTATGGCGGTAAGCGGGTTGCGTATTTCATGGCTCATGTGCTGCAGCAGATCCATTTTTTGCTGGGCGATGGTCACCGACCGTTGGTTTTCCTTTCGTAACAAAGTTTCAGATACTCCCAGTTTCAATATAAATACAATGAGCAATGCAGCAAATATCAGTACCAGGAAAAGCGCAGCGAGATAAAAATTGTTTATTAACCGGGTGGTTTCTTGATAGCTTTTAAATGTCATCCCCTTAAACTCATTGGCGATGTTATAATTGATATCCTTTACACCGTTTATAATATTTTCGAGCTCATTACGGATATGAATATTAAGGGTTGTGAGATCCTTTTGTGTAGCCAGCAGTTTGATATTCCGTTCCTGCAGTTGTTTTAATTTTTGATTATAGTTCTTTTTATCCAGAAAGGCCACTTTACGGGTGGCCGAATCAACCAATAAGTTTGTTCGGCTATGGTTAACTACAATAATGCTGGAGGATGTATTATTATTTTTATTGACGATAGCGTCTTTGATCCGTCCGAAAAGCCCTTTCTTTTTGCCTACAATATCTTTCTTTATGGTATCTGATTTGCCCTCAATACTTTTTTTTCTCGGTCCGAAAGTCGTACTAATAACAACCGGTTCTTTACCGGCAGCTTCATTAAAATCGGCATAAACGGTAAGCAGGGAATCAAAACTGTGTTTAAGCTCATATAACTTACCCGATAGTTCTAATTTTTTAACACGCCAATACAATACCTTCTGATGTTGTTCATCTGTTAAGCCGGGTATATTAGCATGATTCCGAAGCAATGTATCAATCAGGTCAAATGCCTGTGAAAGTTTTATTTTATAAGCTTTACTTTTCGCGTCGTCGGTACTTAATAGCGACTCCTGGAAATCATCTTCGGCCTCATGTAATAATAATAATGCCTGTTGCGGTCTTGATTGATCATATTCAACATCGTGTGCTAATTTTGAAAGATCCTGTAATTTGTTGGAGATGGAATTACGTACAAAAAGCGCGATGATGGCCAGGATAATAATCAATGCCAAAAACGCCAGCATGATCTTCCTCGATATTTTTTGAGTATATGTAGATTTCATTAAAAGCAGTAGCTAAGCACTATGATGCCGATATTTAATTGGCAAAATTTAAAGGCAATTATAGCATTTATAAAAGCCTGCCAAGGTATATTTCTAACTACTTGTAAGAATAAGTTTAAATTATAAACAATTAGATAAAAATACTAATCGTAAACGAAAATCAGAAGGAGTAAAATGATAGCCATACATGGCTGGTATACAATAACCTTTTTAGGTGTTTGACTACTGAGGGGTAGTTGACTAATTATCTTTGTTAGAAACACTCATAAAAGAATGATCTTATGAGATACAACCAGGTCAAAACGGGATTAAGCATATTGACCTGGTTGTGTATTTTTTATTTTATTTTCTTTCAAGTAATAAACGCCATACCGCAGCGCTTAATATGGCACCTAATATAGGAGCTACAATAAACAACCATAACTGGCTGATAGCCGCCCCGCCTACCAACAATGCCGGGCCAATGCTACGTGCCGGATTCACGGATACTCCTGTAACCATGATGCCAACTATATGAATAAGCACCAGGCTTAAACCTATGGACAGACCCGCGAAACCACCGTGTATATTTTTAGTAGAGGTTGAACCAAAAATCACCAGCAGGAAGATAAAGGTGAATACCGTTTCGGCAATAAATCCGGATACTAAATTATAATGGCCCGGCGAAAAAGCATCATAACCGTTTTGCCCTAAACCATTGGCAGCTACGCTATACCCATCTTTCCCAGATGCGATGAGTAATAAGATACCCGCGCCGGCAATAGCACCCAGTACCTGGGCAATAATGTAAATAACCGCTTCATTTGCTTTCATACGGCCGGCAACAACCATACCTATAGAAATGGCCGGATTAATATGGCAACCAGATATATGACCAATAGCATAAGCCATGGCCACAACTGATAAACCAAAAGCAAAAGAGATACCCAACAAACCAACACCACTTGTGCCGTTGGCACCGGCAATTACCGCGCTGCCGCAGCCCATCAAAACCAATACGAGTGTACCGAAAAATTCGGCAGAAAATTTTGAAAAAGTACTTGTTTCCATGTGAATTATAAAATTAGGTTAAAGGATCAGGCTATGATAACTAAATTACCGCATCGGTTTAATTATTTAATAACCTGTATAATATATAAAGCTACACATTGTTATCACCAATTCGCATCAAATAAAATAAGTTTTCAATTAATATAATATCGACCGATAGCCGAACTCTGTCTACAGAAGTTTGAAGATTTCCTCTCAATCGTATCAAATCAGTTTAATTGGGTATTTTATTCCTCATTGCTCCACCAAGAAGCTATAAGGATTCGGCAACAGAGATAATGCAAATTTTCGGCAAGCGCAAACCTGATATCCCGAAGTTGATCGAATGACACAAGGTGTTTTTCTATGAACTATGATCCATGAACTATGAACCATGAACCATGAACTATGAACTATGAACTATGAACTATGATCCATAAACTAAAACCTACCAGAACCTCACGTAAATAGCTGATAATAATATCAATATTACCGCTATCAGAATAACTGATGATGGTTTTAGCTTAAACATCGATCTTTCAATAACGATAGCTTTGGCATTGATCACCTGACCTTTTAAACTAATGGCAACCATAGTAATACAAGTAATCAGGAACGACCAGCTCAGGGAGATAAAGAATGGTATCTCATATTCGCCATGCGCGTTGCGAAATGCTGAGTACAATATCGTTTCGGGCCCAAACCACTCAACCGCGTACTTGTTGAAAAATACAGATGCAGCAAAACCAATCAATATCCCCATTACAGCGGCCGGAGCGGTGGTTCTTTTCCAGAACATCCCCAACAAGAAAGTAGCTAATACGCCGGGGCTTACAAAAGCCGAGTATTTTTGCACAAAGGTATATCCGCCCTCGCTGCCGATGCCCAAAACATCATTCCAGGTAAATAATACAGCTATTAATAAACTCATTAAGATAGCCGCCCGGCCTGTCCAAACCATACTGCGTTCGCTGGCGTCTTTCTTGATGTACTTTTTATAGATATCCAGCGTAAAAATGGTGGCGATACTATTAACCTTACCCGCTAACGAGGCAACAATAGCAGCCGTTAAAACTGCTAATGACAACCCCTTTAAACCTGATGGCAAAAAGGACAGCATAGCAGAATAGGCTCCATCCTTCCCCCCGGCTAATTGTGGCAAGTGACCGTTTTTATACAGAACAAAAGCAACAATTCCCGGTAGCATTACAATTACCGGCATCAGTATTTTTAATAAACTGGCAAATAAAATACCTGTCCGGGCCGTAGTGATGTTAGCGCCCAAAGCCCTTTGGGTAATATATTGATTACAGCCCCAATAATTTAAATTGCTGATCCACTGGCCGGAAACATACATGGCAAAACCCGGTAAGATCAGGTATTTGGTTATGGTTTCGGGCGAAGCACCGGCTGTTGGTTTTTTGAATATCAAGTGAAAGTGATCTGGCGCGTTTTTCAGTAACAAATTAAAGCCGGTAAGTACATTGGTGCCAAAGCCAAACTTTTCGCTTACGATGGTTAATGACAGATAAGTAATAGCCAGTCCGCCAACAATAAGTACACCTACCTGTATAACATCGGTATAACCTACCACCTGCATACCGCCCAGAGCTATAATAACCCCGAATATGGCCAGGCCGATCATGATCTGATGGAAATATTCGCCGCCCAGCAATCCGTTTATAGCTAAGGCACCCAGGAATAATATGGCGGTGAGATTGATAAATACATATAAAAGCAGCCAGAAAATCGACATCACCAGGGCCACCCCGCCGTTATACCTGTCTTGCAGGAATTGAGGCATGGTAAATATCTTATTCTTAATGTATATCGGCATAAAAAATACAGCCACAATGATTAGTGCTGCAGCACCTACCCATTCGTATACGGCAACTGCTATCCCGGCAAAAAAACCATCGCCGCTCATGCCGATAAACTGCTCTGCCGAAATATTGGATGCTATAATGGAGGCGCCAATAGCCCACCAGGTAAGTGATCCTTCGGCCAGAAAAAAGCTGTGTGAGCTATTATTGGTTTCTTTTTTACGGCGGTTATAAATGTAGTATCCGTAACTGGCAACTATGATAAAATAGAAGAAAAAGACCAACAGATCGGCCGTAGAAATGTGTTTCAGCATGAGTATTTTTTGCAATAGGAAATTTAGGCCGGTTATTTTGAGGGCCGGTTCAATTTTTCAAATCTATGAAATAAAATGAATTGACATAACCGCCGGTGATATAATGTCGCCAGCGGTTATGTTAATGGGGTATTTATAGAAACGCCCGGTTAAAATTTCAGCGTTGCCGGTAAATACTTGGCAACCAGATCTTCGTAGTACGGACGCAATTTTTTCCAATCCGGTGGCACGGGACTCTTGGAATAAAGATCATACGGGTTAAACAGATCAACCGATTTAAATAACTGGTGATCATGAGGGGTCATTAAATGACTATAGGCGTTTTCCCGATGCTGCGGATAAAATGAGTGATAACGCAGCATATACAGTGCCTGCTCAGGCAAATATGGCTTCATGATATGGTAAATATACTCATCGTGCCCCCAGGTCATGTGTACATTCTCTAAACCGCAATTTGGCTCATAAACGCCATATTTGGTATTGTAACGAGGGTCATGGTGATCAGGGTTCTGATCAAAATATTCGGAGTAGACGATTTTGTCAGAAAAAGCACAACCTACCGGGTAGCTATCACCTACAACTGCCCATTGAGGCTCGCCGAACAGACATAACACTTTACCCAGGTCATGGAAAAGGCCGGTCAGCACCATCCAATCCGGGCGACCGTCTGCACGGATAGCCTCAGATGTTTGTAGCAAGTGCTGTAACTGATCCAGGTCGGTATCCGGATCGGAGTCGTCAACCAGTTGATTTAAAAAATCAAAGGCTTCCCAAACCGTCATTTCTTGCTTATCAAACGACAGATATTGCTGTTTTTTTTGCAATACAAAATCGTAGGTTTGATTAATGTGCTGTAAACGATAAAATTCCCTCACACTATCTTTTGTGGTAGCTTCGTAGTCACGATATGCTTGCGTATCCCTGCCGGCTGCAATGGAATTTGCATCAGGATAGCGAACTAATAAATCATCTTCCCATTCTTCTATGGAATTTAGAGGGCCTTGTTCTGGCGTTCCGATTATCTTGCTCATGATGTTATAATTTAAAAGGAAATATAATTGGTAAACAATCCTTTATAGCTGGTTTTTTATAGCTGTGTTATACAAATTTGTCCATTTTTAGAATCAGATTTATCAAAAATCCCGTATTTATTTGCTTAAACGTTTACTTAAACTGTAAAGGTGACAGCTATCTGTTGACGCTTATTTTGCCTGCTATTTTTATTACCTTGCTAAACTTTTTTATAGTTTAGCGATAAAAATCGCCTAACAGACAATTAAAATCCCGAAAACCAATACCCCGATGGCCGAAGCAAAAAGTAACAAAGTAAACATGAAAACACTGGCTAAGGTGTTAAATGTATCTATTGCAACTATATCAAAGGCACTCAGGGATAGTCATGACATAGGTGAGGAAACTAAGCAACGGGTTATAGAAACCGCCAAATTGCTGCACTATGTACCCAATCCTTACGCCAGCAGCCTCCGCAAACGATCAAGCAACACCATTGCCATTATCATCCCCGAGATTGCCGACAGTTTTTTTAGTCAGGCTATCAATGGCATTGAAAGTATTGTTGGCCAGGAAAAATACCACGCCCTTATTTATTTAACCCATGATAGCTACGAGCGTGAAGCGCAGATGTTCAACGACCTGAGCAGTGGCCGTGTTGATGGCGTGATCATGTCTGTTGCCAGCAATACCAAAGATATCCGCCACATACAGGAGCTACAGCAAGCAGGTGTACCCATTGTTTTTTTCGACCGGGTTTGTGAGGATATTCCTACCGCCAAGATCAAAACCGATGATTTTAACAGTGCTTACATGGCCACCAAACACCTGCTTGAACGGGGTTGTAAAAACATATCGCTGGTTACTATTGAAGGCTATCCTTCTATCTTGCAGGCCCGTGAGGGTGGCTATAAAAAGGCGCTGACCGAATATCAGGTGAAATCCAAAGAAGAAAATATTATCAGCTGCTCCAATAAGTATAACCAGGAAAACATTGCTGTTTTAAAAGAACATATAATCACCGTAAAGCCTGATGGCATCATCGCTACGGTTGAACATTTGGCCACTACCACCTACCTGGCCTGCGAGGAGCTGCGACTAAACATCCCTAATGATATCAAAGTGGTTTGTTTTACCAACCAGATCACCGCGGCCATCCTAAACCCACCACTTACTACGGTTTTACAACCGGCATATGATATGGGCCGCAAAGCCGCTGAACTATTATTCGGTCACCTGGCAGGGAAGCCTATACAGTTAGAAAAAGAAAATATCACACTCCCATCCAAACTGGTAGTCAGAGACTCTACTCGTGCCACCAACTAAGCAGTTTTCGATTCTTATAACTTCTGTGGTTTATCGGTCATGGTGAATGCCAACGTTCCCCCTTCGCTGATCTGTTTGTGCGAAGTGGTAAAATCTTTTATTGGCGTACCGTTAAAGCTTACTTCCTTTACATATTTATTTTTGGCAGAGAGACCCGTAGCCTTAATGATCAGCTTTTTGCTATGCTGCAGGTTCAAAACTATATATGGGAATTGTGGCGCACCAATACTGTAAACTCCAGACGCAGGCGCTACCGGATAAAAGCCCATCACATTAAAAATATACCATGCCGAAGTCTGGCCGCAATCATCATTTCCGTTGATACCTATAGCCGCGTTCCTGAAGTTCTGTGTCGAAGTATGTTCCCGAACCAGCTCCTGCGTTTTCCATGGCATGCCGCAATAGTTAAACAGGTACAGGTAATGATGACCAGGCTCGTTGTCCGCACGATAGTGGCCCTCGCTAAAATTTTGGCTCAGTTTATCGGCAAAAGCCTTTTCACCGCCCATTAATTTGATCATTCCCGGAATATCATGCATGGCGCCGAAGGTATAGGTCCACTTGGTTCCTTCCGTAAAACCCGAATCCGGCTTGGCCGAAAAATGTCCGTCGGAATTACGGGGAGCCATAAAACCGGTTGCCTTATCGTACACATTCTGATAGTTTTTACTCCAGGCCATCAGCTGTTTATAGTCGTCGTCTTTGCCTAAACCTTTAGCCACCTGGGCTACAGCATAATCATCAATAGAATACTCAATGGTACGCGAAACCGATTCCCGGGTTTTATCTACGGGTATAAAGCCTAATTTATGATAGTTGGTGAGGCCACCACGGGCTTCAAAGCTCGTCCAAAGGTCACGGTCGCCCCAGCGTTTGTGGGCATCGCCATCCGGGGCTTCGTACGAGTCCTTATGCAGCGCTTCATAAGCCAGTTTGGTATCAAAACCATGGAAACCTTTTATATAGGCATCGGCCACAACAACATCTGCGTGAGTACCTATCATAATATTGGTATAGGTTGGATTTGGCCACATCGGCATCCAGCCACCCTCCTGGTACATCTGCAACAGCGATTGAACCATACCATCAACCCTCTTCGGCTGGATAAGCGTCAGCAGCGGGTGCAACGCCCTGAAGGTATCCCAAAGCGAATAATCATTGTACGATTCACCTTTGTGCACCTTATCGTCAAAGGCGCTGTAATATTTACCATATTCCGAAAACTGCCTCGGAAACAGCATGGTATGGAATAAAGCGGTGTAAAAGATCGTCCGCTGATCCCTGCTTACCCTGCTTAACTGTATTGCTTTTAGGGCCTGTTGCCATTGGTCGCGCGTGTTTTTTACTACCTGGTCAAAATCCCAGTCAGGGATCTCCTTTTTAAGGTTTTCGCGGGCCTGCTCCAGGCTGATAAACGACGTGGCTACTACTACCCTCACCTCGTCATTAGCCTTGGTACGGAACGATATAAAGGCCCCCATCCGGGTACCATATTGCTCATGACTGCCTTTGTTGATCACCTGCTTGTCCCAGGTACCATATTTTTTGATCTGCTTGTTAAACCTGATCACAAAATACCCTTTAAAATTCTTCAACTCAGGACCTAACTGTGCCGACTGCCGGTCGGGGTTATAACCTGTTATTTCGTTATTTACCGTATCTACGTGCACGTAACCTTTTAGCTTTTTGATCCGTACGGTATAATCATTGGCCCAGTCCTTCAGTTCGGGGTTCAGGTTGATACCCTGGATAATGATATGCGCCTGATCGGCCTTGGGAAAAGTAAACCGGAACATACCACAGGTATTAGCGCCCGCTATTTCGGCTTTGATCTTCTCTGCCTCGGTAGTTTTTAGCTTTACCGAATAGTAATAAGGTTTGGACACCTCATCTTTATGGCTGAAGGAAAGTACCCGCTCCTTTGGTAAAACACGTAATTTACCTACCTGCGGCATCACTGATACATAGCCGTAATCGCCCATCCAAACGGTGGGCTGGTGACTGGCCGCGAACCCGATAACCCTACTATCCTCATAGTGATAAACCATATAGCTCATTTTGTTTTCGCGGGTTTGCGCTACAAAGTTGGTCATGGCAAAGGGTACGTTTACGCAGGGCATGGTGCCGCCCCCACCATTGCCTTCCTCAAAATTTTTGGCAAAACCTTTTAGAGAAGTACCTATTAACGGATCAACATAATCAACCTCATCCAGTTGCTTTTTAGTGGCTGTGGTTTGGGCGAAATTATCCGCGTAAACAAAGGTTAGTAAGCCTAACAAGTAAATGCTACGTTTTAATTGCATAGTGAGCAGAAGGTATAATTGGTAAGCGACCTGACAGCAGATCAAAAACAAATCTCTTATTTTTAAGATCATATTTCTCAAAAACATTTGAATTATTTACTTAATCGTTTTCCTGATCTTTTGTTTTACCCGCCATCTATTTTTAAGGGTGCTCAGTCTTGTGGAATCTGGAAATAAGTTCAGGATGACTTACTCTATTTCATCTATCTCCCTCTCTCCTTTTGCCACCCAATTGTAAGAAATAAGCGAAAATTACCAAATCGATATAAAGTCTATGGATTTAATAGAATTATTTATATGTTTGCAGCCGAAATCGTTCTTTATTTCATTTTTTAATTATCCAGAAAGACTGAGGGAAAGGCCCTGTGATGTCTTAGCAACCTGTACAGATTGTTATAAAGGTGCTAATTCCTATCTGCCATTATTTGCAGAAAAGATAATGATACGTCCACATATACAGCTATAGGCTGTTCTGATATCCTCTCCATTATTTCTGTTTAATTGAAATCTGTTAATTTTTTATCCCCGGCTTAATTATAGCGGGCCTTATTTAATAAATTCAATGAACAACAAACTTTTACTCATAGTTTCTCTTTTCCTATCCACCGGCGTTGCCGTCCAGGCACAATCGGTACAGGCTGTAGATTCGGCTAATATCGATCGTGGTTATCTGGTAAAAGTTGGCGACCAGGCCCCAGATGATTTTGAATTGGTATTAACCAACGGCAGCACAACAACTTTAAAGCAGTTACGCGGTAAAGTAGTGATACTTCAGTTTACTGCCAGCTGGTGCAGTGTATGCCGCCAGGAAATGCCACACCTGCAAAAAGACATTTGGGAAGCTTACAAAGACCAGGACCTGATATTGATTGGCGTAGACCGTGATGAGCCTTTGAAAAAAGTGCAGAAGTTTCACAGCGACATGAAGATCACCTATGATCTGGCGCTTGATCCTGGTGCCGAAATTTTTGGAAGGTTTGCCAAAAAAAAGAGCGGTGTTACCCGCAATGTAGTCATCAACCGCGAGGGCCGCATCGTTTATCTCACCCGCCTGTATGATCAGTATGAGTTTGCCTCAATGGTTAAAGTGGTCGACGCTTTGGTGAATAACAAAACCGCGTCTGTAAACTAAAATAAATAATAAGGCATGTGTCGTTGATCCTGTCGTCACACAATGCTATATCGATTTAATCAACAATCACACCGGATATGAAAACAAATTACATAACCTTAAACAACGCTTCTGTTTTGAACATTTACACTTTAACATCTGCTTCTACCCCTATGTCATCTATGCAAAACATGTGTTGCTGCTGTTAACTTACAGCGTTGCTTAGGTCGGTCAGGCTTTTTATCTCAGGCAACACAAACCCAACAATCAAAAATTTACAGTTAAGGGAATGCTATAGATCACCGGGTCATCAGATCTGCGGATGACTAAGCCTTTCATTTTTTCGGATGCTGTATGGTATCGTTAACATTCACAATCAATTACCATGTTTAAAAATTACAAACTACTACTGGCAATACTGTTGCCTTTTATTTTCATCCAAACGGTTGCAGCGCAATCTGTTAAAATAAGCGGAGTGGTAACCGCCAAGTCAGACGGGCTACCCTTGCCCGGCGTTAGTGTTTCTGTTAAAGGAACAACCAACGGTGTACAAACCAGCAGCGACGGTAAGTTTACCTTAAGCGCCAAGGTAAATGACGTGTTACGGATAACTTATATTGGTTTTACCACTAAAGAAATACCCGTTACCGGCAGCGACGCCCAGTTCCGTATCATCTTAGAAGAACAGGCAAACGCCCTCAACGAGGTGGTGATCACGGCGCTCAACATATCCAAAGATAAAAAGACGCTCGGCTATGCCGTGCAGGGTTTAAAATCAAAGGATATCTCCGAAGCCAAGGAAACCAACCTGGTGAATGCTTTAAGCGGTAAAATAGCAGGTGTAAATGTAACCAACAGCCAGGGCGATATGGGTTCATCACGTATCATCATCCGTGGTGAAACCTCTATTTCAGGTAATAACCAACCCTTGTTTGTAGTTGATGGTTTACCCGTTGATAACAGCCAGTTTTTAGGAACCGGTGGTTCAAGGGATTTTGCCAATGCTATTTCAGATCTTAACTCAGAAGATATTGAATCACTTACTGTGCTAAAAGGGCCTAATGCTGCTGCACTTTATGGCTCGCGAGCTGCTAATGGTGTAATTTTAATAAAAACTAAAAGTGGAAAAGGCACCAAAGGCTTGGGAATTAATATTAATTCAAATACTTCGTTTTCCAATTTATTGGGTCTGCCCAAGTATCAAAATGAATACGGTCAGGGTTCAAACGGCAAATTCAGCTATGTGGATGGTAAAGGCGGTGGTGTAAATGATGGCGTGGATGAAAGTTGGGGTCCTGCCCTGGATGGTCAGCTGATCCCTCAATTTAACTCAAACGGTACACCCGTTCCCTTTATAGCCCATCCAGATAATGTACGCAGTTTTTTTAAAACAGGTGTAACATTAAATAATGGTATTTCACTGGCAAGCTCAGGTGATAAATATGATTTCAGATTAGGTTATAATAATCTGCATCAAACCGGGGTTATTCCTAATTCCGAACAGGGTCGCAACTCATTTATATTGAATGCCACTTACAAGATCACTCCTAAACTAACCTTAACCACCATTGCTAACTATATTAAAGATGATGCCGCCAATTTGCCAGGCTCAGGCGGTAAAAGAGCTACCAGTACTATGCTGCAATTTACATGGTTTGGTCGCCAGGTTGATGTAAGTCAGTTAAAAAATTATTTGGATGCCAATGGCAATACCTTTAACTGGAACAACAGCTATTACAGCAATCCATATTTTATGGCTTATGAAAATACAGTTGGACAAACAAAGAACCGTTTTATCGGTAGCGCGGAATTGAACTATAAGATCATCGACGGATTATCGGCAAACTTCCGTACCGGTACTGATTACTATAACGACCGCCGCAAGATCAAAATAGCCTATGGTACTAATGGTACTCCTTTTGGCTCATATGAAGAAGATGCTTACGATGTTACCGAAACCAACACCGAAGGCCGGTTACAGTATACCAAAAAGTTAAACGATGATTTTTCAATCGACGCCTTAATAGGTGGTAATATCAGGGTAAATCTATTAGAGAATCATGATCAAAAGGCACCCAAACTGGCTGTTAATGGTTTGTATACATTAAGCAACTCCCGTGATCCGCTGATATCATCAAGCGCTTATTACAAATCTAAAAGGTATAGCTATTTTGCATCGGGCCAGATTGGATTCAGGAACTATGCTTTTTTAAACGTTACTGCACGCAACGATTGGTCATCTACACTTCCAAGAGCCAGTCTGTCATACTTCTACCCTTCTGTTAACGGAAGCTTGATATTATCAGAAGCGCTGGATATCAAGAGCGATGTATTGAGCTATTTAAAACTTCGTGGTGGCTGGTCAAAAGTTGGTAAAGACACTGACCCATACAAACTGCTAAATACATATGATTTTACTGCTCCCTTTGGTTCAAACCCTCAGCAAAGTGCCAATAGCCTCAACCTTAATCCTAATTTAAAGCCAGAAACCACAACCTCTGCAGAAGCGGGATTTGAAGTAGGCTTTTTTAATGACAGGATCCGTTTGGATGCAAGCGTTTACAACACCAATAGTATTAATCAGATACTCAACGTAAATGTAAGCCAAACTACAGGTTATAGCCAAAACCTAATCAATGGCGGTACTATTAATAATAAAGGTTTGGAGTTACAATTGGGCTTAACACCGGTAAAACTGAAAGATTTTAGCTGGGACATCAACGTCAATTACTCGCGCAACAAAAGTAAAGTTGTTTCGCTGGATAATGAGGGTCGCCTGCAAAGCTTTATCTTAGGATCTGATGGTACCGTACAGGTACTGGCAGCGATTGGACAGCCCTATGGCGCTATTTATGGTAATGCGTTTCAGCGAAATGCCAGCGGTCAGGTTGTTGTAAATGCCGATGGCACACCGGCCATTAATCCAACTATACAATACCTGGGCAAATATACACCAGACTGGTTGGGCAGCATCAATAACAGTTTTACTTATAAAGGCATTAATTTAAGCGTCCTGATTGACGCTCACATTGGTGGTTCTGTTTTTTCGGGTACTAACCAAACAGGTACCTATACCGGTATCCTGGCATCTACCCTGCCCGGTCGTGGCACAGCTAATGGCGGTATAAGTTATTACTATCCGGGCAATAATACATCAGGTACCGCAGTGCAGGTAAGCGGCAATGCCCCAGCTGGCGTAACGGTATATAATGATGGTATTGTTTATAACGGTGTAAAAGCTGATGGCAGCAAAAACACCACTATTTTACCGGCACAGGCATACTATAAATCACTAACCAATGCCGACGAGCCATTTGTTTACAGCGCTACCTATGTTAAATTAAGGGAAATAAAACTGGGTTATACCCTGCCTCAAAAATGGGCTAAAAGTATTGGTTTCCAGGGAGCGTCATTTGCCGTTGTGGGCCGTAACCTGCTGATCATCCACAAAAACGCGCCTAACATCGACCCCGAAACCGCCTTTAACACTGGCAACGGGCAAGGCCTGGAAGACCTAACCCTGCCTACTGTACGCAATATTGGTTTTAATGTTAACCTTAAATTCTAACAATCATGAAGCTTAAATATACATCCATTATACTATCAGGCACCTTGTTATTATCATTAGCATCGTGCAAAAAACAACTGGTTGATATTAACCAGAATCCCAATGCGACACAAAATCCACAACCTGATTACCTGCTTACAGGCGTTATCAAAAATATATCCGATACGTACTGGGGCGTAGAAGACAACATGGGTTCAAGTTTGCTTTTCGTACAAAATTGGTCCAAAATACAATATACCGATCCCGACCGATATATATTCACCAATACCTCATTCCAGGGCTTGTGGACAACCGCATATACCAAAGGGATCATTAACCTTAATAAGGTCATTTCAATAGCCGATGCACAAGCAAATCCTAATTACAAAGGTGTGGCGCTGGTATTGCGTTCATGGGTGTTTACTCTGTTGACTGATCAGTACGGTGACATTCCTTATAAACAAGCCATCAACATTGATCAATACCTTACTCCAGCTTATGATGCCCAAAAAGATGTTTATTTTGCCTTGCTTGATGATCTGAAGGCGGCCCAAGCTTCGCTTAACCCATCCGGTAAAGCCATTTTAGGTGATGTAATATACGGTGGTAATATTACCGCCTGGAAAAAATTCGCCAATTCGCTGCGCCTGCGTATAGCGCTTCGTATTGCCGACCGCGAGCCCGAAAAAGCCAAACAGATATTAGCCGATATTCAGGCAGAAGGCAGCGGATACATCAGCTCGAATAGCGAAATAGCTCAACTGGTTTATGTAGATTCACCAAACCAAAACCCAATCAGCAACTTGTTTGATACTCGCGATGATTACCGTATCAGCAAAACTATAGTCGACCAGTTGTTTGCCCTTAACGATCCGCGATTACCTGTTTATGCCAGTCCGACAAAGGACGCTACCCCACAAACTTATGTTGGTGTGCCGAATGGCTTATTGGTTGGAGACGCCAGCGGTTTAGGACTAAGCAAAACGTCAAAACCGGGTACTTATTTTCTGGCGCCGCACGCCCCGGCAGTGATCATCAGTTATGCCGAAGTGCTGTTTGACCAGGCCGAGGCTGTAGCACGTGGCTTTATTGCCGGGAATGCCGCCGATCTGTACGATCAGGCGGTAACAGCCTCATTACAGCAATATGGGATCGCTGCCGCAGCTATAGCAACCTACGTCAATTCGGCAGCAGTTAAATATGATGCCTCGAATTATAAAAAGTCGATAGGTAATCAAAAATGGATAGCCCTGTTTGGTCAGGGATTAGAAGCCTTTGCAGAATGGCGCCGTTTGGATTACCCGCAGTTAAAACCTGCTGTAGCCGGCGCATTGAATGGAAAATTGCCGGTAAGGTTCATTTACCCGGGAACGGAGCAAACGCTAAATGGCGCAAGCTACAAATCTGCCGTTGCTAACCAGGGTGCCGATGTGCTTACTACCAAACTTTGGTTTGATGTAAACTAAGCACATAAATACGTACATAAAACAACAAGAGACCGTCTCATAAAGGCGGTCTTTTGTTGTTTATACCGTACATTGATTTCGCCAGCTTTCAGCAGGTTGGTTCTTTCGGAATCAAGCAAAACCATGCTGAAAATCAGTCCATCCCAGCTCCTTATTTAAATACTTACACTTTAATTTATTTTTTAAACTATAGACAAATATTACTTTCAATTAGTACCACAAGCAGCTTTTTTCAAGCGCAAACTCCCACAATTCTCAAAAAATCAGATATGGATGCCACCGGGCGGGCTAATTTGCCAATTACATATGTAATTAATTGATTATTAATAATTTATGTAAAATTATAATTTTTTAAGGCCAGATATAATGAAACAAAGGCGGCATTAAATAATTATTAACAAATTGTACAATTTTATAACAAAAATCAACTTATTTAACTCAGAGGAATTTATTTTTTAACCAATAATTACCATTATTATTTAAGGCAAATGCTTTAATGTTGCTGATAAACAGCATAATATTAGGCCATAGCTATATATTGAGGGGCTTTTTTTCCATTTTATTCTTTTTCTGTTCATTGTATTCACCATGCATAAATATAAAAATATAGTGGTATTATTGTATAATTAACAAGATTAAGATGCCTTTGTTATTAAATTATTACTTTTTGATTAAAGTATAAGATTAATTTATTATTTTTCATCTACCATAATATTTAGTGTTCTGTATATCCATCATCTGGGATTTAATGGTAGTTTTTGCAGATAGCCATCGATTTTGACATTTTACCTACCCTATACCATGAAAAAACGTGCAATAATTGGATTAACCCCCTTTGAAAAACCCGATGTATCGCTTGCACTTGATTTGCATTACGCCGGGGCTTTTCCTGTCCTGAGTCTTGGACTTGATAAAACTACCGCCGAAAAGGCGCTTGAAAATTTAGTAAGCCGTGGCTTAATCGATTTTGGAGTTTGTTTTACCACAAACGATATCATCGATATTAAACTTCCTGAACAGGTGAGCATGATCATTGCGCCATTCGGGGTAAAGATCAAACAGCCAAAAAATACCGAGCTTGTTTATCAGGTGTACGATGTGGCTACTGCAAAACAGGCAAAAGCCCAGGGGGCTGCCGGCCTTATCATAAAGGGTAATGAAAGCGCGGGCAATGTGGCCTATGAATCTTCCTACATATTATTCCAGCGCGTTATTCAGGAAGTAAAGGATATCCCGGTTTGGGTACAGGGTGGTGTAGGTATACATACTGCTGCGGCATTATCTGCGCAAGGCGCAGCCGGTATCGTATTAGATAGCCAGCTGGCTCTATTCCCTGAATGTTCGGCGCCAAAAGAATTGAAGGAACTTTGTACCAAACTAAGCGGTACCGAAACCAAACTGATAGACAATTGTAGGGTACTGGTTCGCCCAAACTCTCCTGCCCTACCAGAAAACGCTACCTATAATGATCTTAAAGCTTTGTTCACCGATCTTAATCCGGAGAAAAGCTATATTCCGATGGGCCAGGACATCGCCCTGGCTACCGATCTGGTTAACCGTTACAAAAAATTAAACAAGCTTGTATTTGGTATCAAAGAAGCCATCTATGGCCACCTGAACCAGGCACGGGCGCTAAACGTGATCAAACCAAACAACGCTTTGGCCAAAGATCTGAATATAACCTATCCTATTGCTCAGGGCCCAATGACCCGTGTAAGTGATGTAGCTCCCTTTGCCGATGCTGTTGCTGAGGCCGGGGCCTTATCGTTCATTGCATTATCTTTATTGAAAGGGCCGCGTGCCAAGGAGTTGGTGATGGACACTAAGAAACTTGCAGGTAATAAAACCTGGGGCGTAGGCATCCTCGGTTTTGCCCCACAGGAGCTGCGCGATGAGCAAATGCAATACATCCTGGAAGCTAAACCACCTGTAGTACTTATTGCAGGCGGCAGACCATCACAGGCTAAACCGCTTGAAAAAGTGGGTATAAAAACATTTTTACATGTTCCTTCCGTTTCCCTGCTGGACATGTTTTTGAAAGAAGGCGCCCGCCGCTTTGTTTTTGAAGGTCGCGAATGCGGTGGTCACGTTGGCCCGCTATCCAGCATGGTGCTTTGGGAAAAACAAATTGAGCGCCTGTTAAAAGAAGATAAACCCGAAGAGATCAGCGTATTTTTTGCCGGTGGCATACATGATGCTTTCTCCTCAGCTTTTATAGCGATAATGGCAGCACCATTGGCGGCCAAAGGTGTAAAAGTAGGTGTGCTGATGGGTACCGCTTATTTATATACTAAAGAAGCTGTGATTACAGGTGCTATCCAGGATAAGTTCCAGGAGCAGGCCCTGCAAGCTAAAGACACCGTATTGCTGGAAACAGCCCCGGGCCATGAAACCCGCTGCCTGAATACTGCTTTCGCCGATTTCTTTAGTACAGAGAAAGCCAAACTGCAAGAGGCCGGTATCGACAAAAAAGAGATCTGGGAGAAACTGGAAAGCCTTAACGTTGGCAGGCTGCGCATAGCCGCCAAAGGTATTGAGCGCCGTGGCGATGAATTGGTAACCATCAACGAAGCCGATCAGCTTAACCTGGGTATGTATATGATAGGCCAGATTGCCGTGATGCACAACAAGGTTATTTCTCTGCTGGAGCTGCACCAGGATGTTGCCGAAAACAATTATCAGTATATCCAGGAAGCTGCTTTACCTGCCGCACCGGAGTCGACCGAGCGTTCACTTGATGTGGCTATCGTTGGTATGGCGTGTATTTTCCCCGAAGCAAAAAATATTGAAGAATACTGGCGCAATATTATCTTAGGAAAAGATTGCGTGACCGAAGTGCCTGACGAGCGCTGGAATAAAGCATTATATTACGACCCTACATCTACTGCCGATGATATGTCGCACTCCAAATGGGGTGGTTTTATTCCGAAGATCGATTTTGATCCGCTTGAATTTGGTATCCCGCCGCAATCACTGGCAGCTATTGAGCCAACACAACTGTTAACCTTAATGGTTGCTAAACAAGCGATGGAAAATGCCGGTTATGGCAGCGGTAACTTCGATCGTGATAATATCTCTGTAATTATTGGCGCTGAAGGTGGTAATGACCTGGCCAACAGCTATAGCTTCAGAGGTTATTACAAACAGGTATTTGGCGAGATCCCAGCCGAAGTAGATGCTGTCCTGCCAAAAACTACCGAAGATTCGTTCCCGGGTATCCTGGCTAACGTAATTTCTGGTCGTATCACCAACCGTATGGACTTTGGTGGTCGCAATTTTACGGTAGATGCCGCCTGCGCCTCGTCATTAGCTGCTATCGATTTGGCTTGCCAGGAGTTGTTCCTCGAAAAATCAGATATGGTACTGGCAGGTGGCGCCGACTTACACAACGGTATTAACGACTACCTGATGTTTTCAAGCACCCATGCCCTATCCCGCAAGGGCCGCTGTGCCACATTTGATGGTGAAGCCGATGGTATTGCTTTGGGGGAAGGTGTAGCCATGATCGTGTTGAAAAGACATGAAGATGCCCTGCGCGATGGCGACCGGGTTTATGCCGTGATCAAAGGCGTTGGCGGATCAAGCGATGGCAAAGCCCTTGGCTTAACCGCTCCGCGCAAGATCGGACAAGTGCGTGCACTGGAACGTGCTTATGAACAAGCCGGTATCACTCCATCATTATTAGGATTGGTTGAGGCTCACGGTACAGGTACTGTAGTTGGTGATAAAACCGAATTAAGCGCGCTGACCGATATGTTGAATCAATCGGGCGCCCTTGCTGGTCAAACACACCTTGGTTCGGTAAAAACACAGATCGGACATACCAAGTGCGCTGCTGGTTTAGCTGGCTTGATCAAAGCAGCATTAGCAGTTTATCATGGTGTAAAACCACCAACCATCAACTTAAAAACACCAAACGCATTTTATAATCCGGAGACAAGTCCATTCGCTTTCCATACCGAAGCCGGTTTGTGGATGGAAGAGAAACGTTATGCGGGTGTAAGCGCATTCGGTTTTGGCGGTACCAACTTCCACGCCGTAATTGAAAGCGGCAGCCCGGTAACGACAGAAAACCCAGCTTTAACCTCATGGCCTTCGGAGCTTTTTGTTTTCCGCGGCGATACTTATGAAGAAGCGAAAACAAAATTAAATTCAGTAAAAGTATTATTGGAGATAAACGGAAATATCGAACTGAGAGACATTGCCTTTAGCTTAGCGACCGAAAATACCAAACCGGTACAATTGAGCATCGTTGCCGATAATGCCGACGACCTGATGATGAAGGTTGAACTGGCCCTTTCAGGCATCGAAAGCAAAGACACATACATTGTTAAAAAACAGGATGGTAAAGTGGCGTTTATGTTCCCGGGACAGGGAAGCCAGCGCATCAACATGGCCCGCGACCTTTTTGTGGTATTCCCGGCCATGCGTACGCTGCTTAAACAGCACCCTGAATATGAAAAAGTATTATTCCCGAACGCCGCTTTTGATGCTGAGCTGATAAAAGAACAAAAAGAAGCCATTAAAGATACCCGCATGGCACAGCCATTACTGGGTATGGTTGACCTGGCTCTGGCAAATTTCCTGAAAAACATAGGCATTGAGCCAGATATGGTTGCCGGTCATAGCTATGGTGAATTACCGGCGCTATGCTTTGCAGGTGCATTTGACGAGGACGAACTTGTAAAATTAAGCGCCAAACGTGCCCAATCTATTTTAGATGCGGTTGTTGACGGTGATGCCGGCGCGATGATAGCCGTAAATGCTACACAGGATGAATTGCAAAAGGTAATTGCAGGTTTAAAAGATATTTACCCGGTTAACTACAATTCACCATTACAGTGTGTAATTGCGGGCACTACCCCTGCCATACAAAACTTAATGGAAACGCTTAAAACGGCAAAAATATCGGCCAGGAAACTGGAAGTTGCCTGTGCGTTCCATAGTCCGCTGGTAGCCCGGTCAAAAGAATTGTATACAGAGGTGCTTGCCGGTGTAAACTTTAACGATCTGGCTCTGCCGGTATGGTCAAATACCACCGCCGCCGCATATCCTGTTAAAGCAAATGAAATAAAAGAGCGTTTAAGCGATCATCTGGTAAAACCGGTAAAATTTGTTGAAGAAGTACAGCAAATGTATGCCGCAGGCGCCCGGATCTTTATAGAAGTTGGCCCGGGTAAAGTATTAACCGGTTTAACCAAAGCCTGCCTGGGTAAAGACGAGGTATTGTTGTATGCCGAAGATAACAGCCGCAACAAGATCACCCATCTCCTTTGTATGCTGGCAGATTATATGGCTACAGGCCGTAATATCCATATTGAAAAATTATTTGAAGGTCGTGGTGCTAAATTGTTAAACCTGGACGAACCCACTTTATACAAAAAGAGCGCTACTATTTGGTACGTAAATGGTCAGCAAGCCCTCCCTGCTAATGGAAAGCTGCCTGCTAACGGTGCCTTACCTATCATTGAACCTATAAAAATGAAAAACAACGAAGTACGAACTGAAACAACGCACACCGTCGTAAATTCGGGTGCGGAGCTGATGATGCAGGAATACCTGAACAGCATGAAGATGCTGATACAGGCTCAAAGAGATGTGATGATGTCTTTTTTAGGACAAAATCTCGCCCTGGGCAGCCCGATGGCTTATCAGCAGGCGCCGCAATATCAGCAACAAGCTTATGTTCAGCAACCTATCCCGGTAGCTGCCCCTGTTGAGGTTAAGCAGGAAGTAAAAGCTATTGCTCAACCCGTAGCAACTCAGCCTGTTGCCGTGCAAAAAGATGTTAAACAGATATTATTACAGGTAGTAAGCGATAAAACCGGTTACCCACAGGATATGCTGGGTATGGAAATGGACCTGGAAGCCGATCTGAGCATCGACTCGATCAAACGCGTGGAGATCATTGGTACATTACGCACCGAACTGGGCGGCTTTAGCAACAGCGAAAAAAGCGAAGACACCATGATGGAACAACTGGCCGGTATCAAAACACTGAGCGGACTGGTTAGCTGGATCAACGAGAACACAGCGCAAGCTCCTGCCGCTGCTCCTGCTGCAATCAATGTAGAAGTAACTGTACAAACCACAACAAAAACAAAGTTTTCATTAGAAGACCTTAAAGCAGCTATACTATCTGTGGTAAGCGACAAAACCGGGTATCCGCAGGAAATGCTGGGAATGGACCTGGATATGGAAGCCGATCTGAGCATCGACTCAATCAAACGTATGGAGATCATCGGTGATCTGAAGCTAAAAGTAGGCTTTGGTAAAGCAAATGAGCAGAGCGATGATCTCATGGAAAAACTGGCCGCGATAAAAACGCTGAATGGCCTGGCCAACTGGATTTCTGAAATAGATTCAGAAACCGAAGGCCTGGTGACCGAAGCCAAAAAGATTATAGAAGAGCCTGTAGCTGAACCAACAACCGACGAAACATTGTCGCGCCTGCGTTTTGAGCTTACACCCACCAAATCGTCGACATCAGAAGACGCCATCATCAAAGGCAAACGCTTTGCCATCACCGATGATGGCGGCATCCAGGCCATCAAGATCAAACATTTACTGGAACAGCATGGGGCCATGGCCGATATTGTGTATGCCGGCGGTGACCTGCAAGGTTACCAGGGGCTGATCATACTTAATATGTTCGCCTCACAAAAAACAGTGGGCATCATAGATCATTTTGCACTGATCAAGAAACTGGATTTTGAAACTGTAAAATGGGTTTATATCATATCAGATACCATGCTGCATCTAAATGAGTTTACCGACATCAGTTTATTAAGACGCTACCAGGGTTACCCGGGCTTCTTCAAAAGCCTCGACCGCGAGTTTGAGCAAACCAAATGCCGCGTTGTAAGTGTAGGTACACCGATGACCACAGAGGAAATTGCTGATGTTACGCTGAAGGAGATCCTGAATCCAGATAAACCATCGGAAGTGATCTATCGCGATCACCAAAGACATGTGATGGAACTGATCCCATCACAACTGATCACCGGTTTGGAAGAATCACACATTAAACTGGATAAAAAATCGGTAGTGATCGTATTTGGCGGCGCACAAGGCATCACTTCAGAGTTGATGATCCATTTTGCTAAAGATTATCCATGTACTTATATTTTAGTAGGACGCTCTGCCGATCCAAGAAAAGCGGAATCAAGTGCAGCTGATGCGCTGGAATCTAAAGATGAGATCCGCGCATATGTGATCAAACAAGGTCTCATTAAAAAACCCGCCGAAGTTGAACAGGAAACAGCCCGTATCTACAAAAACAACCAGGTAATGCGCACCATCGCGCAAATGGAAGCCAGTGGTTCAACCGTAGTGTATAAATCACTCGACCTGTGCGACGAGCAACGCTTGAGCAGCTTTATTGACGATACTTATGAAATATATGGTCGCATAGATGGTGTGGTACACGGTGCCGGTTTACTGGAGGATAAGCTATTCCAAAGCAAAACACCGGAATCATTTGGCCGTGTTTTCGATACCAAGGTAACACCATTGCGGATCCTGGCTGAGCAACTGCGTCCAGAAACCCAGTTTGTGATCCTGTTCTCGAGCATCGCTTCGGTTTATGGCAACCGCGGACAAACAGATTATGCCGCAGCCAACAGCGTGTTAGACAAGTACGCGTGGATACTTAACAAACGCATCAACGGTAAAGTAATGTCTATCAATTGGGGACCATGGAAAGGTGCCGGCATGGTATCGCCAACCCTCGAAAAAGAATACGAACGTCGTGGCATAGCGCTGATACCGCTGCAACATGGTCGCGAGATATTTTTAAATGAGTTAAAATATGGCAAAGAAAGCCAGGTATTAATTATGGCAGGTAACAACTGGTAATTATACATCGGTTAAACCACATTCCACATATGAAGAAAACGGATGTAGCAGTAATAGGGATGTCATGCATTTTTCCGGGAGCGGGCGATGTAGAAACCTTCTGGCAAAATATAATTAACCGGGTCGACTCAACCCAAACAGTGCCACCGGATCGTATTGATCCGGTGCATTTTAGTAAAGAGGGGTCGGCTGTAGATCGTTTTTACTGTAACCGCGGTGGTTTTATCCCCGATTATGAATTTGATCCGCGCCGTTTCGGCATTCTGCCGGTAGCCGTTGAAGGCACCGAACCGGATCATTTACTAACGCTGGACCTGGCCTATAAAGCATTGGAAGACGCGGGTGTATTTGCCCGGAACGCCACGCTCGATAAAACGGGTATCATTATTGGCAAAGGTAACTACACAGGCCCCGGTGCAACCCGTGCCATTGAAATAGTACGTACCGGCGAGCAAATCGCTTCCTTATTAAAAGAAATATTGCCCGATTTGGGCGATGCCGAAATAGAAAAAGTAAAACAAGAGTTCCAGTTACGCAAAGGGCGTTTCAGCGCAGATACCGCCATGGGGCTTATCCCCAACCTGGTGGCATCGCTGGTGGCTAACCGCTTAAACCTTGGCGGCGTGGCATTTACATTGGATGCTGCCTGCGCCAGCTCGCTGATCGCGATTGACCATGGTGTACAGGAGCTGAATAGCGGTCGCTGCAATATGGTGATAGCCGGAGGCGTACACACCGGGCAAAATGCCGCTTTCTGGAGCATATTTTCGCAATTAGGCGCACTATCCCGCCAGGAAAAAATAAAACCTTTTGACACGGCAGCCGATGGCCTGATCATTGGAGAAGGCTGTGGTTTTGTGGTTTTAAAACGCCTGGAAGATGCCATAAACGATAAAGATAAAATTTACGCCGTAATAAAGGGCGTTGGTGTAAGCAGCGATGGCAGCGGCACCAGCGTGATGAGCCCGGCGGTAAAAGGTCAGCTTAAAGCTATTGAACAGGCCTGGGAAAACGCCGGTGTGCCCACAGATAAAATTGGTTACCTGGAAGCTCACGGCACAGGTACTCCACTCGGCGATAAAACCGAACTGCAAACCCTGGCCCAGTTTTTTGGTCACCACCCCGAATTGCCTGATGCAGGTATCGGATCGGTAAAATCAAACATCGGTCATGCCATGCCGGCCGCGGGTATCGCGGGTTTCATTAAAACCTGCCTGGCTTTGTATCATGATACTTTGCCGCCAACCCTGCATTGCGAAACGCCACTGGCCCAAATGGAAAAAACCCGGTTTTCACCGGTACAAGCATCCCGTAGCTGGTCGGCATCAGGTTTGCCCAAATTTGCCGGTGTAAATGCTTTTGGTTTTGGTGGTATTAATGCCCACGTGGTATTAGAGGGCTTTAATGCTCCTAAAAAAGACGAAGTGTTGCTACTTGCCCGTGAAACTCACGATGCATTGATCACCGCACTGGAGACAGGAGACTTTAGCGAAGGTAAAGGCAATTTCCGCATAGCCTTATTTGACCCAACACCCGAAAGAATAAAAAAAGCAACCAAGATAGCCGCCAAAAACAATCCATGGCGCAATAAACAGGATATCTGGTATACCAATGCCCCATTGCTAAATGATGGCGGTAAAGTGGCCTTTGTGTTTCCTGGTTTGGATGGATTAGCAGGCGGTGAGGTTTCAACCGTATCCAGCTACTTTAACATTGCACAAGATAACGATACCAAAGCTGACGGCTTATTAAGCGAAGCGTTAGGCATACTCAACAAAAGTAGTATCCTGGATACTGCCCTTAAACAATTGGGCGTAAAACCAGATATGAACGCCGGACACAGCCTGGGCGAATGGCTGGCGGCACGTTCATCAGAACTGGCCGAGGAAAGTTCGGTACTGGAATTGCTTGATGTACTGAATCCTGAGACATTCGAACTAAAAGATTCCCGTTTTATAGCCGTAGGTTGCGGTATAGATCAGTTGGAGCCTATTATGGCCGGTATTAAAGACGTATACCTGTCGAACGATAATTGCCCGCAGCAGGTCATACTTTGTGGCAGTAAACCCGCGCTTGACGAGTTAGTGCCAATACTAAAAGCCAAACAGATATTTCACCAGGTACTGCCATTTCAATCGGGCTTCCACTCCCCTTTTGTGGCTGATAAACTGGATTTAATATTGGACGGAATGCGCAATATGCAGTTCCGCAAAACCACCACGCCACTATGGTCGGCTACCACACTGGATCTTTATCCGGAGGGCTTTGAGGCCATCAGGCAGCTAAGCGCCGAGCACCTCATTAAACCGGTGCGTTTTCGTGAGCTTACCGAAAAACTATACAGCGAAGGCGCCCGTGTTTTTATACAGGTTGGCTCCGGCGGACTTATTGGCTTTATCGACGATACTTTAAAAGGTAAAAGCTTCAGCACTATAGCATCAAACGTACCTACACGCCCGGGTTTAAACCAGCTGCAAAGGGTATTGGCAGCCTTATTTGTGGAAGGTAAAGAAGTTGGGTTAGATTTTATGGGTCGTCAAAAGACCTCTTCGCCGGTTAAAACAAAAGGCATTAAACTGGAGTTGGGATCACCTATTATACATGACCTTGCTGGACTGAAAAATCTTGCCACAGTTAAACAACAGGTTCCTGTAAGCCATGAAGCTATGCTGGTTGATGTCGCCGACCCGATCATGCGGGCCTTCAGCGAAAACGTAGCGGAAATGGTGAGCATCCAGAACGAGATGATGCAGCTTTTCCAGAACAGGCCTGCACAACCTGTGGCAAGAGCTACAACATCATTGCCTGTTTCTGCTCCCTCGCCTCCTGCGGCACCACCGCAAACGGCAACTAATGCTCCGGCAAAACGGGTTTCTTTTTCTAAACAATTGGACGTTTCCCTTGATAACTGTCCTTACCTGATAGATCACTCCCTGCTTCGTCAACCCAAAGGCTGGCATTGCGTGGAAGATATGGATCCGGTGATACCGATGACTATGATATTTGAAATGTTTGGCGAAATAGCTGCCGAACAATCGCCTGATGAACAGGTGCAAAAGATCATGAACATTAAGGTGTTCCAGTGGATGAACGTAGTAAAACCCTTCCGCGAAACCGTTACCGGCGAGTGGAAAGATCAGCAACGCGTTTACCTCGACCTGGATAAATTCGCCAATGCCGAAGTACAACTGGCCCGCGAACTTAGCCCGGCACCAGACAGGCATTTTGACGTAGGCGAACTGCTGGACATTCAGCGCACAGCCGAACAGATCTATGACGCGCACATGTTCCACGGCCCGCGTTACCAGGGTATCCGCTCCTTAACCGCTGTAGGCAAAAAAGGCATCACGGGTATTATTGAAGGTGATGCTGGTAAAGGCTCTCTGCTGGATAATGCGGGACAGTTATTTGGCCTATGGCTGCAATTAACGTTGACCAAAGATCGTATCGCCTTCCCCGTAAAAATTCAGGAGATCGAGTTTTTTGAACCAATGGAAGATCAAAAGGGTCTGTTTGAATGTACCTGCGTATTAACCGAGTTGAACGATGAATTTGCTACTGCTGATTTCGTAATGAAACGCAATGGCAAGATCTGGGCCATCATTAACGGCTGGCAAAACCGCCGGTTGGAAATTGACGAACCACTTTGGAACGTATCCATGTCGCCATTGCATAACCGTTTATCGGAAGAGATAGCGCCGGGTATATTCATGTTCCACCAGGCGTATTCACGTGTGGTATCCTGGGATTTTATCCTGAAACGATACTTTAACCAGGATGAGAAAAAACATCACAACACCCTGATGCCTAACAAACGCAAGATCTGGATGATCAGTCGTGTGGCGGTAAAGGATGCTGTGCGAAACCTGCTTAATAAACAAAAACAGCAGGCCTGCTACCCTATCACCTTTGAAATAAAGGCTGATGAACTGGGCAAGCCCTATCCAAGCGGTGGTTTGGCCGATGGTATCCATATATCTATCGCCCATAAAGGTACCGACGCGGTTGGTATCGCACAGTATGACAAACCCGTAGGTATCGATATAGAAACCATCGAAGACCGTGGCACAGGCTTTTTTGACATGGTGTTTACCGAGGCAGAAAGCGCCTTACTGCAAGGCAAGGATGCAGCCGAATGGGCAACCCGCTTTTGGGTGGCTAAAGAGGCTTATGGCAAATACCTGGGCAAAGGCCTGCAAGGTAATCCCAAAGCATACGTAGTTGAGGAGATCAAAGGCGACGAACTACGCATTAATGACATTTACATCAAAACATTAAAACATAAAAACTACATAATCGGATGGACACAGTAGCATCAACAGGAAAATTAAACAAAGAAGAAATATTTGATCTGATGAAACAATTCATCACCGAAGTTATAGGTGAGGAATTTGTAGAGGAAATGGATATCACCCCAGAAAGTTCTTTCACTAAAGACCTTGAAATGGACAGCATCGAGATCGTGTCTTTTTCCGAAAAAATTAAAGCGCATTTTGGTGACCAGATCGATTTTACCGGATGGTTGTCATCTATGGATCTTGATCAGCTGATTAATCTGAACTTAGGTATGATCATCAATTACATTTACGAATGCCAGTAATCAAAGTAAATAACAGGGATGTACATATCCAGGAACTTAACAAAGGTGCGGCCGAAACCGTGCTGCTGGTTCATGGCATGTTCAGTAACTTGTCTGTTTATTATTTTAATATAGCCCCCATTCTGGCCGAACATTTCCACGTGGTGATGTACGATCTGAAAAGTCATGGCATGAGCGAGCGCACTCTGCATGGCTACGATCTGAACAGCATGACTGATGATCTGAACGTCCTGATGGAAGCCCTGAATTTAAGTGTAGTACACCTGGCCGGCTACAGCTTTGGCGGGTTGATCGCACTGAAAATGGCGCTGCGTTTCCCGGATAAAGTAAAAAAGCTGGTGGTTATTGAAGCGCCCGATCCTAAAGACGAGAAAGCACGCGGTATTATTGATGATTATAGCCGCGAGTTTTTGGAGCATTACGTGGAAAACTTCACCGATACCACCAAAGTAAAAATGGGTAAACGGCAGATGGAGCGAAACCATCGCATGTATGAATACCTGTTTTACCAAACCAGTATCAAAAGTGATATGATAGCCGAAAAGGATTTTTTGGACGATCCGCAGATTATGCTTTTGAATAAGGATACCTTATTACTTTACGGAACCGATTCCAATTGCCTGGAAACCGGCAAAGAGTTGAATGAAAAAATAAAAACGTCAGAGCTTACCCCTGTGCCTGGCGACCATAATATACCAATACAGGAACCTGTATTGATTGGTAATATGATCAATACATTTTTTAGGAATTAAACTTTACCCGCGAAAAACATATACCTATGGCGAAGTTTGTATTTATAGTACCACCTTTAACCGGGCATATCAACCCTACACTAAGCATGGGCGCTGTTCTATTAGAACGCGGCCACCGCGTAGGCTGGATAACGCTCGATGAGTCATTAGCTGCCAAACTCCCCACAGGCGGCGAGTTGCTCCACATCAGTTACGATGAAAATGACCAGCAGAAACGGGAAAGCGAACAATATCTGGATATCATCACCAAAAAGATAGTTTACGGTATTGATAGTCTTAAATTCCTGTATGAAGAGGTACTGATCCCCCTTAACCGCCATAGCTATGATGGTATTGCCTATTTGCTTGATCAATTTGAACCGGACCTGATTATCACTGATCACCAGATGTTTGCCGGCGCTATTGCAGCTACTAACAAAAGGATACCCTATGCTACTTCGGTAACTGCTCCCGCTGCTATCAAAGTAATGGAGGAGCTGCCCAAAATACATGAATGGGAAATGAACCAGGTAATAGGCTTACAGCGGGAGTTTGGCGTTGAAGCCGACACTCCAATAGTTTGTTCTGATCTGTTAACCATGGTGCTTACTTCACAGGCCTTTTTTGGCGATATGGAGTTAACACCCAACTTCCGTTTTACCGGCCCTGTAATTAATCGCCCGGCTACCAAAACGGCCTTTAATTGGGATAGGTTGAAAGAAAGCGACAATCCTAAAATACTGATCAGCATAGGTACTACTTTTGACCACGAGCATAAAAAGAGCTTCTTTGCCAAGGTGATAGAAGCCTTTGGCAACGAGGATATTACTGCGGTAGTAGTTTCTGATCCCGACTTGTTTGAACAATGGCCTGCCAATTTTATCGTACAGCGTCACGTGCCCCAGCTTGATCTGCTGCCTCATCTTGATGCGGTTGTTTGCCATGGCGGGCATAATACCGTTTGCGAAACCCTGTCTAATGGTTTACCTATGGTGGTTATTCCTATTGCCTATGATCAATCGCATGTGGCGGGCCGCGTGGTGCGCACAGGTGCCGGAGAACGCTTAAACTTTAATCGTTTTAAAGCTCATCACCTGAAAGAAGCAGTTAACACAGTATTGAACAACCCTGATTATAAAACCGCCGCCGAAACGATCAAAAGATCGTTCATAGAAGCCGGCGGAACGGAGACCGCAGCAGATATGCTTGAACAAGCCGCTGCAAAACAATCATTAGAAATATTAAAAAACTAACGCTACCATTTACCATGGCAAAATTTTTATTTGTTGTTCCACCATTTTTCGGGCATATCAGTCCAACATTAAGCATCGGTGCAAGTCTTATTGCTCGTGGCCATGAAGTAAAATGGCTGGGTATTACACCGCTGGTTGATAAACATATCCCTGCCGGCGGCGAGTTCATATATCCTGAAGCCGAACTGGAACCGCATATGGATGAAATAAACCGGATCCTGAAACGTCAGGACGATGGCCCGGCCTGCTCAGGTCCGGAGGTTATGAAATTAGCTCTTGAGGAAACCTATGTGCCATTTGCCCGCATCATGATGCCAGGACTAAGCAATTTTGTAGATGCCTGGAAACCCGATGTGATCATTAACGATTGTATAACCTTTGCAGGCGCTTTATGTGCCCATATTAAAGGCATCCCATCGGTAACTACTACACCTGTACCACCAGATGTGATGGGCGATACCGCCAAAAGTGCTCCTAAAATTTTCGAATGGCAGCAAAACCTGGTAAAAGGCTTGCAGCAGGAATTTGGCGTTTATGGCGATGAGATCGTTATACACTCACATAAACTTAATATGGTATTTACTTCACAAGCCTTCGCTGGCTTTGATGTAGCAGAACCGCATATGAAATTTGTGGGCCCCGTAAAAGGCAGGCCCAATAATGCCGCTTTTGACTGGGAGAGGCTGGCAAAGGCTACTACACCAAAGGTATTTGTATCTTTAGGTACATTGCTGGTTGACATCCGCAAGGAATTTTTTCAGAAACTGATAACCGCTTTTGCAGATCAGCCGGTAACTATAGTAGCCGCCACTAATCCTGATATTTTTGAGGAATGGCCAGATAACTTTATCGTAAACGGCTTTGTACCTCAAACCGAGCTGATGCCGCACATGGACGCGGTGATCTGCCATGGTGGTTTTAATACCGTAAATGATACGTTTATTAATGGATTGCCCATGCTGATCACCCCTATCGCCTATGATCATTTTCACACAGCAAAACTGATCGAGAACTCAGGTGCTGGTATAAGCATACGGTACAAACGTTTGCGTATTGCTGATCTGCGCGATACCATTTTTGAACTGTTACAAAATCCAAAATATCGTGAGGCTGCCATAAAGGTAAATGAGACCTTTATAGCCGCCGGTGGTAATGATAAGGCCGTACAGTTACTGGAAGATTTTGCTGCTGCAGAATCTGTCCTGGCGCCTTTGAACTAACCACCAACCTAAACCTTTGACCAATTTGTTGCCTATGAGAAGAAAATTACTTTTGATTGAACGCGTTATGCATGGAGATGGGAACTACGTATTTAACGCGCTTTTACCGGTAAGATTACGCGGTAATTTTTCAGAAACAGACATCCGGGTGGCGCTGGCAAGTCTGCAAAAAACACATGCCATGCTAAATGCAGTGGTACAAAATGACAAGAATGGAGAGCCCTGGTTTGTAGTTGATGACGAACGCCCGGTTAATATCCCAATACGTATTATGGAACGTAGAGACAGTGATGATTGGCAAACAGAATCGGTAAAGGAGTGGTCGGTACCTTTTAACAGTTACCGGGAACCGCTGATGCGCCTGGTATGGATCAAAGGCGAACCGGTTTCGGAAATTTTGCTGGTCATGCACCATTGTCTTTTCGATGGCCGTTCGGCATTGGTAATGCTCGAAGAGTTTTTGCAATTTCTGGATGATCCTGATGCCCGCATAGCTGTCGAGGCTCCCATATCCGGTATTGGCGATATTGTTCCGCCGGCGATGCTGAATAATAAGATACACCAGTTTATGGCCAAATTGCTATTTGGCATGGCTTCAATAGCCTTGTCGCTTATACCATCAAAAGATAAACAAGTAGAGAAAAAAAGGGATTTCCTGATCCATTGGCGGCTTGATCAGGAGCTTAGCGCAGCCCTCCTGGCCTGCTGCAAGGCCGAAAGCATCAAGGTAAACACCATCATGTGTGCCATCCTTTTAGATTCCTTTAAACAGGTTCTCAAAGAAAAAGCACTCAATAGGATCATGTGCCCTGTTGATATCCGCAATTTTAATCCGCAGATAAAAAAGAATAACATTTTTGCTTTTCCTTTAATGATACTGGTAACAGCTTTTCCGGGTCTTGATTTTTTCAGCAACGCGCGGGCTATGCAAAATGACATCGAAAGCAAAATGGCTAAACTTGATCCGTATAAACTTATCATGCTGTTAGAAGCCGCTCACGGGTCATTACCTAAAATAGTTAAATTTTTACGGAACCAGAAAGCGAATAAAGATTGCATGTTTTCTAACCTGGGTAAGCTGGATATTCAGCAGCACTATAAACATTTTGAGGTGGAAACCATATTTAGTCCCTCAGTTATGGTACCTGAAGGGCATGCTACCGCGTTTACAACAACCACTTATGGTGGAGAGATGGATTTTTCTTTCATCAGCAATGAAGGGAGCCTTACTTATGAGGACGCCTTAGCTATCAAGGATAAAATGATGGAAACAATTTCTACATTAACCGGAACTACAGAAGAACTTAGTGTGGCATGAGAAGAAAACTATTATTTGGCGAAAGAATGTTGCACGGCGACGGTACACTGCCTTTCAATGGCGTTATACCATTTAGACTGCGCGGCGTTTTTGCGGAGGCCGACCTGCATTTCGCTTTAGGGAAGATACAGGAAAAACACCCCTGGCTGAATGCTTTTGTGCAGAATGATGATCAACAACGGCCATGGTTTGTTATCGACGTGGCAAAACCAGTTAAGATTCCGGTAAGGATAATAGATCAGTTAAGTGATAACGATTGGCAAACAGAATCACACAGAGAATTGCTTACTCCGTTTAATACGGACAAAGGTCCGCTTTTACGCGTGGTATGGATAAAAGGCGATACTACATCAGATATGATCATCACCATCCACCATTGCTTATGCGACGGAGGTTCGGCCATGAGCATATTAGCTGAATTGCTACAGCTTTTAGACGATCCGACTACAGATATAGGCAAAGAAAATCCGATAAAAGGCATGGAAGATATTATTCCTCCGGCTATTTTAAATAACAAAGCGAAACAGATAAAGGCTAAATTGATTGGTGGGTTGGCCGCCGTAGCGCTGAAGCTGATGCCGGTAAAGAAAAACCCGGTCGATAGGAAAAGGGATTACCTGATCCACTGGAAATTTGATGAAAGCCTGAGTAAAGACCTGATCGTTTATTGTAAATCGGCTGGCATTACGGTAAATACCATGTTGTGTGGGGTGTTACTGGAAGCCTTTAAACAGGTGAGGAAAGACCAGGCGCATAACAAGGTTTCGTGCCCGGTTGATATTCGGAGATTTGCTCCCGAAATCAAAAAAGATCAACTATTCGCGTTTGGTTTGATGATCGTACTTTCGGCACATGCAGGTTTGAATTTTTTAGACAATGTTAAGGCGATGCAAAAAGATGTCGACAAAAAATCGGCTAAGCTTGATCCTTATGCCACTATGATGATGATGGAATCGGCGCACTCTGCTATGGATAACTTTACTAATTTGCTTAAAAACGGAAAATCAACAAATGATTGCATGTTTTCCAACCTGGGTAAAATCGATATCCCGTATCAATATCGCAACTTTGAGTTAGAAACGATATTCAGTCCGGCGGTGATTGGGCCATTAGGTAATACCACCACTATGGTAACATCTACCTATCGCGGCCAAATGGACTTTTCATTTATTGCCAGTGAGGGTTTTGTGCCGTACGAAGATGCCCTGGCTATAAAAGATAAGATGATAGCAATGATTAAAGAACAGATTGGTAACATAGCGGTAGCCGTAGCATGAAAAGAAAATTAATGATGGTGGAAAGAATTATGCACGTAGACGCGTCTACGCCGCTTAATTGTGTATTTACCGTCAAAATAGCAGGTAGCATTAATGCCGAAAACCTGCATACAGCCCTTGCAAAAGTTCAGCAAAAACACCCGCTTTTACGTGTACAGATAGATGAGGAACAAAAAGGTGGCCCCTATTTCATAACCAATGAACAAGTTCAGTCCATCCCTGTACGCATAGCCGAACGGGTTACCGATGATGACTGGTTAAAGGAATCGGAAACAGAATGGTATAAGCTCTTTGATGGTGAAAATGTACCATTAGCCCGCATAGTCTGGATAAGATCGGCCGTTGTATCGGAGCTTTTGTTGGTGATGCCGCATTGTGTTTGTGATGGCGGTACCTGCATAGCTCTACTTAGGGAAATATTGAGTTTACTGGATAACCCTGAACAGGAACTGGATACATACGCACCATTCAATTCGGTACAGGAATTAATGCCCGATAGCTTTGATATTGCTAAAAATAAACGTAAAGGCCGGATCTACTCTTTTTTAGGCAGACTATTTTTCCTGTTTAAAAGTACCAGAAGTAAATTTGAGCCTGGCAGAAACTACGCCATACATTGGAAACTGGATGAAGAATACACCCTTGCCATAGCCGAAGCATGCAAAAATGCTGGTACATCGGTACATGCTGCTTTATGTGTAGCCTTTTTAAAAGCATTTCAGAAAGTGAGGGGGGGTAAAGCCCGCGGAAAAGTGATTAGTCCGGTAGATATCAGACGTTTTATCCCCGAGATAAAGCCCGATACGATGTTTGCTTTCGCGCCTATTGTAGAATTGACCGTTGATAAAGACCCTGGCATGGGTTTCTGGGATCAGGCGCGCAAAATAAAAACCGATTTGACCACCAAAATTGAAAACATGAACGCCTATGAAATGTTATGGATGGGCGAATATATGCACAAAACAGTAAAACGAATGATCGGGTTTTTAAAGACTACAGATGGCTCACATGACGTTACCCTATCAAACATGGGCAGGCTTACCATTCCTGAAAAATACCAATTATTTGAAGTAGAAACTATTTATAGCCCAACGGTTGCTTTCCCCTGGCGCAACCCGAATACACTGGTGACAACCACTTTTAAAAACAGGATGGATTTCACTTTTATGTCAAATGATAATTTCCTTGAAGAGGCAGAGGCTTTAAAAATAAAAGCCGCAGCGATGGAACTATTATTTGCCAACTTACAGCAATTATCGCATGCCTGAAAAACCAATACAAAAAACTACCTTAAAACGGTTTGCACAAAAGAAACTGCTGCAATACATTATACCTAACATTTTTTTCAATACCATTATAGCCTACGCCAGCTTCGCAAAATTAGGCTATACTCACCTGTTTGAGGGAGAACAAAGCCTGGCCAGGCTTACGCTGCCCATGTCGTTGTTTTTACCATTTATCCTTAGTCTGGATATACTTAAAAAGACGATACTTGCCGTTGAACAAGGGGCTCTTGATTTAACCATCAGTGATGACCTGAATAAAAATAAATTTGCCATGCAAACAGCTATTATCAATGGTGTAGGTACACTGCTGATTGTTTTAGCGGTGATGTTAATTGCACAAGTAAGTTTACCCGCTCACTATAAATTCAACGGACCAATAATGGCATATCTTGATGGTACATTGGCGGCGGCATATTCTATCATGTTTACCTATTTCCCGATCAGGAAACTAAGAAGGCATATGTCTAAACAGGTTGAAGTTCCGATATCAGCTTAAAGCTTATTAATTTTAAGGTTGGTTCTTATAATCGCTTTGTTCTTTATTAAAAATATCCTGGATTTCAACGGATGATAATGGCTGGGCAAAAATCTTGATGCCGTCCATATAGCCATGAAATATTCTTTCTGAAGGAAACTCTTCATTGCGCCCTAATTGCCATCTATTGTCTACCGATAAGTTCACGGGCCCCTCTACTGTAGATGTACCTACCAATTTGCCATCGATGTACACAGACAGTACATTACCATTACAAACACCAGCAATATGGTGCCAGTTCTGTTTCCAGTTGGCGGGAAGCTTTACGGTACAATCACCCCGTCCCCAGCCACCGGCAAAAAAGGTAAGCGTTTCGTTATTGCTCATTTGCAAAACATGGGTATCGCCTTTGGTAAGCATATCTACCAGCCCTATTTCTTTGCCTTCCGGATATACCCAGGTCATCATGGTGATGCTCTGCTCCAGCTTATCCAGGCTCGGCGCATTTGGTACTTCTACAAAACAATGATCACCCAATAATAACCTTTTTCCTTTTCCGACTTCCAGGGGTTTGGAATGAATGATATGCGCGTTGTTCTCAAATCCTGAATGATCTGAAATAGGTTGATCATTATCTTTTGCAACGAGTGAAAGATCAAGTAATAGCGAACCTGTATCATCACCAAATACTTTATATACTGATGATATATCATTGATATATAAATCCTTAACCCCAGTCACTTTATCTTCAAAATGATGACTCCGGGTCTCACTTTCTCCTGGAGCGAGTTGCAAATGATCAGTATACAAAAGGGTGTTATTCAACCTTACAGGGATAGAAAATGACTGATCTTTGCCGGTCAGGTTTCTAATTGTGTAATTAATTTGCTGCTGGCTGTCGCAATGTATTAAGGGCCTGCTATTGATCCCATATATTTCAAAAGGATGTTGTACTGGCTGTTTGGGTTCATTAACCTCTACAATATTCCCCCCTGCATCATTTAAACCTATTGTTGTTTTTCCTAATCTGTATGATCTGCAGCTAATAGAATCAGTAATCCCACTTCCTTGTTGAACAAGATAGTTTTTGTTGGCGATGACCTTTCCGTCAGCATATATTCTGATGTTCTTGGTACCTGCCGCCCCCTTATTCTGTGCTGTAAACCTCAGCCATAATTGCTCATTCGGTTCAACTTGGGTTTTCTGCAAGCTATAATTGATAACTTTTATATCCGATGAGGTTTTTGTTTCTGATAACGCGATTGGATCTTTATCCGCAGGCCAGTTTTGCACGTTATTGCTCATGGTAAACCGCATTATACCGCCATTGGCGATAGTTGCATGAGGTAAAACCAATTGTTCATATGCCTTGTCATTAACGGTTAAAGAACTTACGTATTTGTTGCCAGCCGATTGGTTTTTAACCTTAATTGTCCACGTTTTATGAGCAGCCAAATGCAGGGTTACAGCTTGAAATAAAGGTGCTCCTATAGCATATAACGGCTTGCCCGGACTTACCGGAAAAATCCCTAATGCATTAAATATATAGGCGCTTGACATAGCACCAAGGTCATCATTCCCCGGCAAACCGTCTGGTTGGTTTTTATATCGCAACAGCATAATATCCCTGCACCATGCCTGTGTAAGGTCAGGCCGTCCGGCTGCATTAAACAAATAAAGCAGATGTATAACCGTTTCATTATCAAATAGTATAACATTGTTTCTTAAAGCAGAATCCAAGCGGGCAGAGAACGCTTTATTACCGCCCATAAGGTTCACCAGGTCTTTGGCATTGTGCGGCACAAAATAGGAATACACCCACTTATCCCCTTCTTTATAACCCGACATACCGGGGTTTAGCTTAAAATCATTTCCTGATCGTGGTAGTAAAAACAAGTCGTCAGGATGAAACAGATTTCGATAATTTAAACCCTTATCCCGTAAAAGCTGATAGTCGGCCTCATTATGTATTACCTCTTTGACATACTGCGATAGCGCCCAGTCATCGTAAGCATATTCCACTGTACGGGTTACCGATTCAGAATTGGTGTACGGCACATAACCTAAACGGTGGTATATAGGCATATCCCCCTGCACAAAAGGCGAGTCGACAATATTACTTTTCATGGCCTTATAAGCCAGTGCTTTATCAAAGCCGGTGATGCCTTTTAAATAAGCGTCTACAATAATAGGTATAGCATGATTGCCTGTCATACTCTCTGTGGGTAAATGACCTGTTTGCTTATAAATATCCAGCATCGATAAAATGATATCATTCTGCTTTTCGGGATACAGCAAACTCAATAACGGGTGCAATGATCGGAAGGTATCCCATGGAGAAAATCCACCATATTGATATTTACCCGAAGCATGATGAACGGCTCCGTTATCTCCGCGATAATTACCATCCACATCAGAAATTACCCAGGGAATCAATAGCGAATGGTAAAGGGCGGTATAAAATATGGTTTTGTTATTTTTGCTGGTATCGGTTATATCTACGGTAGATAATTGTTTAGTCCAATCATCGGCTGTACGTGCAGTAAAAGCCTTAAAACTTAATTTGGCGATTTCCTTATCGATATTATTTTGAGCACTTGCAAAGTTTACAGTTGATGTGCTCAGTTTAAGTTCAATAACTTTTGCGGCAGTCTTAAAAGTAAACAAATAGCCATCTTTTATCTTTTTCTTTTCGCTAAAAGCTTCACTAAAATTGATCACTGTGTTCAACGTAGTTCCATGTATCACTTTTCCGGAAATGATGGTGATATCTCCTGCATTCCCAATAAAAACCTGTGCCTTAGTTTTAGCCGGAAATGTAAAACGCAATATTCCCGTGCGGGTGGATGCACTTGCTTCTGCTATGATATCATTATCGGTAAATTTTACCCGGTAATATCCCGGACGCGCTATCTCATTCTGATGCGAAAAGCGACTTTTATACATACCCGGTTCAAAATCACGTCCTTCCGTCACAGGCATAATAAATAAACGCCCTGCCGAACCTTCCGGAAAGCCACTATGATGCCCAAAACAGCTGAAATAGTAAATGGATGAATCGGTGTAGTTATACCCTCTGGCTCCTGTAACCCGTGTTTCCGGACTGATCTGGATAAAACCCGATGGGGCCACTGCACCGGGATATGTACCGCCATCGCCTCCCCAATGGGTGAGTACGCCGCTTTTGGTAGTCCCGATGAATGGATTTACGTATGATAAATTAGACCGGTTCTGTGCATTTACATTAATGGTAATAACAAACGATAACAACAGCAGCCAAACTGCCTTTTTCATAAGAGAGTACATTTCACACATACGTAAACTTATATTTTGATATAGATCTTTCTTTTATCCATCGCATAACCTACCAGCCAACAAAGCATCATATAACATAAAGCAAAAACCAGTGTACCAAATGCACCCGGGAAAAGCGGCTGGTAAAATACCTGGTTTATCCAATCATAAAAGCTGAGGTTTGGCTTTACCCAAACAGTCGAAATAACGGTAAACAACAATTCCGACAGCAGGTATATTGCCAATGAATTCCGGCCAAAAACCAGGAAAAAGTTGGTACCGCGTTTGATATTCTTTAATTCAATGGCATAAATCAATACACCGATGATCACCAGATCGATACCGATAGTAAGCAGAGTAAATGTGCTTGTCCACAATTTTTTTGCAAGAGGGAAAAACTGCGCCCAAAACAGCGCTATACCAATGAGGCAAGCCCCTGCAATGAGTAATTTAGCTATCGATTCATAATTACGACCCTTTCGTTGTATATACGCCCCCGCCAGGTAGCCGGCTATTACATTCACAATGGCTGGCAAAGTGCTCAGTAAACCTTCGGGATCAAAAGCTATTGGGCCTCCTTTGTCGTGGTATAAATGCGCATTACCCATAATTAATATATCCAAACGGGTACCGGCATTGCCCAGCATGGTCAGCTCTTTACCGGGTTCGCCAAGCAGCAATAAGAATACCCAGTAGCCCAGCAAAAGCAAAACAGAAATAATGAGGGCCATGCGTTTTGAGCAGTAATGTACAATGAGCGAGCCAAAGAAGTAACAAAGTGCTATACGCTGTAACACCCCCATAATACGGGTATTGCCCAGCGGATTAAAAACCCAGCCCTCGGCCTCGCGATGAAAGAAGGGAAACCAGTACATCAGGTAACCCAGTAAAAATATGATGAGCGTGCGTTTGCCTATTTTACGCAGAAAAGCACTGTTACTTTCAAACTTATTTTTGGAAAAACTCAACGCATTCCCTACTGCGAACAAAAAAGAAGGAAAAACAAGATCGGTTGGTGTAAAACCAAACCAGGCTGCATGATCAAGTGGCGCCCATTGAACCGCGCCCGAACCGGGAGCATTTACGATGATCATGAAGCAGATGGTCATGCCCCTGAAAATATCAAGTGTTATAAACCTGTCTTTTGCTAAAGCCATATCTTTTAAATTTTATAGTTTTCCCTGAAGTGTATAAGTTATCCTGCCGGCTTTTTTCTCTGATCGTATGCTCACTTTATCTGGCCGGTTACCATTTTCGTCATAAACTACCACTTGATTTATGCCGGCTTTTAACCAACACTCCGGTATATACATGCCGATATTACCAATTTTTTCGGGGTAACGTCCCAGGTTATGGCTGTTTATCCAAACCGAGCCATAACTTAAGCCATCTGTATGAACCCGCCATATCAGATGCTTGCCTTTTGGCTGCGGCACGGTAAACTGCGACCGGAAAAATTGCGGTCCGGAAAATGAAGTTTTTGGGGCCAATTTACTCCAGCCATCAACGGCATCTGGATTACCCGGGCCTCCAAACATTTTCCAATTGTGTAATACAGTAGCATCACCAATGCTGTTTACTTTTACAGGCTGATCTATGCCGCCTTCGTTGGAGTAATTTTCGATGAATAGCGTAAGCATGATTGGTTTTCTAAGTGTAGAGGTATCATTAATTTCCACAGTAAAAGGTGAATTCCAGCCCTTGTGTTGTGCTACCTGTTTACCATTGATAAATACGGTAGCGTCTTCGTCTACACTCCTGAAATTGATGGTAAGCTTATTAGGATTGCCCCCCTGAACCGGGATCGTAGTTTGAAACCAGCCAAAGCCCTCCTGTTTGTTAAATACATCATCGCCAATTTTATACTTTTTCCAGCTAAGGGTATCAAATGCCGGGATATTGTTTTTTACGTCGGTAGCTTTTTCGGCTTTGGTAAAATACCAATTGTTGATGGTAGATATAAATGGTCCACCCTGTTTAAGCTGAACCTGGCCCGATAACCCTTTCTTGTCAACATCGGTGATCGATCCAATGTAGGCGGCCAATTTATCGCGACCATCATGTGCTGTAAATACAGCCAGCATATGTTTGCCTTTTTCCAGATCAAAAGTCACCTCACCCTCCCTAACTTTCCATTGAACGGTCTTCCTGCCATCTACAAAAGCGGTAGCTCTATCTCCACCGTCAACCTGCATAGTATACTTTCCTGATGCCAGTACATCAACCATGGTACGATACCAGGCATCGGCCGTCAAGTTATCATCTGCTCCCATTTGCTGAGGATCAGCAGAACTAAACCAGTTGGTATCATCATAGGTTGGAGTGGCATAAATCGATGCGTTTTTACTTTGCCATGGGGATAAACTTACGTTTGAGTTATATTTTATATCCGACTGATATACAGATTTTAACAACGATGAACTATTGCTTTTATATAACCAAACTTGTCCATCTTTTTTACCTGTTAAAGGATATTCCGCAGTGGCTTGCAACTGACCATTTTGCAGTTTAACATCAGCCAGGTAAGATACACCACTGATGATAACGTTAGCACCCGCCTGCTCCACCAACCAGGTTTTATCCATTGTTTTGGCATCCATCGTTAAAATACGGACGCACTGACCACCCACTTCAAATGTATATTCGCTGGGTTTGTCCCCTTGAGTAGTTATCAGATCGACATTACCATCACTTACTTTAAATCCGGTGGTTGTTCCTTTAGGTATGGTTACTTTTCCTCCCGCCTTAAAATAAAGCATTATAGGACTACCTCTTTCGGCTTCGACCAAAACAGTGGTAGTATTTCCCTGCTTTACCAATCCGTATATACGTGTAAGCGCCCAATTAAGCGTTATTTGGTTGCTAATGATATAATTGTGCCCCAGCGGATATATTTCACCCGGAGCCAGCATTACAGTGGCTACAGGCATGTCGTTATCAACCTTAACCACCGCTTTAAGTACTTTTTTACCCGGATTATCTAAAAATACAAGATCGCCAATGTCGGCTGATCTCGCTGTTACTTTTAAACTGCTATCTACCGCAATATCTTTATAAGCGGCTGTAGCATCGGTGCAATTCTCCAATATATCCTGAAAACTACGGGCAAAAATGGCAGCGCGTTTAAAACCGTAATAAATGGGGCGAAGATCGCCGGCCTGCCCAACTGCGGAGCCATAATCATAAGACGCAGCGTCTTCATCATTATTGGTATAACCAAAATTCGAGCCTCCATGAGCCATGTAATAGTTATATCCGCCACCACCGTGCGCTATTATTTTCCAGGTGCGCCGGGCATATACTGCCGAATCTGTTGGCTTAGCTCCATATTGAGAGTACCATACACTCCAAAATTCGGTTGAAAACCAGGGATTAGGTCGTTTAGGATCATCCAATGAGCCTTCTCCGGCGGGATCGCTGGCATGATGCAGACCGCTAAAAAAATAGGGCACCTGCAACCCTAAACTTAGTGCCTTGCTTTGCAGATGTTTAAAATAATTATCGGGGACAACAGTTCCCCAGCCATTATTATGCTCGTTCTCCAACTGTACTAAAATTACCGGGCCGCCTTTATTGATCTGCTGGTTAAAAACGACGGGCAATAATTTGTCAAAGAAACGGTCGACGTATTTTTCAAACTCTGGGTTGTCCTCCCTTACGCGCAACCCTGGTTTAAATTTCAACCATAAGGGGTAACCACCCAGATCCCACTCGGCGCAGGCATAAGGGCCTACCCGGGCAATAGCATACATATTCAGACTTTTTACGATAGATAAAAACGCGTTCAGGTCATGATCGCCGGTAAACTCAAATTTACCTTCATGAGGTTCATGAAAATTCCAAAAGGCATACACCTCCACACAATTAAAGCCAGCACGTTTTAATCGCAACAGTCTATCATGCCAAAGTTGGTGTGGAATACGTGCATAGTCTAACCCTGCTGATGCCAGGAAAGTTCGTTTACCATTTATTAGAAAACCTTTATTATCAAAATTGATAAATGATTTAGCTGATTCCTGAGCCGGGAATATATGATCATTTATGGCTTGGCTATAACCCACGTTGCTCACAACCAACATTGCAAAAACTAAAAGCGCGGTATAAAAACGTTTGTTCATTACTTAGCGTTGATAAGCTTGCTGAATTATAGGATTATATTTCTCAAATAATTGTTTGGCTTTTTCCACAGAATTACCGCTGACGGTATTTGGGTAAGCATTATCGTGCTTGTTTACCCATTGCCATTCCCAGTCCTTTACTTGTTTGTCAAAAGCAAGCTCATCAAATTTACTGCCCGATACAAGCGATTTATTTAACTGATCAAAGAACAAAGCCCAACGCTGCTTGTAATATCCTTTAATCAGCCCGGCCCATTGGCGATTGGAGTACTCACGCAAGCCACTTTCTTTATCACCCCACAGCGTAACCAGGTCACGGGCATTAAACTCATACAAGTTCTTCTCTTTTTCGGTGATGCCATTGGCCCTTGCCTCAGTGATCCACTTACCTAACAGGAAATCTTTTCGGGTGCTTAACAGCGCATCGATATCGTCCATCAATTGTAAAAATCGGTTACTGTATTGCTTAAACTGTTCTTTATCTCCGGTTTGGTATGCTTTCACCATTTGCTGTTGCAGCGGACTTGCATAGTTGGCCAGTACTTGCCGCGTAATATCAACCAGATCATATTGAAAACCGTCGCTTTGTTTCAAACTGTCTGCAGCATTTACAAACAGCTGCCAGGCTTTAACCAATTGCGCAAGGTCATAATCCAATTTGGTTAATACCCTGTCTACAGTTTTCTTAAAGGTAGGCCGTGCAACAATAATAGATTCCGGACCTCCTTCTGTTAAACCGCCGGAATACACTGTGTTTAGCAATATATGCCAGGCTTCATTTATCTGTGTGTTGCTTTGACCGTAACGCCTTTGTGCATAATTAACAAGCCATTTATCTGCATCTATGGGGGTATCACTCCAAACATTCTCCAGCATCAGGGCAAATAGGGCCGGATTCTGTTCGATGCCCTCAGGAGTAATGCCTATACCTCGCATGTTTTTTGATTCCGGATCGTGCAACGCTATCGCCGGATCGGCGGCTACGTGACGCATGCGACCAAACATACTGATGTTACCACCAAAATTTTGCAGCATACTCCAGATCCATGGTTTGCCGTAATAAGCTTCAGTGCGGTTCCAAACTGGATGCGCATCACTATACAGATCTAATACGATCATTTGTTCATTAGGTACAGCGTTTAACAAGGCCTTGATCTGCTGTGGTTGCCAGAATTTATTGTTATAATGGAACATCCAGCCTTGCATCACCCAAATTGCTTTGGGATCTGCTGCGGCCATGGAATTAAAAACCTTTTTGCTCATGCCATCCAGGTAAGTAGAATCATTTGTTGGCGGCACGTTTTCATTAAAAGTATCGGCAGAGTACAGGTGGTCTGTACCAAACTCTTGGGTTTGTGCCTCTATATATTTTTTACCGATGGTTTCAAACATCGGATCGTCGGGGTCAAGGATATATACATCGGGGAAACCGGCATCCCAGTTGGTTTTTTTAACCTTGGCGCCGGGAAATTTATCTTTAAATGATGGTGGCACATGTCCAGTAAATGAAGACAGTACAGGTTTCATGCCAAAGGAACGCTCACGTTCCAATATTTTCTTTTGTAATTCTTTGTGGGAGTCCATCCAATGCTGTGGCAGCGGGCCACCCCAGGCATCAATGTTGCCCATCCAAAACCAGGCAAAATAAGCAGGACCGCTAAAAAACTCATCTAGTTGCTTATCAGTAAAGCCCATGCTTTTGTAAACATTTTGCCAAACGGCTTCTTCGCCTGTAATGGCCAAGGGCAGATTAATTCCATTTAAAGCCATCCAGTCTATCTCTTTTTGCCAACGGGCCCAATCCCACCAGGCCATGGAATAATTGTAGGTACAGTAATTTAAATAATAGCGATACTGATATGGTGTACTTTTATGAATCGGTCCTTTAACTAAGGGTAAGGTAGTTGGTAAATTAAGGTTTGTACCGTTCCAGCTGATATCGCAAAAACAGTAATTTTTAAGATAATAGTTTAAGGCCGAGGCAATGGAAAGACCATTATTGCCCCGCAAAATTATTTTACCGTCCCTGCTGTCAAGTTCAAAAACATCTTTATCATTTTGCTGCGGAATAGCCTCGATAATAAAAGAACTGCTTTTGCCGGGAATAACCCGTTCAATAAAGGCATATAATGCCTTTTGATCAACCTGTGCACTGGCACTTAAGCCAAATGCCATAACAACAAGTACAAGTAAATACTTTCTCATTTAATAGGGTATGTAACCTCACCTAAATCCTCTCCAAAGGAGAGGACTTTGATCGGCAAGATGATTAATTATTCTTTTAAAGCCCTTCTCCAAAGGAGAAGGGTTGGGATGAGGTCTCATAAAACACCGGCAATCAGAACAAAATATTCTGCAAGAGAATTTTTATCCTGATTGTCGGTAATTTATTTTATCATCCTTTAAAAGTTGGGGTTTTGTTTTAAAACACCCTTACTCTTATCAATTTCAACTTGGGGAATTGGATAATAGTAATGTTTAGGGCGAATAAAAATGACATTCTTATTTTTATCGATCGGCGCTTTTGATACCGGAGAATTATAAATCGCAGCGATATCAACAATTTTATCTTTATCCCAGCGCATCAGATCCTGGTGACGCTCACCTTCACCGGCGAGCTCCACACGACGCTCATGAATCAACTCTTTCATGCCCGCCCCCGAAACCGGTTTTAATAAAGGCGAAGCACGATGTCTGATCTGGTTGATCAAGGCATCCCCTGCTCCAGCTCCTTGAGTACGGATAAGCGCCTCCGCTACCAGCAGATAAATGTCGGCTGAACGCATTAACGGTACCGCGAAAGTGTGGTCAGGACCACCGCCATCGGCTACCGTATTAAATACAGCGTACTTACGGAAAGCAAAACCAGTTGCTGAAAGATCAGCTGTAAATGTAGTTAAACCATTGCCGTCTCCAATGTCTATCTTATCACCAACACTCAATAGAGTTGCCTGTTTGCGTGGGTCATTAGCCTCAAACTCATCAGCGAGCCCCTGTAATGGCTGACTAAAACCATAACCACCCCATGGCCTTGGAATATAATACACGGTAAAATCGTTTTGTATTACATTTTGAATGGCTTGTATTGATAATAATAACTCTTTACTCTGTTCATTTGCACGGGTAAAGTTATCCTGGTAATTAGCAGCCAGCGCGTAGTTAGCATTGGATACTACCTGTTGCCCGGTAGCTATCGCCTCGGGGAACTTTTCCCAATACATATACAATTTAGTTAAAAGCCCAAGCGCAGTCCCCTTACTTACACGACCACGATCAGCAGCGCCATAACTTTCAGGCAGATTGGCTATAGCCAGTTTTAGGTCTGATTCAATTTGCTTGCGTACATCCTCAATAGGTGATTTAGGAACATTGAAGTTTTGTTTAGTGTAATCATCCTCGGTAATAATAGGTACATCGCCATAAATTACCATTAAACGCCAGTAACCAAAAGCTCTGAAAAAATAGGCTTCGCCCATGCTGCGTGTTTTGATGGCGGGGGTTATATCAGTGATCTTAGGGATATTGATAATACAATTCGTAGCGCGGTTAACGGTTTCATATTTCCATTTCCAGCTGTAGTTAACCTGCGCGTTTGAGGCGTCATAGGTTAAATTCTCTATAGCTTCATCCTCGCTGTGGTCACCAGAGCGCCAGTAATCATCAGATGCCACATCAAAGGTAGTTTCGGCATGGGCAATGTAATCCTCACCTTCCAGTAAACTGTATATACCGGTTATAGCGGTTACCGCCTGGGATTCGTTCTTGAAATAATTATCGCTATTGTAAGCACCTTTCTGATCCAGATCAAGCGCTTTTTTGCAGCCGGTTGTAAATAACATTACCGCTGTTGCTATATATATAATACTTTTTGCTTTCATGAGGTTATAGTTTTGCTGATATACCAAATGTTATTGTACGTACTGCCGGATATTGGGCCACATCAACCCCTCTTTGCAGATTACCACCATTGTTGTAACCCAGCTCAGGTGTATAACCGGAGTATTTGGTGAGGATAAATACATTTTGACCTGATGCATAGAGCTTTATACTACTAAAAGCAGCTTTTTTGCTCCATACTGTTGGTAGTGTATAACCCAGGGTTACATTTTTAAGACTGAAATAATTACCGCTTTCAACAAACAGATCAGATGTACGGTAATTATCATTCGCCCGGTCTAATGACATGCGGGGAATGGTATTACTGGTACCCGGTCCGGTCCAGCGGCCCAATGTTGATGCGTACATATTGAACGGATAAGTTGGATCAATACCTTGCATTCTATCAGCATTATACAAACTAACACCAAAAACTCCTGTAAAATTTGCTGCAAGGTCAAAGCCTTTGTATGATAAGCTTCCCTGCAAACCAGCGGTTACATTTGGATTTGGATTGCCCAGATTGGTACGGTCGTTACCATCAATCAGGCCGTTACCATCCAGATCCCGGAAACGCACATCACCTGGTTTAATATTTCCTTTACGAGGATCGTTCTTCAGCGCCGGGTCGTTGTCAATATCGGCCTGAGTTTGATATAAGCCATTGGTTTTCCAGCCATAAAAGGATGCGATGGGTTGCCCCTGATAAGTTCTGGAGATCTCCTGATTGGAGCGTCCGTAAAGAACCGACCCAATATATGACCCTTCGCCATCAAGATGGGTAACCTTATTTTTAATAAATGATGCATTAGCCCCAACACTAAACTTTAGTTTGTTGCCTCCCTGATAATTTGCTTCGATCTCAATACCCTTGTTATTCATTGAGCCAACGTTTTGGCTCGGAATATTAACAATGCCAAAGGTTCCTACCGTAGGTGGAGAATAAAGCATATCGCTGGTATTTTTATTAAAATAAGTAATGGTAGTGTTTAGCTTATTGTTTAAAAAACCCGCGTCTAAGCTTACGTTGGTCATAGCGGTAACCTCCCAGTGTATATCAGGATTGGCAATCCGGGTAACAGCCGCTCCGCTCGCACTTGTTCCGCCAAAAGCATAACCACCGTTGCCATAGGTGTTGTTAACCTGTATTAAGCTTAAATATTGAAAGGTATCAACACTTTGGTTACCCAGCCTGCCGTACCCGCCTGTTAATTTTAGATTACTGATCCAACTGATATTTTTGATAAATTCTTCCTGTGATAAGCGCCAACCGAGTGAAAAGGCAGGAAAATACCCCCAATGATTGGTAGGTCCGAATCTTGATGATCCATCAGCCCGGAATGTTACGGTAGCTAAAAATCTGTCGTCATAATTATAAAAAGCCCTTCCAAAAGCCGATTGTAATGATGATTGATCAGGCGGTAGCCCAGTGGCAAACTGATCCTGGCCCAGGTAAAGGTATCGCTGGCTTGGCGACGTATCATCAAATCCAATCCTTTGCGCGGTAAAGCCATTATTGGTATTAAACTTTTGGTACGAATAACCACCGGTAACTGTTAAATGACTTTTTCCAAAAACCTTATCATAGGTAAGAAAAGCTTCCAGCAATTGGGAGTATTCTTCTGTTTCAGATTGTTTTAGCGAAGAACTATTGTTAGGTCTTGCCTGGTTAATATCTTTAATATCGAACTCATACTGACGGCCTATATCACCATCAAAAGCATAATTAACACGCAATTTCAGATCTTTGATGAACTGCACTTCGGCAAAAGCGTTAGCTAATGTCCGGTATTTGCGTTTATAGGCATCTGTTTCCTGAATAGTTGCATATGGGCTATTGATATCACCCAATTGATTGGCAAAATTTCTTGATGTTCCAAAACTACCATCGGGGTTTACCAATGGTATTGCTGGGTTAAAACGAAGCGCCGAGAACACCAGACCGGTTTGTGAGCTGTAAGTATCGTACCCATTATTATCGGTAAAGGTTAACTGTATGTTTTCGCCTACTTTTAACCAGGGTTTTAGTTTGTGTTCAGAATTAATCCGTACACTGTAGCGTTTAAAATCACTTTTATCGATGATTCCTTTTTCATCATAAATAGAGGTAGAAAAATAGTAGTTTGATACTTCATTACCACCATTTATATTAATATCTCCACTGGTTACATGGCCGGTTCCCATAATGGCACGTTGCCAGTCGGTTCTTTGAGTAGCATAATAGGTATCATTCCATGGCGCGTCAATAGCAACGCCATCATTCGTATAACGTTCTCTTTTCAATTTATACAGATCGGGTGCTGTAAGCGGATCCAGATATTTAACTGATTTTGAAAACCCATTATAAAAATTAACCGTAGTGCTCAATTTTTGGTTATAAGTACCTTTTTTTGTAGTTACCATTACCACACCATTTGCAGCCCTTGTACCATAAATAGCACTTGAAGAAGCATCTTTTAAAACGTCGACACTGGCAATATCATTTGGGTTCAGATCGCTAAACGCATTGGGATCAAACGTAGGTACACCATCAATTACTATTAATGGATTAGCATCATTAATAGTACCTGTACCACGGATACGTATACTAGGAGCCGCTCCTGGCGAGCCATTGTTACTTACAATGTTTACACCACTGGCACGGCCATCCAAAGCCTGTGCCGCCGAAGCTACTGGCAGGTTTTGAATATCACTTCCCTTAACGTTGGCTACCGAACCTGTAAGGTCAACTTTTTTGCTGGTACCATAACCAACCACTACCACCTCATTTAAAGCTGATGGCAAGGCATCCATTGTAATAGTTAAATTGTGGTTGCCTGCAATTGGCACTATCTTTTTGGCATAACCTATATAGGTTAACTCCAAGGTACCGTCGTCTGGTGCATTGATACTAAATGTACCATTAACATCCGTAGTGATACCCACATTGGTACCTTGCAATTTAACGCTTACGCCTATCAGGGGCTCACCTGTTTTATCAACAACTTTACCTTTAATGATAGCCTGACGGCTGGCATCTTCCTGATTAGATATGATAACCACATGGTCATCAGTCATTTTATAGGAAAGTTTATTATCAATAAGGCTGCTTAGTATTTGATCAATCGTGGCATCCTTTACATCCAGATCAACCTTGCCAAGTTTTTTAATGGATGTGTAATTGTAAAAGAAACGATAATCACTTTGTTTTTGAATTTTGGTTAATATGCTGCTTACTTCGGTTTGCTTAATGCTAAGTGTAAACTTTTGTTGAGAATACACTGTTGCCGAAACTTGCATGCATGTAACCAGAATTAGGAGGAAAACTGCTTTCATCAGCAAAATAACTTTTAGACATACGGAGGCACCCTGAAGTGGAAATACCCTTCTTGTTTTTTTCATTACATTTGTTTTGAAAATTAATGGATAGAGTAAGCACTGTGTTACAACATCTTACTCTGTTAATAAAAATCCGATTTGTTTTTACAGGGAGGAGTGCCAGCTCTTCCCTTGTTTATTTGGATGTCAGGAATCTGATAAGTAATGCTTCAATGTCATACGCGTTAGTTTTAGGGGTTAGTTAAATTAATTTTGTTTCTCTTTTTTCGACAAATAAACCGTCTTTCCATCCATGCGGTAATTGAATGGAGTTGTTATTTCAATAATCCGAAGAGCATCCTGCAATGACTCTTTATCCAACAGGCCACTTATTTGTTCGGTTTCAAGCGCCTGGCTTTCAAACACAATCTGCACGTTGTATTTTCGCTCTATTTGTTTAGCCACATCTTCAAATGGCTCATTAGTAAACAATATCCGGCTATCAAGCCAGGCGGTTTCTTTGACCTCATCGGCTTTAACAGCTGGTAGTGTGATCACCTGGTATTCTACTTTTGCCTGGTTAAGAGTATTACCAGCCCGAGGGCGGGTTTGAGGCTCATTGTTGGTAACTAATAGTTTTTCGTTAGGTAGCAGTATAATGTTTTTCTCTGGGTTGTTTTCCAATTCAACCTGCACTTTACCCTTTAGTAATGTAGTCTCGATATTTTTATCGTTATTATAAGCCTTAACATTAAATACTGTTCCGAGTACTTTTACTGTTAAGTTGTTGGTGTGTACCAGAAAAGGCCTTTTAGCATTGTGGGTTACTTCAAAAAAGCCTTCACCATTAAGCGTAACGTCTCTGGTATTTTTTGCGAATGTTTCGGGATAAGTAAAGGTACTCCCTGCATTCAGTATTACTTTAGTTCCATCCGGCATTACTAATTTCCGGGTTGTTCCATAAGGAACCCGAACTTCATGCATAACTAATCTTGCGGCCTGATCTGCCAATCGCAGTTTCCGTGTATACAACAAGCTACCTACCATACCTAACACTAAAACAGCCGCGGCCGCCCAACGCCAATGAAATAAAGGCTTTACCTTGCTTGCATCATTAATAAAACCTTGATTTTTGTCTGAGCTTTTTATTTTATACCAAAGTTCTTCAAGCTTTGTACTGATATCTTTTTGTTTTACAGTATCAACTTGTTTTGCGCTGCCCTTTAAAGCAGCAGTAACCTGGTACATTTTTTTTGATTCCGGAAACTGCTCAAGAAACGTGTTAAGTTCGGCTAATTCTTCAGCAGTGGCCGTTTTGCCCATACTTTTAGCCATTAACTCAATAAACCTGGATTTGCCCATAATAATTTGTATACTCCATAAGGACACACAACTATTGGTTTTTCCTAAAGGAAATAAAACTTTTTTTTAAATAGTTTAATCGAATACCAAAGCTTTACTTACCACCAAGCGCGTCATCCAATTTTTTAAGGGCGATGGCTAACTGAGCAAAAACGGTTTTATTGGAAAGGCCGAGAATGGCCGCCACTTCATTACAGGAAAGATCATCTTCCTTAACCATTTTAAATATGAGTTTGCAACGGGGAGGTAATAGGTTAACTGCATTCAAAACCCTTGTTTCTAACTCCTTACTAATAAGCAAATGAGAGGGATCTACAGATAACCGAAAATAATAGGTCTCGGTAAGTTGAAGTTCTTTAATTTTTTTGGAAGATGTGTTTCGTAAATGGTTCAAACAGGCATTCTTTATCAAAACATATAAATAAACCTGCAAATTCTTTATAGTATCCAGATTTGCACGGTTGGTCCATATTTTTAAAAAAGCATCATTTACAATCTCCTGCGCCACTTCTCTGTCGCCCAAAAACGAATAAGCAAATTTATTGAGCCTTGATTCGTTCAACTCATAAAGCTCATTAAATGCCGCTTCATCACCATTTATCTGAATACGACGAATATGTTCCTGTGTACTCACAACGGACGACATTTAATAACAGTCTAAATTAATTAAGAAATGTTTTGATAGGCAAATGTCTAAATTTATTATAACAAAACGTGGCATTATATTGGCCTATTTATATACTAAGCAGCATTTAAATACATTTCCGCTAAAAAGTGGACTGCCTAATCATCATTATCTGTGTCCTTTCCTGCCAGTTTAGCCGGGTATGCTTTTTTCCCTTTGGCCGCAAACCACAAAATACGGTTCATCACGTCATCATTTCCCCCATCAATATGATCATATTCTGGCCTTGATGATTGCTGCGCATAATGTAATGCTGCTCCTTTAAGGGAGGATAGTTTAGGGCTAAGTTTGTTTAATGGAATTTTATTTTTTATAACCTGATAGGTATAGTTTGATGGTTTATTGGTAAAACAATCAAACATGGGTAAAGCGGTTGCATCAATGATATTCATTGGCGGTAAACCGAGTATCTGCTCAATGGAACGTACTATACAGGTTTGATTGTAGTTTTTACTAACCTTACTTTGCAGGCGGCTATAAGGACTTATCACAAAACCGGTAGTGCGATATGCCGAAACGTGATCCCACCCAGCCTGTGAATCATCCTCGGTAACAAAAATCACCGTATTTTTCCAAAACCGACTCTTTGATACTGCTTCAACAATACGCCCAAGAGCCAGGTCATTATCAGCCACCATGGCATCGGGTGTAGGAAACCCTGGTCGTGTACCTACCGTATGATCGGCTGAAAGAGCCATGATCATTAGCTGAGGCAACTGATCACCGGGCTTTTTCTCATACTCATTTAGTTCTTTAATAAAAGTCGAGGCTCGCAATTGTTCGTTGATCTTGTGTTCATCAGAACCGGGATAATTTTGCGACAACATAGGTCGTACCCTCGATATGGTACTCGTATTTTTGAATGCAAAAGGTTTACCCGCATTGTAATTGTTGTAAATATCGCTCCAGCTTAATTTTTCATCAAAATGAACCGCACAAGCTTCCCCGTATATCCTTACCGTTTTGCCATGGTCTGCCGCATTGTTCCATATAAAACCATTACCGTCATAAACCAATGCATCTTCTTGCACATGCGGATAACTGCGGAACCATGACCGTACACTTTTTTCAACATAATCGGTTACCATAGCTGCATCTGTCCATTGATGACCTTCGGCAGAACATTTTCCGGATGCATAATAATTATCGAGCAACAAAAAATTACGGGCCAGATTATGCTGATTAGGTGTAACGCTGTCTCCATAGATGCATAATGATTTTGCTCCATTACCTTCAGGCATATCGCCTAAAACCTGGTCATAGGTGCGATTTTCTTTGATAATGTAAAGCACGTGATTAAACACAGATGGTTCACCTATACGTTCAGGTACTGGCCGTGCAGGAACGTTTTTCCGGGGTAATAGCTGAGCAATTTGCTGCCTGAAACTCAGGTTAAGGTCTTTTACCTTTTGAGTATATTGCTTTAACTGTGCCTCACCGGGGATTGGGATAATGGATACCGTCGCTTTTTGATGATGCGAATTGTATGCCTCCGGGCTACCCTCACTTATCTCACCATCTACCCCGCCCTTATCCATTTCTTTGCTGCTTATACGCGATCCTTCTCCTTCCAGATTGGTTACGAATAGTGTATTATTATTATCAACTGCAAGTCCGCCCGGGTAGGCTTCTGTAGGTATAAAACCCTTTACAATACTACGCCCTATGCCCTTTGTTGCCGCTTTTGATCCAAGTTTTACTATAGCAACCGCGTTATCAAGTCCATTGGCTACATATAAGATCGTACCTTCTTGGTTAATAGCCAATGCATTTGGCGTATCACCTATATAACTTTTTTTGCCTGGATTTAACTTTACATCAATCGCATCAACACTTTGCAGTGCGTTTGTTGAGATAACCGATACCATATCGCTATTACCATTGGCTACATAAACAAAGGCTTCATCTGCACTGCTAATTATTGCATTGGGGTGCAAACCAACTGATATCTCTTTAATTAGATCCCCTTTTTCTAAATTCATTACCATAACGGTACCCTGGGCGGTAGCTCCGGTTTTGGGATCAATATAGGTTTTGCCATACGGTACACCGGCGGTTTCCTTATTCACGGTATCAATGACGTTGGGACCGGCCCAATTGGTTACAAAAATTTTGCCTTTAGCTATCACAATGCCATAAGGGGCAACTCCTGTAGGCTTTGTCCAGACAGTTTTATTGGTCGACAGATCAATTTTAACCAACTGATTATTGCCATTTAAAACCACATATAAAAAATCTACACCATTTTCGTTATTTATAGCCAGATCATTTGGTAAAGCCAAAGGCGATTCTCCTTCGGCTTTAAAAGTAAAGGTGTTTTTTATACTGATGCTTTCGCCATTCCAAATTGCCTCAAAAACATATGATTTAGAGTCTTTCCCTTTGCCGGCAGCTGCGCTCCAGAATATCTGTGTTTGATTACCTGTTTTTAAAACCTTTAACCCTGAATAAGTACTGGAAAGCCCAAGATACCGGGCATCCTGTTTATACGTCCAGCGGGTAACCACTTTACTTAATACAGTATCAATTAAAGTGATTCCATACCTATCCTCAACAGCTATAAGTTTGCTGTTGGGTATAAGCCTCACATCCATACTGTGGTTTTCGTCACCAGGATCACCAAATGAAACAACTTTGCCCGCTGGATCAACAATCCGGTTATAAGGCATTAAAACAGGCAATATGTTCCGATTTAGCGTACTGTCATCATAGGCGCTATGCATGTTCACCTGCTCATTAGCGGTTGACTGTTTATTCTTGTTTATGTTATGGCAAGCCATAACCAATATAGACAACCCTGAAATAAGGGTAAATATTTTTCGACTCCTGTTATTCATTTTTTGTTCCTGGCCGGTAAAATTATACTAACACTTTATAATGAAAGTTAAGCGATGCTAAATTATCATAATTGTTACTAATATTGTTTTTAAATACAACCATAACTTGATATGAACCTTAGTAATTCTATAACAAGCAGACTAAAATTTCAGCATGAAACAATTGGCGAACTCATTTTTAATCTTGATGAGCAGCAATTGTTTAAAAGACCTCAGCCTGATAAATGGAATATCCATGATAACATTGCGCACTTAGCAAGATATCAACATGTATTTATTGAACGGATCAATCAAATTTTAAATACTGAAAACCCCTTATTTGGCAGCTATAAAGCTGATAATGACCCGGAGTTTATAAGCTGTCAAAATAAATCTACAGAAGAACTGATACAACAAATCAATGCAGACAGGCGGGATATCATACAATTGATCAATGCGATTCCTGAAAATCAATCGGATAAAAAAGGATTGCACCCTTTTTTTGGAAATTTAAATATCACAAAATGGACAGAGCGATTCCTGCTACATGAAGCTCATCATCTTTTCACTATCATTAATTTAGTTAATCTGTAAGGAAGCAGCAGGCACACGCGAAGGTCCTATAAGTAATTGACTACCATTTGTCGCCATGAACGGGCCTGATGCGCTTCGCTATCCCAGATGTACAACGAATTATTAATCCCTTTCTCTGTTAACAGATTGCTTAATGTATAATTGTTATCCAGTAAAATATCATCCTTCCCTACTGTCAAAACTATATATAGCTGTCTAAGTACTTCAAGCTTATGCTCATCTGTTAAATTGGGTATATATTGTAATGGCATGTTAAAATATACATTCTCATCCCAATAACCTTCTAACAGATCTTCGTAGTGCCCTATTTTGGTTGCCAGATCATATCGGCCGCTCATACCAACCACTTTATTGAATATACCAGGATGTCTTAACGATATATTTACCGCATGATAAGCTCCCAAGCTACAACCTGCGGCAATTTTAAATGAATCGGGGTTTTTAACATCGATATATGGCATAACCTCCTCAAGAATATATTGCTCGTATTGAATGTGCCGTAATATTTTTACCGATGGATGAAATCCTGAGCTATAAAAACTTTCAGTATCACAACTATCCACGCAATAAACCTGGATATACCCATTTTCAATTTTATGACGTAGTGATTCAATCACACGCCAATTCTCGTAATCATAAAATCGCCCCATTCTTGCCGGAAAAAACAGAACAGAGGCTCCGCTATGGCCAAATATCAGCATCTCCATATTTTTTTGAAGAACCGGGCTATACCATCGCGTGTATTCTCTGTTCATACTATATGCAAGATGCCTCTATGGTGTGATATTTATATTAATTCTGCATGAAAATTCTCTGAAAGCCGGGCATAAATAGTTTGTTTCCACAAAGCATACCCCTTTTTACTTAAATGGAGACCATCTGGTTGAAAATATTCTTTATCTGGATATCCATCTTTATTCAACATCTTGTTATATATATTGATGAACCTCCAATTATCATCCCGCTTAATGATCTCATTTTCAATAATATTATTGGTATACCGGAGTGAGTTTATGAGATCCCAGCGCGCTATGCTGGGTTTAATGGAAACATAGTAACAAGGAATAGAGCCAAACCTTTGCGATATTTGGTTGGCAAGCTGTTCAAAAAAAATAAAAATCTCTTCGGGGTGCCTTCCATCGCCCAGATCATTATCACCTGCGTATACAACGATGGATTTAGCATCATAAGGAGCAACAACACGATCAAAAAACCAGGAACAGGCCGCAAGTGTTGAACCACCAAAGCCCAAATTAATTGGCTTAAAGGGCTTAAAGTCGTCAAATAATGCATCCCACAGCCTTATCGATGAACTTCCATAGAACAGTGTTGACGGTTCATATGTTAGTTTTAATCTTTCTTTTTCAAGTCCTTTAACTTCTTCTTCGTACCAATACATACACTTAGCTATAATAGGGATAAAAGTATAAAATTACAGCTAAATGCCAAGATATACCGAAGTATTGCAGCTCAATTATTATTAATTCATGGAAAACGATTATTTTAAGCGCGTTTTATTTTCCTGTGCCATTATTTTGCCGTGTATTATTAAACGCGGGGTTTAACCTAAAATATTTATTTCCTTCTTCAAAGTTTACTACGTAATCAGATTTAAAATGGGTGCTCTTCAAATAATAATCAGTAGTTATAATTTGTGCTCCTGAATTACAGGCGGCTATAAAATCACTTTTATCATTTGCACGGGCCTGTTCGGTATCTGAATCGGCACGGGTACGGATAATGTAGCCTTTTTTAACCAACTCCTTTATTTCAGGATCTTTAGGATTATTTCTGATCATCATAGCAGCCTCCGGATTGCCCGGGTCTGTATTGGTAAACAAAACCCTTCCTTTCAAGGATGGATGACCTTTAATGTACAGATCGCGGCAATCTTTAGTATTATCCATTATAAATATAAACTTGCCACGGGCTGCTTTTAATGTGGGCCAATTGCCATGCAATACAGCGCTTTCCAAGGTCGCGTATGTACCCCTAATCATATCAGGAGTTATCAGGCTATTGCCTAAACCGTCTCTGATATCCTGGTCCAACTCATCAAGCGTTTGTTCAGTGAGTTTTTCAGGAGCAGTGCGGTTTGGATCTTTTGGTTTCTCATCCTTAGGCTCCAGTGTAATAAAAATGGGATTATGATCAGGATGCGCATCAGACCATGTTTTTAACTGCTTTAAACCATCTTTAAAAGTTAAACAATGACTGCGAAAATCAAGATCAATAATATGAAATACTTTAAAACCTGGTTGCTTCATTTCACCTTCGGGATCAAATGGGGGTTGATCTTTCACCCAATCCAAACCTTTTGGATGTGCATACTTCCCTCCTTTTGAATCGGCATAAACATCAATTTCTAAATTTAACAATCCCATATTCAATTGATCTGATAAACCAATATGCTCGTAATCGATCTTTTCTGCAGCTTCGGGATTTTGTTGTTGAAAAGCTTTAAATAAGGTAGGATATATGGCTTCTTTATAGCTGTTATGAGATCCAATCACCTGTATTTTATTCATAGGTATATTGTCATCACCATCACTCCACTGGCGCAGAGGCAAAATCAGTATCAAAAGTACACTTAAAAGGGTTTTCATATTTATGATATTATGGAGTTGAATTTAGTAGTTATAATCAAAGTTAAAAATTGTGTCAAAATTGCTTCTCAGATATTTCATTTAGATTAACTGTTCGTTAACAATGATAATAAACTAAAGGTTATGGATAAAAATTAAACAATTATATTTATCTCAGTCAATACCACAAAAGCCCCTATTAGTTTTATTTGCTTAATTTATATCACCCAATAACAAATCACTTGGAAAGAATTTCATCAACCGATCTTATTTTAAATGACGATGGCAGCATTTATCATTTAAACCTGCTCCCAGAAGATATAAGCGACACTATTATTTTAGTTGGCGACCCTGACCGGGTGCCCAGGATTAGTCGTTTTTTTGATCATATAGAATTAAAAAAAGGCAAACGCGAATTTATTACGCATACCGGCAGCATTGATAGTAAACGGATTTCGGTTATTTCAACAGGCATAGGCACTGATAATATAGACATCGTGCTAAATGAACTGGACGCTCTTGTAAATATCGATCTGAATACGCGTTTACTCCATCCACAGCTTCGCAGTATCGACATTATTCGCATTGGTACTTCCGGCGCAGTACAACCTGATATTCCCATTGATAGCCTGCTGATATCGTCTGGTGCCTTTGGCTTAGACGCGCTTATGCATTTTTATGAATACCAGCTAAGTGATCACGACGAACAACTTTTACAGGCATTTCATGAAGCCATTACGGCCCACTTCGATCTTAAACCCTATTATGCCCCCGCAGGAGAAAAACTGCTCAAACAATTTGGAAACATAGCTTCGCGGGGTATAACGCTTACCGCTCCAGGGTTTTATTCGCCACAGGGCCGACAAGTACGCGCAAAATCATCTACACCTAACCTGCTATCTATACTTTCATCCTTCAAGGGTTCTGATGGCTCGCAAATTACTAACCTGGAAATGGAAACCGCGGGAATATATGGCCTTGCCGCTTGTTTGGGTCACCAGGCGCTTTCATTTAATGTGATTCTTGCCAACCGTTCAACAAATCAGTTCAGCAACGATCCGCTTAATATAATGGATCATTTTATTGAGTTGATACTAAACACTATTGGCAAGCAAAACTAAACTGTTTATAGCTTCTCTCTTTTAAAAAACTGTTGTAAAGTATCCGGGACCGTCATTAAAAAGGTTTGTATCCCCAGCTTTTGCGCAACTGCCAAATGTTGGGGGCTATCATCAATAAACAGTGTTTCGGAAGGGTTAAGATCATTTTCTTTTAATACTAATTCAAAAATTGCTGGTTCAGGCTTACGTTTACCTGTTAAGTGAGAGTAGTAAGCTTTTTCAAAAATGTGATCATTACCATCAAATCCGAAATCAGTTTTCAGATAGTTCATAATGTATTCGTAATGGATCTCATTGATATTACTTAACAAAAATGTGCGATACTTATCTTTTAAACTCAATAACAATTCATGGTTGCCTGCTTCAATTCCGAGCAACATGCTGTTCCAGGCAGCGTCAATTTGATCATTGGTAAGCTGATAATTACTTGTTTTTTGCCTGATATAGTCTCTGAATTGATCAGCAGTGACCTCTCCCCTGTCAAATTTATCAAAAATTTCATCCTGTTGTTTATGCCCAAAAAAATCAGCGGCATTATTGATACCCAACTCTTTCCAGGCTGCCTGGCCCTTCAAAAAGTCAAGACTAAATATAACGTTACCATAATCAAAAATGATATTTTTAATGTTTTCCATAAAAGCGTTTTGTAATTTGACGGCAAATATGTAAAATTGCACCCGCAAACAAAAACAAATAACCGCGCCTATAGCTCAGTCGGTTAGAGTAGAAGACTCATAATCTTTTGGTCCCTGGTTCGAGCCCAGGTGGGCGCACAAAACAGTAGCTTTCAACTATGACAAACCCTGCAAATCGTTGATTTACAGGGTTTTTTCATTAATTATACCCGGAATAACTCGTCCTAAAGCCAAAGTTCTCATTACCTATCCGACCACCTGTTTTTTATTTATACCTTAGATAACACAAACCTATTCAAATGAATTGTTTTGGATTTAACCGAAATAAGCCATGCATTGCCAGGCAGTACACAGTAAATAAAAAAAGTAAACAGTATTTACGTATAGTCAAAGCCTGATCAATAAAACTATATTATACAGGTTTAAAGTAATAAATAAGGGCTTACCTGTAAACCCTTATTTATTAAAAAAATTAATAACCAGGATTCTGCTCTAAAACGGCATCCTTATTTAATTGAATTTCTGACAACGGAATAGGCAAGAGTAAGTTTTTAGTTGCCAAACCTGTTGTTGGATGCTGTGCATCATTTGAATTAAGACGCAGGGAGCGTTCAACCAAAGTACCTGTTCGCATTAGTGTCATCCGGCGGTTTTCTTCAGCAATCAGTTCCCGGGCACGCTCATCCAACACAAAATTAAGGGTCATTTGGTCAGATGTAACCTGTGGAGCATTTGCCCTTGTTCTCAATACATTTATTGATGTTGCAGCGTCGGCGGTTTTACCTTGTTTTACCTGAGCTTCGGCCAATAGCAGGTAGGTTTCGCCTAAACGCATCATCATAAAATCCTTGATCATAGCATACCCAAAAACATCATTAGGATCAAAAGCGCCCCATTTTGTTGTGCTCGGACATATTTTATACAGGGTATCCGGACCGGTAAACGGCACTTGTTTGCCGTAAATATCCGGCTTGGTAACATCATTATAGTAATACCGGCGGCGTATACTGTACTGCGAGTTACGAATGTCGCCTGCTGGATAAAGTCCATATAACACCCAGTTACTTAACCTGAGCCGGGCAATACTACGGCCACCTAAAGTATCGGAAATAACCAGTCCGCTGATATTGTAATAGGCTGCTCCCCATACCCGGCGCTGTTGCGCGGCATCAGTATTACCCCCTACTACCGTGCTTGGATTTTCCTGCTCAAGCACCCAAATAGCTTCTGTATTTCCCTGGGCGCGCCTTTCGTTACCGTAAACAAACATATCAGAATAATAATCACCTGCTCCGCCTGCCCTCACACCATACCGAGCTTTGATCAGGCTAAATTTACCGCTGTTAATAACAGCCTGTGCCTGCTGTTCGGCAAGATCATTTTTACCCATGCGTAAATAAACTTCGGCAAGCAGCTGCATCGCCATATACTTGTTGGCACGGCCAACAGGTTTACCCTGCGAGTTTAATTTACCTGTACCCGCTGTTAGGTCAGCCAGATTACTAATGGCAAAGGTAAGATCGTTTACGATTTGTGCATTTACATCGTCAAGAGATGTACGTACAAAATCTGTTTTGGGGGCGGTAATGGTATGTATAATCAGCGGTACTTTGCCAAAAAGTGTCGCCAGGTTGTTGTAAGCATAAGCCCTGAAAAATTTAGCCTCAGCAGCAAAAGCGTTTTTACCTACCTGGCTTATTTTAGTTGTTGAGGGGCTTTCCACACCGTCAACAATAATATTGGCATTATTTATCATTGAATAATATTTGCCCCATATATAAGAGGCAGCTCCATCAGTTGATGTTAGTTGGGCATAATTGTAATAAGGTACTTCGATGCCTTGCTGGTTGGCGGTAGCGTTGGCCACATCGGTACCTACCTGCCATACACTTGGCCACCCTTGTGAACTTGAATAAGTTAAAATTGTGCTTTCGTAGTTATACAGACCAACAACAGAGGCTTCAAACCCAAGTGAATCTGTAAGTGTTAGCGGCGTATATGAGGAATATGGTTTTTCATCCAGGTAGTTTTTTTTACAGGACGCAAATGCAATAATAAGCACTGATACTGAAACCAATATTGTTGAATACTTTTTCATGTCTTTATAATTATCAGTTTATTTTAATGAAATATTTACACCTAAAACAAATGTGCGTGTTACAGGATAGTTATTGGTCCAATCGGAGGCATAAGCTTGTTGATTGGCTGATGAATTTGATGTTCCTCTTGTGTAAAAGGTTTGCTCAGGATCCCAGCCTATCCATTTGGTAAAGGTGTACAGGTTACGACCGCTTGCATAAAAAGTTAAACTGGCCAGGTGTGCTTTATCCAATAGTTTTTGCGGAACTACATAACTAAAGGTTACATCTTTTATACGGGTATAACTGGCATCGCGCGGGTAACCATATCCACGCGTATTAGTATACGACAATGCCTGAAATGAGTTATTGCCATTGGTAGGTGTCCAGTAACCTATTTCAGCAGGGGTATTTCTTCTGCCTGATTCATCTGCATAGTTCAGGTCGGCATTATTTCTCATCTGGCCCTGGGCGGTTTGAATGAATACACTCAGGTTAAACTGCTTATAATGAAATGTATTGGTTAAACCGCCAGTCCATTTAGGTGCGGTTTGGCCTTGTATTACTCTGTCATCCGCTGTGATTTTACCATCACCGTTAGTATCTGCAAACTTTAAATCGCCAGGTTTTGCGCCGGGATCTTGTTTAGATGCATCCTCACCTGTTTGCCAAACACCTGTCATCTTGTAATCATATATCACGTTGATTGGCTGTCCGATAAACCACCGGTTACCCAAATCGTCCTTACCGTCACCATATAGGTCAACAATTTTATTACGATTAATTGCGTACACAATGTTACTTTCCCAACGGAAATCACTCCCGGTTATATTACGGGTAGTAAGCGTAACCTCAATACCTTTATTAGCCACCTTACCTATATTATCCAATATTCTTGAATAGCCGGTTATAAGGGGCAGGCTCCTTTGCAGCAATAAACCGGATGTACGCGTACTGTAGGCATCAACCGAGCCACTTATTCGGTTGTTAAATAACGAATAATCGACCCCGATATTAGTACCAACAGTTGTTTCCCAATGCAAATTGGGGTTACCCAGGTTACTTGCTTGTATACCTGTGACCCCAACACCATTGAACGGAGATTTAACAGCACCATCAGTAGTAATAGTTTGGTAAACGCTGATGGCTTCATTACCTGTTTTACCATAAGATGCCCTTAATTTTAAGCTATTGATAACAGTTGAGCTTTTCAGAAAATCTTCCTGGCTTATATTCCAGCCCAAAGCTGCCGAAGGAAACCAACCATATTTTGTTGTATTAGCGCCAAATACAGATGAGCCATCTCTGCGAGCGGTAAAAGTGAAAAGATAACGGCTGTTATACGAATAATTTATGCGCCCCATTTGTGAATTAAGTGCATATCGATCTGAATAAGTTCCAGAAACTGATGTGCCTGGAATATTCAAAGCTGATATGGTAGCCCCGGCTCCAATATTATTAAATGACAACAGATCATTTACATAACCACTTCCGGCAAAACTTGAAATAAAATACCGCCTTCGCTGGGCGCTGTAAAGGCCGGTAAGATCAAAATGATGTTTCCCTATATCCTTATTATAATACAAGAGGTTTTCAATAGTATATGAATTGGTTTCTGAGCTGGTTGCAGTAGCATAACCAAGCGGGGTATTGGCAAGGCGGCCGCTATAACTGTCAATACGCGTTGGTAAATAAGAGTAGCCTGCATTTACACGATATTTTAACCCTTTGAGTATACCCCCAAATTTCAGCTCGGCATAAGCATTCCCATTAAGGTTTATACTGCGGTTAACCTGATCAGTAACAAGTCCCAATAACGGGTTAGTATATAACAGCTCCGGATTCATGGGGTAAATTGCATAGGTACCGTCGGCATTATACTTATTACCATAAGGGCTCATAGCAGTAGCGAACAATAAATTAGCCCGACCACCATCATAATTATTATTGGTAAAAAAAGCAGATGTACCTACGGTTAAAAAATCGGTAACATTAACATCGAGATTTGAGCGAATGCTTATACGGTTATATTGATAGCCTTGTATTACACCTTTCTGCTTCATATAATCACCAGAAACAAAATATTTAACATCGGGGTTACCACCTGATATGCTTAGGTTATGATCCTGCATAACGCCTTGCTGAGTTACTGCTTTCACCCAGTCTATGGTACGACCGGCCTGGTAATTAGGAAGTTCAGAACTATTAGGAACCGGGCTTGTTTGTTTTTGGCCGGTTTGCGACATGTAATCTGCATATTTTTGAATGTACGAAGCCGGATCACGTGGTTCCAGAATATGTGCTATGTTCTCAACACCTGCATAAGCGTTATAACGAATCACAGGTTTACCACTGGTTCCTCTTTTTGTGGTAATCAGTATTACTCCGTTTGAACCATTAGTACCATAGATGGCTACTGCCGATGCATCTTTCAAGATTTCCATGGAGGCAATATCATTAGGATTAATATCATTAAGCGAACCACCGGTTTTACTAAGCGGGATACCATCAACCACCACATACGGACCAGTACCTGCGTTAATGGAGTTTTGCCCCCTCACAATAGCCGAGGGAGAGCTACCCGGTACAGATGAAGTAGTTGTTACGCTTACACCTGCAACGGCACCCTCAAGTGCCTGCAACACATTGGTAACCGGCAATTGCGATAAACGCGCTTTGGGCACTGACACCACTGAACCTGTTACATCTGAGCGTTTTTGGGTACCATAACCTACTACTACTACTTCATTCAGCTGCTTATCTTTATCTTCAAGTACTATGTTTATTAAGGCATGGTCTTTATTAACCTGTACGGTTTTGGTAACCATACTTACAAAGGATATGTTTAGTGTGGCGCCATCGTTTACTTCGATCTTAAAAACACCATTTACATCGGTAACGGTAGCTTGCGCTGTACCAGCTACCTTAATGGTAGCGCCAGGCAATATATTGCCTGAAACATCTTTTACAATGCCTTTAACATTAATTTTTGTTTGCGCATAGGTTAACTGACTTATGCTCGTGAGCATTATCATCAATAACCACATGGTGTAACGAGTTAAATAAGTAAATTTTATTTTCATAATTTTTAGGGTTAAATAAGTTTAATAATAATTAGGAGAATAAATAAGTGTTAACCTGACAGATTTAATATCCTACAGGTCAAAATCCAGTTACTGGTTTTTGAATGTTTCATGCTGATGGTTAGTTTATTATTGTTTAAGAAGAACAGTAAAAGCTGATACTATTACTAACTGGTTAAAACTAAATAAGCGTTATTTACCGTTGTGCGAGGGGGGTAAAACTATAAATTGTGGGGGTTAAAATACCTGTTTTAAGCATTTTTAGCCTTTTTGATGAGAATTCGAGAAAAATAAGTGTTAAAAGAACCTTTATTTTTTATTGTCATAGTCTCTGCTATCCATCAAAACCAATAAACGTTAGGCAGCAGAATAACCATTAATTATTTGACTGGGTTTTCCTTAACAAATTCACACATCCGGTAAGAGGTTTGAAAATTTGCCCTGTGTTTTTTTATAAACTCAGAAGGGTTTACACAAAACTGTTTGTTAAATTGTTCGCGAAAATATTTCATATCGCTAAACCCAACCTGAAAGGCTGCTTCGTTAACATTACAATTGGTATGGATCAAAAGCTCAGCGGCTTTACGCAGGCGCACAACCCTGATAAAATTATTAACAGATTGCCCGGTAATGCTTTTAATTCTTTTAAAAAGTGTTGAATAACTTATACTCATTTCTTTTGCCAATACATCAACATCAAAAAGCTCGTCTGTAAAATTCTGTTCAATAACAGCGATACAATTGTTTAAGAAGTCCTTATGCTCCTGAGATATCTGCAGCGTTGCATTTTTTTGAGTAATTTCTTTATAAAAATACTTTTGCAGCTCGGTCTTGCTCCGTAAAACACTTTTGACACGGGCTATAAGCAACTCTTTTTCAAATGGTTTTCGCAAAAAGTCAATTGCCCCCTCCTCTATACTTTTCATCATAATATCAGGGGTAGCATTACCGGTTAACAGAATAACTGGAATATGATTAATGGCCGGGTCTTCCTTTACCATCTTACATAATTCTAACCCATCTATACCATCCATCACAATATCGCTAATGACCACATCCGGGACATGCTTTTTTATCAGATCAAAACCAACTGTACCATTATCAGCTTCAAAAACAGTATAATCAGGTATAAATATCTTCCTGATATAGCTTCTCATCTGATCATTATCATCAATAATGATAACAGAATGCTTGTCTGAAATGAATAATTCAAGCTTATTAATTCCTTCCTCCTGAACAATGGCGTCTTTATTATCATGATCAATAAATTCATTAACATAAGTATAATCAGGCGTAATATCTTCAACCAACTGCTCAGTAGCAAAATGCTTTTTTCCTTTTGGTAAACTCAATACAAAAGTGGTTCCGCCAGTTACATTGTTTGAATAGCTGATATTGCCTTGATGAATTTCAATAAAAACCTTTACCAGGTATAAACCTATGCCAAAACCCGTTCTGAAGTAGTTTTTATCTTTGATCTGATAAAATTTATCAAATAATTTATCGCCTATATCTGTATTTATACCAATGCCGTTATCTGTGATTTTAAAATATACCTGCTCCTCGTCTTCCTGAATTATAATATTGATGACTCCACAGTCGGGTGTAAACTTAATAGCATTAGATATCAGGTTAAACAGGGCAGTTTCTATTTTTTCAAGATCGGCGTATACATCGATCTGGTCACAGGAGCTGTGAACGGTATAATTTATCTTTTTGATCCGGGCCTGATGAATAAAGCAGGCAAATACCTCATTACATAAATTTACAAAGTTTAATTTACTTACTTTCAGCTGTGTGTTTTCACTCTCTGTTTTTCTGAAAAGCAGCAGGTGATCAACCAAACCAAGCAGGCGGCGGGCATTGCTGTAAATAATATTCAACTCATCGGCATTGCCTTTATTTTGATTCAGCAGATCTTTAATGGGACTAATAATTAAAGTTAGCGGTGTTCTGAACTCGTGCGAAACGTTTGTAAAAAATGAAAGTTTCTTTTCATTAAGCTCTTTTTCTTTTTCCACCCTGAGGTTGGCAATCTCAATTTCAAATTGAAGTTTTGCCTGTCTTACGCGGTATGTCTTGAATACATATACAATTGCCGAAATAATAAATGCATACAATATATAGGCCCACCATGTCCGGTACCATGGCGGCATAACGGTTACCTTAATTATCAGTTGTTTGGCCGTCCAATGCCCTTTAGTATCGGTTGCTTTAATTCTAAGTATATAATCTCCTTCATTTAAACGGGTATAATATGCCGTTTTGATTTTGCCTACATAATTCCAACCATGATCCCATCCTTCCAGATAATAAGCGTAATCAATTTTATCAGGAAATGAGTATTCAAGCGCTGTATAATCAATCGTTAAAGTTGCCTGGTCATAGGGTAGTATAATTTTTTGGAGATTAACTATGGGCTGATATCCTGTATGTGAACTATTGCCCTCAACATCAATGTTATTTATTTTCAACCCGGTTAAACGGAGACCGGGCTGATGGCTTCCGATCTGAATGCTATCCGGATTAAAAAGATTAAAACCGTTAATACCGCCAAAAAGCATTTTGCCCGATTGAAGTTTTAAAGCGGCATTGTAATTAAACTGATGGCTCTGCAAACCATCTGATACATTAAAGTTGGTAAACTTGTTGTTCTGGGGCGAATACTGCGTTAATCCATTGTAGGTACTGCACCACAAATTGTTTTTATCATCAACCAGCATATTAAGTATGGAGTTGCTGGGCAGGCCATTAATTTGCGTATATCTTTTGTAGGTATTGTGGTCAGGGTTATATAATAAAAGTCCGCCACCTTCTGTTCCAATCCATAAATGATGTGATTTATCCTCCGTGATTGATCGTATGGCGTATCCAATAGTAAAATATTGATGCTTTTTATTTTGAGTATCAATCTTAATTAAATGGGTATAATCACCGGCCCAAAGCCTTCCCTCCAGATCTTCATATAACGAATGTATATCAACCAGGTTTTTATCAAACAGTTCAAACCTGTCCCTTTTGTTATTGTACAAATACAAGGCTCCCCCCCGTGTTGTTCCGGCCCACAAATGGTGGTGCGAATCTTCATATAACTTCCATAGGTTTTTATCAGCTCTTTTAGTATAAGTATTATAACAGGCATAGTGTTTAAAATGCCCCGTGGATTTGTTAAATAAATCAATCCCGCCGCAAAATGTGGCCACCCAGATATTATTATCATAGGTTTTAATGATACTGACAATAAAATTGCCGCTTAATGCGCCCCGCTGCTGATTGTGTATGTAGTGGGTATAGGTGTTATTCTTGGTGTTCCAATAACTTAACCCTCCTCCATCTGTTCCGATCCAGATATTATCTAATTCATCTTCGCAAAATGAAAGTATAAAATCATTAATGACTGTATTTTTATTAAAAGGATCATGGCTATATCGATCAAAAGGCTTATTTTCAGGATCTACTATATTAACCCCTCCGCGTAGTGTTGCTATCCACTTTCTTGATTCCTTATCCTGATAAACCGCGTTTATAGCACCACTACGTAAAGATCCCTTTTCTTCGCCGGTTATTATATAGGTTAGCTTATTGGTATTGGTATTTAAAATATTTACCCCACCACCATTAGTAGCTATCCATAAATTTGCTTTTTCATCCAGGCTTAAATTGAAGATGTTATCATTCGTAAGTTTACTGTAGGCCGAGTTAAACCTGTTAATTTTCCGGGTATTGATATTACAGATATATAGCCCGTTTTCAGTTCCTATCCAAATATGATTATGTCCGTCATCGATCAGGCAACTGGCAAATTGGAGTTGCCCGCTAAATTCAGTAATGCTATTTTTTTGTATATCATACAGGCATAACCCAACATCCTTTACAAAGAGCCATAGACCTTTATTGGCTAATGCGAGAGCTTGTATATTATAATTATACTTTTTATTTAGAGCAACCTGCTGGTATAAATTCAGTTTTTTACTATAAACCAGCAACCCCATTTCGTCAGCAGCAACATAAACATGACCAGCATTATCTGTAATCACTGCATTTATATTAGTTGTTATTTTTAATTTTTGAGTTCCCGACCCTGGCTGATAATATTCAGGATAAAAATAAGCATCAGTATAATTATAGTACACAAGTCCCCTTTGTGTCCCAATTAATATTTTATCACCGGTGCCGCCAACGGCAGTAATATGATTATTGGTTAATGACCTGGTATTTCCCCATATATTTCTGAAAATCTTAAACTGATCACCGTCATACCGGTTCAATCCGTCATAAGTACCCATCCACATAAACCCATATCGATCCTGATAAATGCAGGTAACAGCATTGTTCGATAAGCCATTCTCAATACCTAAATACCTGATAGATTGATTAGTTCCTATCGCCAGGGCCGAATAGCATAAAAAAATAAAACAGGCACAAATGAATATTCCGCTCTTCAATATAAATTTTGCCCGATAAAACATTTCACCTCAGTAAATAATTGGTCAATCAAATTTATTAAATACTGGGATGATTATATTCTCATATATTATCTCGATTAACTTTGTTCTTGGGTTGTAAACTTAAAGTCTCCATAAACTCACCCCTATAAAAGGCTGATTTGCCCCCGCTTAGGTCGACTTTTTTATACTTCATTTGTCACACCAATTAATAAGGAATACTGGAGAAGCAAACAAATTAACCTAAAAAAAATCTTATTTATGAAAAAATCAATTCACATGCTTACCGCGTTGTCTTTGTTTGTCGCATTGCTGGCATGCAAAAAAGAAGCTAAACAGCAGATTCTAAATGCCGATCAATCTTCATCCACTTTAAAAACGAATGCCGTTTCGTGGGTAAATGTTATTCCGGCTAATTCATTTAGCTCCTTTAGTACCTATTGGAACAATTTGTATCCCTGGGGATCAGATCATAATGGATCAGCCCGTATGCGTGCCGAAAACATCTCGGTATCAGGGGGCGTACTTACTTTAACCAGCTCTCCCAGCGGCAGTGTTGGTAACAGTTCGTCATCCCCTTACCTCGCCATTCATTATTATTCGGGCACTATTTATGCTAAAACAGTACCCGTTGTTGATGATTCATGGCCTAAATGGCACTTTAAGGGAGAGTTTCAATGCCCTTCGCAAACGGGCACATGGCCTGCGTTTTGGGTAACAGGGTCTACCAGCTGGCCGCCAGAAAGCGATTTTATGGAATTTAAAGGAAGTACAACGTGTTGGACAAATACCTACAAAAATGCCAGCGGTGGCTGGTCAAGTATAGGTACAACAATATCCAACCCGGCCAGTTGGCACACCTACTCGGTATACATGACAAAAACCAATGCAACCGATGTTTCGATAGAATACTGGATCGATGGTTCATTAAAAAGTACGCAAACTGGGGCCAATTTTGTTGGTAAGGGCTTGAACATTATTATTGACTATCAGATGGAAGGCTCGTCAGGGACGCCTGGTCCAACAGGAACTACTTCCATGTCTGCAAGAAACGTTATTGTTGAAAAGAGCGCCACGCTATAACATCTATATAACTTCACCTTGCTTCCCCTGTATTTCTTATAACTATACAAGTGGCTCTTATACAAGCTTCATGAAAACAGCTAAAAACAAAAGCGACCTTAACTGTATTACTAAGGTCGCTTTTGTTATTGAGGTTGAATTCGGCCCCAAGAGGCTCTGATTAAGAGTCGCAAATAAACCGCCAAGTCTGGGTAGAAAATTATAGTTACTTCAAAGGATTTATGCTTTATTACCACAAACGAATAGTTATTGTTCGTTACATGTCCTGAAAAAAGATAAACCTCAATCATTTCAAATGAAATTGTCTATCCAATAAGGCATTCTATTATTTAATGAAAATCTATTACTAAAGTATTCCATTTTTATTCGACAATCATCTTCTACTGAAAATCGAACCATAAACTACCCGTTACCGGCGAATAATTCAGAGCAACATTTTTTTGACTTTGCGGACCTAGTTTATTGGCAGTCTGAAATTTTGTTCCAATTGGACTTATGGTATGGAGGAATCCCAGGTTACCTTCCGGAAAAGGTGGATCAGTATTATCATTTCCTGAACCTGCAGCTTTTGCCGGTTTCAACATTTGTAAATACATACCTTTTTGGTTAGTATACACGGTAAATGGAGCTTGCTTACTTTCAACAGTTACCCAATATACTTCGGCATGGTAGCCTTTAAATTCGGGATAGTTCCAACTTTCGCCAGTTATGGTATTATTATAAGCTTTGTGCCAAATGCCAAACTGCTGTCCCTTCAACCTGTTTTTCCAAACATGATATGGGCCGCGCCCCTCCCACTTCATCCCGGTTATCTGGTCTTCCGGATAATTAAAGGTAATACCAGAAAAATCAAATTCGCCCTTTTCATCAAACTGATAATCAAGCTTTGCTGGTTTGCCGGCGCTGAATGTCCATTTTATGTAAAGACGCGGGCTTCCTTCATATACTGGTTCTACTATTTCATCATCGCCTACCATATAATGTTTGAATTGTTTAAGGATATGTTTTGCACCGGCTAAAGCAGGTCCGTCTTTTAAATCAATGGTTGACTTTGGAGTAATTACCTTTTGAAGATAGCCTGTTTGTGTATCAAAATAATAACTGATGCCATTGGCTTTAATCTCCAGACTCCCCCCCTGTTCATTGGCTACCGGTTTACCAACTGTTTGTGCAACAAATTTATCTATTACCTTTACCGGTGATTTTAATGGCCAGCTCCAGGTAAAGATCTCTTTGTTATCAGGGCCAATGGCAGTTAAGTACAATACATCACTGTTTGCTCTATTTGCAGGTAAATTTAGTTTTAAAAATCCCTTGCTCCCCGGTTCAAGATTTATAGGTGCAACCGTTCCGGATGCTGCAGTCTTACCCTGGAGATCACTACTCCCAGGTAAGGGTAAGGATACCAGTTTCCATTTAAAAGAGCATTTATTGAGGTTGGTATAAATATACCGGTTCTCTACCTCCAATTTACCATCAAATATTTCTGGAATAAAAGTTTTTTCAATCACCACCGGCGACCAGATTTCTTTGATCGTATAAAAGCTGCCTTCTTTTTCACGATGTGGGCCTAATATGCCATCAGGTGCGGCATTACCCTGTATGTCTATTTGCCCATTCCTGTCTGTACGTGCCACCCCTTCGTCATGAAATGACCATAAAAACCCGCCGCCGAAATACGGATGTTTGCGCATCAGATTCCAAAAATCGTCTAATCCTGCACCCTGCCCGCCATCATATAAACCGTGCATAAATTCAGTTGGAAAAAACACCTCCTTACCATATAAAACTGAATTACTTACATAATTATAATCGGGATAGTGTTTGGTATCTGTTCCATTAAATTTTTCCCAGGGATGAATCACGAGGCGATGCTGAGGGTCATATTTAGCAAATTCCGTATCCAGATCCGTATTCCAGCCTCCTTCGTTTCCATTATCCCATATCACGATAGATGGATGGTTTACATCTCTTACCACCAGTTCTTTTACCAACTTTTTCCCAACTTCGGTATCATATTTGGCTTGCCAGCCGGTTAATTCGTCCAATACAAAAAGGCCGAGCGAATCACAAACATCCAGAAAATGCTGATCGGGTGGATAATGCGACATCCTTACGGCGTTCATGTTCATTTCTTTCATCAGCTTAACATCCATCAGGCTGATATCCTTACTTAACGTACGACCAGACTCCGGCCATTCACTATGCCGGCATACACCTTTAAAAACAACTTTTTTGCCGTTTACATAAAAACCGTCCAGTAATCTTAACTCCGCGGTACGGAAACCAAAACGTTGTTTTATCACATGCACTACACCTTTTGGACTATTAACTGATACTACGAGGTTATATAAATTTGGCGACTCTGGGTTCCAGGGTAAAATATTGTTGACCTGCTGCTGCAGTGTTGTTTTCTGTTCGTTGCTGGCAACTTTCATACTGAAAGGTAAACCCAAAGGTTGCCCGTTAAGCTTTTGTACCTGTGCTTTTATAATATGGCCGCTGTTTGCATTCGCGGTATATACATCAAGCGTTAAAGAGCCGTTTGCTTTGGCATCAATAGCTAACCTGTCGATATATGTTTTGGGGACTATTTCAAGGTAAACGGGCCTGAAAATACCGCCGAATAACCAAAAATCAGCTTTACGCTCAGCCTGATTAATAGATTCATTAGTTGATCTTTTGCTAACAGTTACTTCCAATAAATTATCACCGTTATAATTTAGCAATTTGGTAACATCATATTTAAACCGGTAAAAGCCACCTTGATGTATAGGACCCGCAAGCTTTCCATTTATCTTAACTTCAGTTTCGGTCATGGAGGCTTCAAAAACTATAAAAACATTTTTGGCAGCTACTGATGCCGGTACTTTAAAATGATATTTATACTTTCCCTGCTCCTGGGGGTTTTGTGTGTCTTTATAATAATTATAAGTACCAAAGCCCTGCTGCTCCCAGTTTGAAGGGACAGCTATCTTACTCCATGAACCACTTTTTTGACCGGTATTGATATAAAAATCCCAGTCGACAGTGTGGTCCTTGTTTGTACCAGACAAATATTGATATTGTGTTTGCTGTGCTTTTGTTGATGATATTGACAGGCAAAACAAAAAACATAGCACCAGCACCGCGTATTTTTGATATTTTTTCATAATCCTTTATAAATTATTAACCTTTGACAGCTGTTCCCATCAACCACATCAACTGCTTTAAGCCGACCAGGTGCATAAGGTACCGTAAATTCAGCTTTATCTACTATTCGTCAGTCGTTGGTAGCCAAGACATTTTATCGAGGCATGGGCTATCTTTGCTTTACCGGTGAATGAGGAATGTAAATAGAGATATGGTAAGCTCTTTCTGTTTGTCATTTCAGGCAAATGTAAAGTGAGAGACCGGCTTTTCATAATTGTAGTTCGGTCATTTCAAATTCCAATAAAGTACGTAACGCTGTTTATCAATCTGGTAATAGGGAATCATAGTAATGGGCCTGGCTCCCACGTCTTTCGTTTCGAATGTAAGCTGCTTCCCCGCCAATGGTGTTAGCCACTCAGTCAATTTCCGTTTTTTTACGGTTAGCGAACTGATAACATCTTCAGGAATATTATATTTTACAAATTCCAGCTGGTCCTTAGCAAAAGGTGCAGGCGGGTTTATTCCGTCGGTGCCCATATCCCCCGCCAGCAATAGTGGGCCATAAGCGATTGCGGCCACCTTTGCATTATCATTCGCTGGGATCAATCGCAATGACATTGGAAAATTAACAACCACTTTATCACCGGTTTTCCATACTCTTTTTAACTCAATATAACTTCCGGGTTTTTCTGATATCTTAACCATTTTACCATTTACTGTAATCTTAGCACCTGACATTGCCCAATGCGGATATCGGATATATAACGAAAATGGAATCCGCGGTGGCGCTTCCTTTACGGTAAGGTTAGTCACACTTTCTTCGGGATAGCTGGTTTGTTGAACGATTTTAAAACCTTTCTCGCCCCAGTTCAATTCCGATGGGATAAACAGATTAACATAAATGCCATTATCCGTATGGTAATAAATACCTTCTGCATATTTAGCATGATTTTCAAAACCAGTGCCAACGCAACACCAAAAGGAGTCGTCGTGTGAACTATAAGTCTTGAACAAACCGGGCTTTAAGGATTGTAAGTAAGTCACCATACCGGTTCCCGCTTCCTGCGATGGTAATATATGATTGTATAAAGCACGCTCATAATAATCTGCATACTTTGCATCCGCCGTCCACGTAAACAAGTGGCGCGTCAGTTTTAGCATATTGTAGGTATTGCAGGTTTCGGTGGTAGTGGCGGTAATATGTTTCGAGATTTGATCAGGCGTAAAAAAAAATTCCTGATCGCTGTTACCGCCGGTTGCAAAGGTATGATGATCGATAACCGTCTGCCAAAAAAATTCAGCAATCGTTTTTAGCGTGTCATCATGTGTAAGTTCATATCCGCGCGCCGCACCTATTATTTTAGGAATTTGAGTATTAGCATGAAACCCTGCCAATTTATCTTCCTTGTTTGCTAAAGGGTCAAGAATAGCGTGATGATAAAAAAGTTCTGCTAATCTTTTGTCGTTCTTGTTCCCTGTTATGGCATACAAATTATAGGCAACTTCACTCATTCCGCCAAACTCAGTTTTCTCCATTGTGTCCAATTGTTGAGGTGTTAAAGGCTCAAGTTTATGAAAAGCCCATCCACTCATCTTTTCTGCAATATCCAAAGCCTGCTTGTTGCCTGCATACAGATACATATCAGTCAGCCCTGCCATCACTTTGTGGATCGTATACCAGGGTGCCCACACCCACTCACCCTTAATTGCCCGGTTGATAAATTGTTTTGGGAAAGCACTTAGGTAACCACCTTCATCCAAAACCTGCTGGCACTCCGCAAGTGCTGTCACCAACGAATCAGCTTTTTGTTTGTAAACCATCTCACCTGTTGAAGCGTACATTAACGCAAGTCCCGAAAGTATATGGCCCATAATATGTCCACGTAACTCACAATTTGGTGATTCCCATCCACCAAGAGGTTTAGCATTAGATGCGATACCGGCATTTAACCGCCAAGCATGCAACAAGCTTGCGTTACTAATGCTTAACATCCAGTTGGCATCGCGTTCCATATTATCTTTGAAACGGCTGTCTAACAATTTAATATTATTCAAGTTGAAACTTTGAGCTTTGGCAGTGATGTTCGGTTTAATCATCTCCATATGCTGATGTTGACCGATGTATTGAGAATATGCCGGTATGCTGAAAAACAATCCGATCGTAAAAATCCGGGTTTTGCGCAAAGCCTGCGCGGTAATTCGTTTCATATGTTGGTTTGTAATTAGTCTGAAAATAACAATAATATATTCACAGTAGCAATCACCTTTCAGAATATTTAGGAACTATAGAAGAACCAAACTGGTAGGTCCTTTTACGGAAATGCAGCTTCATGTGGACATTCCGAAGCCATTGACCAGCTCGTTCCGGAATAGAAAACAAATTATTCCGAAACACACTTTGACCATATTAATTAATTGACGATTAACCGAGCTTTTCTTATTGCTGACCCAACTTGGTGCTCTAAAGAATACAGAATAGACCGGCCAAACCTTCCAGAATGTTCACCATAAAGTTCATTATTTTACTCATTTACGCATTTTTACTGTTATGCTATTGACTACTTTTGCTATTTCCTTAACCCGTTATTTGGAGTTTGTAAACCCAATCACTTTTGGGTAACTCCCTTCCATTCATCAGTTCTGAAGGGTACGGCCGGCAACCCTTCTTTGTTAACAAGGTTACAAACGGGGTTGTCGGCCCACCCGTAACGTACAGCTACCGGTATATTTACCTTATCCGAACTAACTATCACCTTATTACCTTCGATCCTGGCCGATGCCCAATAGAATTTTTTATCATCTCCGGCAATCGCAAATCCTTTTAGTGAAGCAGTATCGCGGGTTGCAAGCCCCGAGCCTGTATCGTTAAACCCTATAATTATATCTTTCCCTTTAATAACGAAGTTTTTATACATTGGCCCCGAGGCGATAACGTCTTTCCCATATACTTTTTTTTCCGCTATCAGCCCCAGCCTGCGTCCTACCTCCTGCTTATTTGTCGGATGAATACTGCCGGCATCGCCAATATCTATTATGCAAGCCATGCCTGTGTTGGGTTGTGACAGTGTTAGTGTTTGTGCTTCTCTCAGTTCAGCCCATTCGCTTTCAGCAGGAAGCGGATCTTCTTTTTTGAAGTTTGCCAACTGAACATATAAAAAAGGAAGGTTACCTTGATGCCAGCGTTGTCTCCAGTCGTTGATCAGCATTGGGAATAATTTCCTATAGAGGTAAGCTTCAGTATCATTAGCCTCGCCCTGGTACCAGATAAACCCTTTGACCCCAAAAGGAATTAACGGATTAATCATGGAATTAAATAGTACCGCGGGGTAATTTTGATAATTGTGAATTTTAGGAGTGGCCGGTTCAATATTTGTTTTATACAACCATTTTCCTGCTAAAGAGGTCTTAGCATCTTCACCGGCAATATAAATATTTTCGGCCGGAGGGTTCAATCCGCCACCGCCCCACAGCATAGCCATTCTTATAGCAATAGTATTTTCCCCGTTTTTAACCAGGCCGGCCGGAATGGTATAAGATTGTTTTGGATTGCTATTCCAAATAGCTTTGCATATTTCGGCCCCATTAAAATAAAGCGAGTAATTCATTTCAGGGTGACCAATATTCAATATCAATTGTTTTCCTGCAAAAGATGCGGGTAACACAACTTTTTTGCGTAACCACATCATCCCTTCATATTTTCCAATCCCAAAATCTTTAACCAGCCTGGGCATATCAACCGCAGTCCAGCCAGAATCATCGTATTGCGGTGATGGAACGGTTTTATCAGCATTATTCTGTGGATGATAAACGATGTCCCAAAAACGGATCATATCCAGGCTATCTTTTACAACATTATTTTGAGTCAGCGTGTCTCCTGCGAGCATTTTTGCCCTGGTAGCAGGCGATGAAAGCTGCATTTCCCGGCTTGTCCATGCCTGTACCGGCGTTCCGCCCCAGGTGCTTTGAATGATACCGATTGGTACGTTTTGTTCTTTATGAATCTTACGGGCAAAATAATAGGCCACGGCAGAGAACTGCTTTACATTATTTGGGTCGCATGGTTTCCATTTACCTGCTAAAAAATCAGATTGAGGAGTAAGTTTAATATCGTGTTCTACAGTAAGAAAGCGGATTTGAGGAAAATCTGCTTTAGCAATTTCATTCGGAGCATCCTGCGCTTGCTGTACCTGCCATTCCATATTGGACTGTCCCGAAGCTATCCATACATCCCCGATGAGAATCCCCGTTAATTTGATTGCAGAGTAGGGCTTTCCTGATTCAGAAATTTGGAGATCATAAGGGCCACCTGCCTTAAACTTCGGCAAATGCAATATCCATTTGCCGTCTTTACCGGTTTTTGCTTTTGTATTTGCTTTACCAATTGTTGCAACAATCAAAGAACCCGGAGTTGCTTTACCCCAAACAGGAATGTTTATACCTCTTTGCAAAACCATATTATCGCCAAACACTTTTGCCAAAGTTACCTGGGCATAACCGGATGTTTGAAAACAGTAGAATAGTGTAAAAAACACTAATAATATCCGTTTGTTTATTTTCATTATTTTATTCAAATAGCGTGAACGCTGATATTGTTGTTAGTTAATTTAATAGGCTTTATTTTTCCGGGGAAATGGAATCTGTTATATGAAAAAAGTCAAAGTCGGCCGCACCGCCTATGTTTTTTGTAGCATAATTAAACAAAGCAAAACGATAGCCCATGAAATGCGGGAAGGTATAGGCCATTTTTAATTGTGTGCCCAATGGTATCCACGTTTTCCCGTCCAGGCTATAAAAAAAATCTGCCACATCTTTTCTGTTCGTAAAATTGCATTCAGCCTTAAAGTATACTACCTTTTGGTTTAAGGGGATTTTTTGTGCTTCTACAGGTTTTCCAGTACTTGCATTGATCATGACGACGGCTTTGCTATCTCCGGTTATTTTGACACCTGTCAATCCGTAATTTTTTTGCAGAAGTCCCAAACCCGCAAAATCACCATCTTTCATATTTGAAACGTCGAGCGAAACTGTCCCGGAGCATACCGGGCCGATAGTGCGTTGTGTCAGTGAATTCCGTGCCGTCAGGAAATTGGTGTCAATCCTGCCGGTGGTGAGTCGTAAATACCCTTTCCGCGCGGTAACAGACCACAAGCTATTATCCGGGTTATGGTTCCATTGCCAAACCAGCGGTAATGCCCGTTCGCCTTTTTTACGGGTAAACTCGTCCGAAGCAACAATGCCCGGGATCAAACCTTTACCGGCCGGCAGGTCGAGTGTATCGGTCACTTTGCCGCCGGTGCCCAAAACGGGCCATCCATCCACCCATTTTACAGGGACCAAATAGGGAATACGGCCCACCGAGCCATAATCACGGAACAAATAAGCATACCAGGCCCCATTTGGCGCTTCAACCAACCCACCTTGTGCCACACCCAGATCCTGAAGGCCAATTCGTCCTTCGTACGGACCGGTGATTTTATCTGCCCGGTGTATGATAACAGTGCGTACGTGGCCCGGTGGCCATGTAATATTGAAAAGGTAATATTTGCCGTTTATCTTAAACAGCTGAGAGCCCTCCGGACCGAGGCCGGTACCGCCCGAAGGCACGTTTGCTTTTTTAATGATAATTTTGTCCGTTCCGCCGGGTTTTATGCCAGAAAGATCGTCCTTTAATTCAACTAACCTTAAATCTCCGCTCCCGCTAATCATATACGCTTTTCCGTCATCATCAAAAAACAAGGAGTGATCACCCAGGTCGGGGGCAAACGACCTTGCTTTCCACGGACCTTTTTCGATATTTTTAGTACTGTAAATGTGCGTTTTATTGGTATTTGCAGAAAATGTACTTACATAATAGGTACCATTATGGAAACGAATAGAACTTGCCCACGAACCCGCCCCATATGCGTTTTTTCCACTTGTGAGATTTAATGCGTCAACATTTGCTAAAGTATCGTATGCATAATTCACAAGCTTCCAGTTCACCAGGTCGTTCGACTTCATAATTGGCACACCGGGACTCATGTGCATCGTTGTGCTGCTCATATAATAGCTATTGCCTACACGTTCTATTGATATGTCTGGAACATCTGCATAAATAATAGGATTAGTGGCTTTTTGCGCGTATAAACACGGCGCTATAAGTGTGATAATTAAGGCCGTCATCCATAACCTGTAAATCGCATTTCTCATTTTGGCATTTGTTTTTTTGTCCTGATATATTCTTACCTGGTTTTAATTATTTAGTTAATGTATTTATTTGAAGCACGCTTACTGAGTATGGGTCGAAAGTCCTTGTGAATTTAGCGCCGGCCACTTTTATTTTGGAGGTAACCGGAACTATTTTTACCGGATCGCTAATTGTGTTCGTATCTTCGGGTTTATCACCTTTTATTACTACCAGGATACCCTCTGGTGATAAATTTCCGGCCCCTTTAAAATCAATATCAACCTGCTGCGGCTTTCCTGTTACATTTACTACTTTAAGAAACAATTTTCCAGTTTTGGTGTCCTGGGTAGCTACATAAAACATGGCTGGTATAGGTTGGGGCATTTTGTTCGCTGCGCTGTCTTGCTTAGTGGCAGGCCGCGTTTGGGTTGGTATATTGGCGCCCGCTATAGGCACCACTTTATTGCCGATATAGCTGTTAAACATCTTTTGCACATAATACGATGGTGAACCAAAACTTGTCAATGCATCATAACCTATCAGGTTTGACTCCCATTGCCATGCTTTCGGCGCGGTTGCGGTAGCCTTATTTACATTTGCCAATAAAGGCGCGTAGCATGAGCGGATAACGAGGTCTGAGTTACGTTCCATACCGGTCATCCACGCGGCATCACCGAGGGCAGCATTCAAAGTGGTGGTGGGCATGCCTTCCGTTGTTGCCCATTCACCTACAAACACTTTATACCCTTTGCGGTCGTAGTTATCATAATGTGCCGCATCCTCTTCCATCCCCCAGGCATTACGGTAATAATGTTCATCTACAATTTCGGGCTTGCGGATGGTTAATTTACCCCTGCTCCCAAGCCAATCCTTACCGCCGATGCTTGCAATACAGTGAAGGTTTGGATATTTGGCTTTAATGCCATCATAAAACTGGGCAAAACGTCCATCGTAACTGCCAGACGTGTCAAACCCGTCTTCATTACCAATCTCCACATAGCTGAGTTTAAAAGGCGCCGGGTGCCCATCTGCCGCGCGCTTAGCGCCCCAGTACGTGTGTACGTCTCCCGTAACATATTCAATTTCATCCAGCGCATCATCTACATATGGCTTTAAAAGCGGACCTGCGTCCACATGATCCTCGTCGAGTGAATAGCCAGCATAAACGGCAAGCAGCGGTTCCATTTTCAAGTCTTCGCACCATTCTAAAAATTCAAGTAAGCCCATTCCATCAGAAGGACGGTAGCCCCATGAGCCGGTATGGCCGGGCCGCCCCTCAAGTGGCCCCAAAGTAGTCTTCCACGGAAATGCATCGTTCAATTTTGGACCTTCAAGAAAATTACCGCCGGGAAAACGTAAAAAACGGGGCTTCATATCAGCCAGTAACTTCATTATATCAATCCGGTTGCCATTTGGACGGTTATGATAAGTTGGTGGAAATAAAGACACGAGGTTAAAATAATAAACCCCAGTACGGTTTGTTGAAATAACAAAACGGGCGGCAGATGTTGGTTTAACATCTGCGCTTGTTGTTAATTTAAGTTCATATTTTTTCCAAAAGGTACTTTTTACCAGATTAATAGTCCCCGAAGCATATACCGTTTTACCGTCATTGCTTTCTATACTTACGGTGATAGGTCCGGCAGTGTTATCAGCAATTATCGGAACAGCAACTGTAGGTTTGGGATCCCAGGGGCGGCCGGGGAGTGGCTTGCTTTCTGTACCCTTAATGTAAAAAGAAGCGTTATAAGTTGTATTAGGCAAAACAGGTATGCCCCAATAACCCTCATTTGCAATACCGGCCCGACCGCCACCTGTATCCACTAATAGTCTCAAACACGTAGTTAACGCGCCATTAATTGCATGGCGCCGCTGATCGATGGGTACATTGTCGGGGTTTGGGGCAACTAATTGAATTGTGGCCTTTGCACCACCTTCCTTGATTACGCTCCATGCTTCCGGCGTATTTGGGTTGTCCTTAAATATCCGGTTTTTGATCAGCTCGGCATACAAACCTCCATCGTATGAATGGTTGATCTCTTCGGTCATCAACCCATACAGTTGCGGACTTACATTTGCACCGGGTTTAGTTAAATCAAGCGTAAGCTTAGGGTTTTGCGCTTTTAAGTTTGTTGCAGTGAATAGGAACAGGCACAAACTTGAAATGGATAATAACTTTTTCATCGTGAAATTTAATATTATTTATTGTGTTTTTCACACTTATTTTATAAAATCAACAGGGCATTCCCATTGAAAATTATTTCTGAGTTTATCGGTATTCCGGATAACCTGTATGTCCAGTTTACAGATTTCCATAAACCTCATACGGCTTCTGAAATGAGTTTATTTAACCAGGATTTTTACTTTTTTTGAAATATTGCGTGATGAATTACCTAATTGAAGAACATAGTCGCCGGCTTCCGCATTCCATGACTTTTTTGATGCATCATAAAATGCCAGGTCGGCAACCTTTACATCCAGTTCTACCGTTTTTGTTTCGCCTGGTTGCAGAAATACTTTTTTAAACCCTTTAAGCTCTTTTTCTGGACGCAATACCGAACAAACCGGGTCGCTTACATATAACTGCACCACTTCGGCTCC